>DEWC01000117.1 GCA_002363095.1 Ruminococcaceae bacterium UBA3220 | reverse complement strand
CCTGCCGACAGATATCCGGTTCAAACCTATGTTTTAGAGCAGAATAATGCTGTTATCAAAGAGGCTATAAACAAGGAGCTTCGCCGAGGAGGTCAGGTTTATTATCTTCATAACAGGGTGGAAAGTATCGTGAACTGCGCCGCAAGAATAATGAATATGCTGCCGTCCGCCCGTGTAGGTATTGCTCACGGAAAAATGAGCGAGGATGAGTTGTCTGACATTTGGCAAAAACTTATCGACCGCGAAATCGACATACTGGTATGCACTACAATTATTGAAACGGGTGTCGATGTTCCAAACTGTAATACACTTATTATTGAGAACTCCGACCGTTTCGGTCTTGCGCAGCTTCATCAGTTGCGAGGACGGGTCGGCAGGTCATCAAGACGCGCTTATGCGTATTTTTGCTATACAAAGGGAAAGATTATTAACGAAACCGCACAGAAGCGGTTAGAGGCTATAAGGGAATTCACTCAGTTCGGCTCAGGCTTTAAAATTGCTATGCGAGACCTTGAAATCCGAGGCGCAGGCAGTATTTTGGGCGGAGAACAACACGGCAATATGGAGGCGGTAGGATATGATATGTATCTTCGAATGCTTAATGAAGCCGTGAACGAGGAAAACGGAATAGAAAAGAAAACGGCGCCCGAATGCACGGTCGACCTTGACATTTCCGCTCATATTCCCGAAAACTATATCGATTCGCTCCCGGCAAGGCTCGGCATCTATAAGAGGATTGCGGGTATAACAAATTCCGTCGAGGCAAGCGATGTTATCGATGAGCTTTGCGACCGTTTCGGAGAACCTCCCTCATCTGTTATGGGACTTATCGATATCGCGCTTTTGCGAAGCAGGTCGGCGAATGCCGGGATATACGAAATCGTAAGCTCCGAAAAAGGAATTATACTTAAAACCGACAGATTGCGGGATGATACCGTTAAGGCATTATCGGAATATTTTAAAAGCCGCCTGACATTTGCCGTTACGGGAACGCCGGCTTATATTATTAAGCCTTCAAAGGATGAGACGCCCGCGAGAACTGTTAAGGAATTAAGCGATATTCTTTAATATTTTTTATAAAATCAGTAGACAAACAGTAATTTTTGTTATATAATTATATCCATAATAGTATGTTCATTCATATATCGGAGGAATTCAAATGAATTTTTTAAAGAAATTAACGTGTTTTACTTTGGCTGCCACGGTTATGGTACTCTCATTCTGCGGATGCCATAAAAAGGGTGAAATAGCCCTTAAAATAGGGGAGACCGATTTTACAACCGGTATGTATATTGCGGCGCTTTATGAAGAGGGACTTATTGCGTTAAGCAAAATTGACACCACTGATTTGGATACATCCAAAGAAGGCTACTATCGCAGTCAAAAGATTGACGGCAAGGTTTTCGGGGACTATGCTACCGATAATACCCTCGATTCTCTGAAAAAAATCGTCGCACTTGAAAAATATATGAAAAAGTATGATATCAAGATTACCGATGAGGAAGAAAAGTCGATAAAAGAAAACTATACAATGCTCTGGAATAAAAAATTCCTTTACAATGAGGAAGAAAATTACAGCCTCGGTAAGTATCTTGAAAATAACGGTGTTTCCAAGGATACCTACTTAAAGATTATGAGAGGTATCCAGATAGAAGAAAATGCATTTGATAAGATGTACGGAAAAGAAGGCAAAAAGGCAATCGCCGACGAAGAAATAAAGAAATATTTTACTGAAAATTATGTTGTGTATAACAGCGTTGCGAGCAGTAATTATTCGAAAAAAACCGATGAGGAAAAGGCTGAAATAAAGGCTAAATACCAGGATTTGGAATCAAAAATCAACGCAGGCTCGGTATCATTTGAAGATGCATATAAAGAGCTTGTTGCACTCGATTCAACCGGCGAAGGCACAGAAACTTCGGCAGAAGATCAGACTCCGCAGGACTATTACGCAAACAAGGACGATGAGGACACCTATAAAACCGTTTCCGAAATTGCAAACAACAGTGCTAAATTGGTCGTTTCAGACGATAATTCAACCATTACACTTTACTATAAAAAAGATATAAACGCCGACAAAAACGGCATTACGACCTATGATGAAACCATTCGTCACAGTATAAAAGACGAAGAGTTCAACAACGATCTTAAAGCAATTATGAAGGATTTGAAGGTTACAAATTATAAGTCCGCTTTAAGCGCGGTCAAGATTGATATAATTGATTTCCACGCTTATATGGAAGTTTACCAAACTGCTTTGAATGAACTGACAGGAACTATGTCCTATTAATAAGCGAATAAAAAAGAAGGAGCTGTGAAAACAGCTCCTTTTTCTATTTGAAGTTAATGCTTTTTCTGTTTTTATGCGAGACGATAAGATATTTTGAAAGCGAAAGATTGCTCTTTTTTACTGTAAGAAGCCGTTGCCTGTTAAGCTCGCGTTCCTCTTGGATTTTTTCTTCCCGTTTCAGTTTTGCCTGCTTATAATCAGACAATTCATCGCAATAATCCGCGAAAACCGTTACCCTGTTATGACGCACTTCGAAAAAACCGTGGGTAACTACCGCTTCCTTCCATTCTCCGTTTATTTTGAATTCTATTTTATCCTCGCTCAAAGCGGCAACAAGGGTTTGATGTCCTTTTAATATTTCTATATCACCGTTTGTTGTTGGACAAATTGCCGCTTCGACAGTTCCTTCGAAAAAAGATTTTTCCGGTGTTATGATTTCAAGGTAAAAACCGTCCAATATTGCCACCTGCCTTTAAAGTATTATTCAGCTTACAGGGATTTCGCCTTTTCGCGCGCCTCAGCAATCGAACCGACCATTGAAAATGCCATCTCGGGAATATCGTCAGCCTCGCCGTCAATGATTTGCCTGAAACCTTCAATAGTGTCTTTTAACGACACATATTTGCCTTCAACCCCCGTAAACGCGGTCGCAACAAACATCGGTTGCGAAAGAAAATTCTGGATTTTTCTGGCACGGTATACTGTGATTCTGTCTTCGGCTGAGAGTTCTTCCATTCCGAGAATTGCAATTATATCTTTAAGATCGGCATATCTTTGCAGGCATTCCTGAACGCCTCTCGCAACGCGGTAATGATTTTCCCCTACAATCTCGGGCTCTAAAATCCTGCTCGAAGAGTCAAGGGGGTCCACTGCCGGATAGATACCCTGTTCCGCAATACTTCTTGAAAGAACGGTTGTTGCGTCAAGGTGGCTGAAAATTGTTGCGGGCGCAGGGTCGGTTAAATCGTCCGCCGGAACATATATAGCCTGTACCGAGGTTATGGAGCCGTTTTCGGTGGAAGCAATTCTTTCTTCAATTTCACCGAGTTCGTTTGCAAGCGTCGGCTGGTAACCTACCGCGCCCGGCAGACGCCCAAGCATTGAACTTACCTCGTTTCCTGCCTGGATAAACCTGTAAATGTTATCTATAAATAAAAGAACATCCTGATTTTTTTCGTCTCTTAAATACTCGGCTTCTGTAAGTCCGGTCATTGCAATTCTCATACGGCTTCCGGAAGGCTCATTCATCTGCCCAAAGGCAAGAACGGTCTTGTTTATAACGCCGCTTTTGGTCATATCGGATATAAGTTCGTTTCCTTCTCTTGAACGCTCTCCGACGCCGGTGAATACCGAATATCCGCCATGCTTTGTTGCAATGTTATGAATCATTTCCATAATAAGCACGGTTTTACCGACGCCCGCACCCCCGAATAAACCGATTTTTCCGCCCTTGGCATAAGGGACAAGAAGGTCAATTACCTTTATGCCGGTTTCAAGGATTTCGGTAGTGCTTTTTTGCTCAATAAGTTTCGGCGCTTTTCGGTGAATAGGTAAATACTTTTCGGCATTAATCTCGCCTTTTCCGTCTATCGGTCGCCCCAAAACATCAATACTTCGTCCTATAACGCCGTCGCCGACCGGCGCTGTAATTCCGTTGCCGTCGCCGTAAACGCCTATTCCGCAGTAAAGACCTTCGGTGGATTCGAGCGCAATCGTACGAACAATCCCGTCGCCGTTGTGCATGGTTACCTCCATATGCTTATCAAGCCCGTCTATACAGAGCAAAGAATTTACGGGCGGGATATTGTTTTTATCAAATTTACAGTCGATAACAGGACCGGATATTTTAACTATTTTTCCTATGAATTTCTTATCCATTATACCGCACCTTTAATATTTGTTGCTGCCGAGATTTCCAAAATCTCGTTTGTAATTTGAAGTTGTCTTTCGGCATTGATTTTTGCCGAGAGTTCTGAAATCATTTCGTCGGCATTGTCGGTTGCGCTTTGCATCGCCTTCATTCTTGCCGAGTTTTCGGAAGCCGCCGATTGCATAAAAACATCATACATATACGAAGTAATATAAGAGGGGACAAGCTTTTCAAAAACCTCGTTCATTGAAGGCTCATATATCGGCAAAGTGTCATACTTTGAGTCTAAGTTTATATCAAGAAAATCGCGTCGTAAAAGAGGCAAAATCCGCCTGCAAACAGGTGTGAGTTGCCCGTTTTTATTGTACTCGGTATAAACAATAAACGCCTCGTCGATTTCATGCTCTGTATAAAGTTCAACAATAGTCTGCGAAATATTTGAGGCAAGTGAAACCGTTGGTTTATAGAGAACATCGTACCACGAGTAGTCTGGAAAAATGCTTTTGCTTTCAAACATTTCGGTGCCGGCGGAGCCGATAGAAAGGAGAATATAATCCTCCTCATGTTCAAGCTCTTCGCAAGTTTTTGCGACAATATCGGCGTTGTAACTGCCGCATAACCCCTTATCGGAAGTTATTGAAACATAAAGATTTACACCCTCGCCGGGAATTTCGGTAAATCTGTTTTTGAGGTCGTTGTGCTTTGCCGTTGAAATAATATCCTTGATGGTGGCTCTCAGCTTGTGTAAATAGTCAATATTATAGTTGATGTTTTGCATCGCCTTTTTCATTCTTGATGTTGAAAGAAGATACATAGCACCGGTTATCTGACGGGTCTGTTTTATGGCGTGGAGCCTGTTTTTCAGTTCACTCAGATTACTCATGATAACTACCTTTAAAGATGCTGAAAGCCTTTTTAAGTTCCGCCTCGTCATCGTCGCTTAAATCACCGGACTGATTTATTGAAGAGGCTAAAACGGAATACGATTTTTTTAAAAAAGCAAACAGTTTTTGCGTAAAATCATTTAGCCTTTTTATTTCAATATCGTCAAAAACATCGCATTTATATGCAAGCAAAATCACTGTCTCCTCAAACACGGTAAACGGGGATGCCTTTTTTTGTTTGAAAAGTTCGGTTAGAATCTGTCCCTTTTTAAGCAGTTTTGCGGTTGAGCTGTCAACATCGCTGCCGAAACGCGCAAAAACCGCCATTTCCCTGAATTTTGAAAGTTCAATTCTAAGTGTTCCCGAAACTCTCTTCATAGCGCCGCACTGCGCGGCTCTTCCGACTCGGGATACCGATAAACCCGTGTTTACCGCCGGTCTTATTCCGCTGTGAAAAAGTTCTTCTTCAAGATAAATTTGTCCGTCGGTAATTGAAATAACATTCGTCGGGATGTATGCCGAGATATTTCCCGCCATTGTTTCGATAATCGGCAGAGCGGTTACGGAGCCGCCCGCACACGCCTCGGACATACAGGCGCTTCTTTCGAGAAGACGGCTGTGAAGATAGAATATATCGCCGGGATACGCCTCTCTCCCGGGAGGGCGCATAAGCAGAAGCGACATTGTACGGTATGCTACCGCGTGCTTGGAAAGGTCATCGTAAACGACAAGCACATCTTTCCCTTTTTCCATAAACCATTCGCTTATGCTTGCCGCGGTAAACGGGGCTAAGTACTGCATGGCAGGGGAATCGGAAGCGGTAGCCGCCACAACAACCGTATACGGAAGAGCACCCTTATCGCGCAAGGTTTCAACAAGTCCTGATATGCTGGAAGCCTTTTGTCCGATGCAACAGTAAACGCATATTACATCACTGTTTTTTTGATTTAGTATCGTATCAATCGCGATTGACGTTTTACCCGTTTGCCTGTCGCCTATAATTAACTCGCGCTGACCTCTGCCGATAGGTATCATACTGTCAATTGCCAGAATGCCGGTTTGAAGCGGTGTGTCAATCGGGCGCCGTTCGATTATTTTTGGCGCATGTCTTTCGCAGGGATAATACTCTTCGGGTATAAGAAATCTTCCGTCGAGCGGACGGCCGATAGGGTCAATAACTCTCCCTAAAAGAGAATTACCGACCGGTGTTTCGGCAACCTCTCCGGTTCCGATAACGGTAGAGTTTTCGTAAACAGTGTCACTCGTGTCAAGAATAACTGCGCCGATACGGTCTTCTTCCAAATCAAGAGCCATACCGTAAACATCATTTTCGAAGCGCAACAACTCACCGTATTTGCATTTGGGCAAATTGGAAATACGGGCGACGCCGTCACCCGTTTTTGTTACAGTTCCGTAATCGTATTTAATTGTCGAAACGGTGTGTTCATCAAGGCGCTTTTTTAAAAAAGCACTGATGCCTTCGGGCATATAATTATACATAAAATACCCCCGGACTACCCTTTGATAGCCTTTTTAATTTCGTTTAATTTTGCACGAACCGATGTATCATACACAGTTCCGTTAACCTCGGCGGAAAATCCCCCGATAAGAGAATTGCTTGTGCGTTTTAAAAATTCGGTATCGTTTCCGTATTTTTTCTTAAAGCCGGAGCAAATATCATCATAGAAATCTTCGTACGAATTATCGGGAACGGTTATAATAATTTTCATAATCGCTATACCTCGTTAAAGAATTCGTCGGCAATTCGTCGATTATCTTCTTTGCTGACTTCTCTCTCAAGAATCTTTTCGGCAATCTCAATCGACAAATCGGCAATCTCGTTTCTTGAAGATTTGATGATTTCCTGCTTTCTTGTATCAGCTTCCGCATTGGCTTTTGCAATGATTTTTTCAGCGTCGCTTTTGGCCTTTTTTATTATGGCATCGGATTTTTCCTGAGCCTTTTTATACATCTCGGAAGCGGCGGCTTCACCCTTAGCCCGTCCTTCTTCAATAAGCTCGTTCTTTTTTGAAAGGGTTTCGTTGGCAGAGTCCTGAAGTTTTCGGGCTTCTTCAATTTCATTTTTGATTTTTTGGTTGCGGTCTGACAGGAATTTCTTAACCGGTTTATAGACGAGCAGTTTCACGATAACAAAAAGTATGCCGATGTTTAAAAGGTTAAGCAAAATATCAACCGCAAGTTCGGGAATGCTAAAATCCATCAGAAATAACCCCTTTACTTAACGGCAAGTACAAGTGCGACAACAAATGCGTAAATCGCGGTAGATTCCGCCAAAGCACAACCAAGCAGTAGAATTGAGTTGATTTTTCCGGATGCCTCCGGTTGGCGGGCAACCGCCTCAACTGCCTTTGCCGTGGCTAAGCACATTCCAAATCCTGCGCCCAAAGCGGTAAGCATGGCAAGTCCTGCACCTAATGCGTTCATAATTATATCTCCTTTGATTTAAATGTTATTTCATTCAATGGCTTCGTTAATAAAGGTCATTGAAAGGATTATAAATATATAAGTTTGAATGGCAGGGTGGAAAAGATTGAAATAGAGCCCCGCAACAGGAGGGATTCCAACGGCGTAGCCGCCGAGAACAGATTTAAGCAAATCCATAACTATCATTCCGCCGAGCATATTACCGAATAAGCGGCAGGCGAGCGAAACGGGCACGGCAACATCGCTTAAAATCTTCATCGGAAATACGAGCGGAGTCGGCTTTGCCATACCTTTAATTCTGCCGGCAACGCCTTTTTTCTTAATACCGTAGTAGTTAATGAGAAAGAAGGTTATAAGTCCCATCGCAAAGGTCGAAGTAAGGTCGGATGTCGGCGCTCTCAGTCCGAAAAGTTCGGTGAAGGCGGAAAAAATCATATAAACCGCCAGAGTAAACATATACGGCGCTAATTGTCCCGAATAGTCAAGAAGACTGTTTTTGGCAAAATTTTCCATTGCCTCAACGGCAATTTCGATAACATTTTGAAATCCTTTCGGGTCGTCGGGCGAAAACTTCGGAAAAACAAACAACCTGAAAACAGTTCCCAAAATCAAAACCGTTCCGGTTATGCAAAACGATATAACAACCGTCTTTGCTATCGAAAACCCGAATATCGAAATTCTATCGCTGAAAAGGGCAAATTCGATTTTAAGTCCGGCTTTTTTTGCGCTGAACATTGAAACGAGCGTTCCGATTAAAAGCCAGCCTCCGAAAAGGGTCAAAGCAATTGATAGACGCTTTCTCTTTTTTGCTTTTTTATCATCGCCGTTTGCCGTTTTTGAAGATTTTGCAAATGCCAGCCCGATAAAACCGAAACATAGCGAAACGGCAGAAATGCAAAGCAGAATAATCTGTGTCAATCTATGTCATCTCCGAATAACTATTCTTTATTTTCTTTGCTGAAAAACGCAGTGTATATAAAGAGCGAAAACGCGGTTAAAATCATACCGATTATATAACCGAACGCCACATATGAAACATATTCAAGATATCGGAACATAAATCTTGCTATGCCTAATCCGTAAAGCGTAAACTTTATAAGAAACAGCGCAAGCACTAAATATCCGTTCTTTTTAGTCACAGACCAAATAAGAAAACGAAGCAGAAGGATTTGAATTATTCCGAATACGAAAGAGAATAAAAAAATATTCATAATAATCGCCGAATCTTTCCTAAAAGAAATCTTGTTAAAACTTTTTATCAAATATATCTTTGTGATTTCGGAGCAGCAGATAAAGCGGAATTCCGAGGACAAAAACCACAACTAATTCCCCGAGCGCAACCCAGAGTGCATTTACGGGAAATGTCTTTATGTTTTTGACAAATACTATTGCAATTTCGAGTCCGACAATGATTCCGTTAAAAACAACCGGGGCAAGAAAGGAAATGAAAGGAATACCTTTTATTTTAACATTGCGGAAAAGATATGTTGCAATCGCCGCCAGCAGGGTGGCAAAAGTACCTACTACCATATCGATGGGATTAAAAGAACCGATGTTTGCGATTATACATCCGACAGTCAGTCCCGGTATAGCGGCAGGGGTAAAGCAGGGAAGTATGGTAAGCACCTCCGAGATGCGAAACTGGACCGCGTTATAAGAAATCGGGGCAAAAGCATATGTGAGCGCCGAATACAGCGCCGCGATTAGCGCCCCGAATGCAATTTGATAAAGCGTTTTTTTGTCATTTTTCATTGTTTTTCTCCGCAAGTTTTTTATAATATGACACCGCCAAAAAATCACAACGCTCATTTTCAGGATGCCCGGCATGGCCTTTAACCCAATTGATTGTTACACGGTGTTTATTAAGCAATTCCAAAAGTGTATCCCATAAATCGGGATTGAGAGCGGGTTTTTTATCGGCTTTTCGCCAGCCGTTTCGTTTCCACGACGCCGCCCAACCGTTGTTAACACCGTCGGCAACATATTTTGAATCGGTTGTCAGTACAACATCGCAAGGCTCTTTAAGCGCTTCAAGCGCCTTTATAACGGCGGTCAGTTCCATACGGTTGTTGGTGGTGTTTGTTTCGCCGCCCGAAATCTCTTTTTCGCGCCCGTTATATCTTAGTATGGCTCCGTATCCGCCTGGACCCGGGTTGCCGGAGCAGGCGCCGTCGGTAAAAATTTCAATCCTTTTTCTCATATATAAAACAAATCAGTACTTTCTGTAACATCCGATAACCTTGCCGAGAACAGCCGGTTTTTCGGGATATATAGGTTCAAAATCGGGGTTCTCAGGCATAAAAATGACCTGTCCGTCTTTTATAAGCAACCTTTTAACTGTGGCGCTTTCATCATCCATACCGATAATGATATCACCGCTTTTGCAGGTCTTGTTTTTATCGGCGATAACGATGTCTCCGTCAAGAATACCGATATCCTTCATACTGTATCCCGAAACCTTTAATGCAAAAAGCCCGTCGGCATTCTTGACGGGATAGGGAATGTAATTCTCGATTTCTTCAACCGCAAGAATCGGTTTTCCGGCAGTTACCTTACCTACGACGGGTACGAATGAGGAATCGAATTCGTTAGCAATTCGTATCGCGCGGGAAAACTTGGGGTCGCGCGTTATGTAACCGTATTCTTCAAGCGCGGTTAAAATTGAATGAACGGTTGAGGTTGATTTGATACCGGTGGCATGGCAAATCTCCCTCACCGAAGGGGGAACGCCGTTTGAGAGGCGGTGAACCAAAAAGTTGTAAACGGCATTTTGTTTTTCATTAAGCGGAGTCTTGTTCATAAATCAACGCTCACCTTCTTAAAAATGAAAAATCGAACATTTATTCTTTAAAGATTATATCACTATCTTGTTCCTTTTTCAAGTAAAGTTTTACTGTATTTATAATTTCTTTAATTCCGAGAATACAGATAAACAAACCGAACGCTTTTTTGATAATACCGTTACCGAAATAAGGGGATAAACTAATTCCTGCAATGCAACCTAAAACGCCTCCCGAAATAATAAGGATTATGTCGTTATAGCGTATTTGTTTTTTTACCGTGTATATGATAACAGATATCAGTGCGATAGGAATAAAGAACAAGAGATTGGTGCCGCCTGCTTTTAATTGCGGGTAGTTGTTAAACAAAACAAGATAAAGAACAAGAACCGAGCCCCCTCCAAGGCCCATACTTGCAAGCAAACCTGAAAAAAGCCCTGCCAAGAGGGCTTTGAGCGTCATCTTAAAAGCAGGCGAACGCCTGCATAAACCATAAAACCACCGAAGATGCCTTTTAGCAGCTTCGGCGATATTTTACTGATAATCAGAGTCCCGGCAACTGCGCCTGTTATTCCACCCGGCAAATATTCTAATGCGTCCAGTGGAGAAACTATGTCTTTATAAACATAAAGAAAGGCGCTGATTGCCGAAACGGGAAGCAAAACGGCAACGGCATTTCGATGCGCCTGCTTTTGCTCCATCCCTTTTTTAGTGAGCAGGGGGACGGCAACCATTCCTCCCCCGGAACCGAAAATGCCGTTTATAAAGCCGGTTACCGCACCCAAGCCAAAATCAATCAAATGTCCTTTAATTTTATCGGTTTTCAAAAAATCACCGATAGTATTTTTTCCTCATTTTAATAAATTATCTATAAAACTTCGGCAAAAATCGTCAAGTGCTTTAAAATCCATCGAATCTATATAGTATTTTTCAAGGCAATCGTGCGATTGTTTCGCCTTTTCAAGCATTTCCGTTGCCGATGAGAGCAATTCTTTTTCAACCTTTTGATTAAAGGAAATGCGCGCTTTTCTCTTTGATTTTTCTTTTGCGTTGAAAAATCTTCTGGAATTGATACGGGTAATATCCCCTGAAAACTTGATGCTTTTGTTTTCGGTTACAACCGCGAGTTTCAACTCCGGAATAAGAATATGGTCGGTTAGAGCTTCAGGCAGATATGGATTTTTCAGGGTTATAATCTCATATCCACCCATAAGTGCATACCGCCGAACATATTCGCAAATCATTGACGACGCCGACCCGCAATCGTCGCTAATCGCAATTATTCTTTCTGCGTTTTCGGTAATAGATTGAGGAAAAGTAACCGTTCCTTTCGGGGTTGTGCCTTCGATAAACCGTATATGTTCAAACCCGTATCCGGAGCATTTTTCGGGAATAAGTTTTTTGCATAAAGTTTTGGCGTACATAATAACCTTTTCGTTATTTGTGTATGACTTTGCCGTTTTAAGGCTGTCTTTTTTTATTTCTCCGCACGCCGAAAGATATAGGGAAGCAGTTTTGTGAAACGCGGCGTTAATGTTTGAAGCCGAAATAATGTCGTAACGGTTTTTTCGCAGCGCCTCTGTGTCCCAAAATTTTCCGAGGTCAATTATGTTTTCGCACACTCCGGGATATTTGGCTTCAACAATATGCGGAGAAGTGCCGTCAAAAAAAACGGTTTTGATATCGTCAATGATTACTCCGTCAAGCGAGTCGGGGTCGCTTGAACAGGGACATTCAGATACCTTCATACCTTTCTCTGCGGCCCTTTTTGCTATTGTTTTCATAAAAAAGGATTTGCCGGTTCCGGGACCGCCCTTTATTATGAAAACCCGATATCCTTTTTCGGGGAAATAGTTATCATAAAATTTTGAAACGAACCCCGAATATGAATTTGCAGCCAAAAAATATTTATCATTCACTTTTTCCATTGATTACCACCTCAAAAATTCGAATTAAAATCTTCAAGATATAATATGAAAAAACTTCGGTTTTGACACAAACGGTAATTTATGGTATACTAATCATAGCGAGTCGACTACACGGTTGCGCAGGCATTTAAATGCTTGTGAGGAAAGTCCGAGCTCCGCAGGGCAGAATAACGGCTAACG
>DEWC01000086.1 GCA_002363095.1 Ruminococcaceae bacterium UBA3220 | reverse complement strand
AAATTGAGCCGCAGCTTTATTGTAAATATAGCGGTAAACTTAAGGGTAGGCACTGCTACAACTGTGCTGAGGGCTATTTTGTCCCTTCGCATATGCCCGATGTGTGCGACGGCGAACATGTTTACGGTCTTGATAATTTCGCCCAAAATTCAGAGGAGGATGAACAAGAGCAGGAAACTCCTGTTGAGCAACCCTCAGCCAACACAACATCACAGGCAACGACATCGCAAAACACTGAATCCTCAGCATCGACACCGTCTGAAAATACAACTTCATCAAACACATCATCGTCGAGCACTTCGGAAACGGAATCCTCAACATCTACTCCGTCAAATCCCGGAGAAGAAACATCTCCATAATGCATTTTTAACAAATAGAATCCTCCTGTATATACTGAATACAGGAGGACTTTTTATGATTCAAAATGTATTATTTGCGCTAATAGCAACAATAATAACGTGGTTATTTACACTTTTCGGCGCTTTGACAACAATGTTTTTCAAAAAATCCAACAGTCGATTTTTATATATTGTGATGAGTTTCTCGGCGGGGATAATGATTGCATCTTCAATATGGTCGTTGCTTTGTCCTGCAATCGAACTGACGAACGGAGTGTATGTTATCATAAGTATGCTGGTGGGTACAGTTCTATTATACTATGCTGAAACAAAAATTACGAAATTTCGTAATTTACAAAGAGCAATTAAAAGAACCGATAAAGAACTGCTTATGATGATTATATCAATAACAATCCACAACATTCCTGAGGGTCTTGCAGTAGGATTGGCATTTGGTTCAATTGTGAACGCAAGCCGGGAAGGCTTGATATCAGCGATAGCATTGACAATCGGTATTGCCATTCAAAACTTTCCTGAGGGCGCGGCAATATCATTACCGTTAATGAGCAGCGGGCTGAGCAAAAAGAAAAGTTTTTTCATTGGTCAGGCATCTGCACTGGTAGAGCCAGTGTTCGGCGTAATAGGAGCGCTTGCAGTAACCATATCAAAAATGCTGATACCGTATTGCTTCGGGTTTGCAGCAGGTTGTATGATTTTTGTTGTAATAGAGGATTTAATACCGCAGGCAATTGATAACGGTAAGAAAGCAATAGTATCATTTTCGTTTATCACCGGCTTTTCGGTAATGATGTTACTCGATGTTATGCTGTAATTCAATGGATAATCGAAATATTATATATTTATTGAGTATTAACGGAAATCCGCTCCCCTCAATTATACAAAATATTCATTTTGTATAATTGAATTTAATGAGTTATAGGGAACGCTTTACATCAGTTCCCTATAATGTCTACCGTTATTTTTTTGCAAGCGGATGATATATTGCGTATCCCCGACTGAATTTGTTCTTCAATAAATTAGAATAAAACATAGTTGAGGAAATATCAAGATGTCCCATCATTTCTTTTATATCATTGATGTCGGCGCCGTTTTCAAGGAGATGCACTGCAAACGAATGTCGCAGTGTGTGTGGTGTTATTGTTTTTTCTATACCAATCTTCCCTGCGTACTGTTTTATAATTTTCCAAACGCCCTGCCTTGATAAGCGATTGCCGTTTAGATTTGTAAACAATAGTTCTGTATTGTTAGCTGAAATCGCCGGACGGTAAATCTTTATATACTCCGACAAGTGTCTGGCGGCTTCAGGATATATCGGTACCGTTCTTTCGTGCTTTTCCGAATTAATTTTTACAATATTAAATCTTAAATTTATATCCCCGGTAGTTAATTCGATAAGCTCGGAAACCTTCATTCCCGTGGCGTAAAGTAATTCAAGCAAAACTTTGTCGCGCTTTGATTTGACAGAGTTGCCTTTCGGGGCATCTAAGAGCTTGACAACCTCGTTTCTGTCAAGAATTTGCGGCAGTTCACTATTTTGAAAAATCGGCTTATATTCGCTTAGAACATCAGTTTTTATAATCCCCTCTTTAAAAAGAAATCGACTGAAGGATTTTGCCGATGAAATGTTTCTGTTTATACTCGAATTCGATAAATTTTTAATTTTTAATTGGTTTATGTAATTATTGAATCCGGTCAAATCAATTTGATTAGGATTCTTTACGCCAACCGAGGTGCAGTATTGCATAAATCTATCTAAATCAGAAATATAAGCATCATAAGTCGCTTTTGATAAACCTTTTGACAAAAGATAATGCTTATAGTCGTTGATATAGTTTTCCAAATCACTCACCTGCCACTACGAAAAATTAAAACTTTTAATAAAAATCCTGTTAAGAACAACCTCTAAAAACGCATCAAATAGGAAAATAACCAGTACAACCAACTGTTTATTAAGCATTGCGGCGAATTCCGCAGAAATGCGCAAGCTCTTCCCTTTTGACAGAGAATTAAACTGATAAAGCGAAAATCTCATAACTGCCGAAGACGAGATTACAAACCCAATCAAAAATAAGAGATAAGTGGGAATGAGCAAAACGCAATTAAAAGCCAGTCCCCCTATTTGATAATTATGATAAGAAAAAGAGAGTAAGGTTCCGAAAAGAGTATTTAAAGATATAATAAACAGCGGAGTTACAATGACACCGAAAATAGAAGAGCCGAAAACAAAAATCAGAATAGACGGCGAAATAAAGCAAATTAGCGATAATAAATATGACTTAACTATGTCTTTTCCTGTTTTAAAATAAATAATTCCGGAGAATATATCTTTTGAAACCGCAACAGAATTACCGTTATTGGAATAGAAAATAAATCCGAATAGCAATCCTGACAGAGAAAGAATATACAATAATACCTTTACCCTATCACAATTTAAAATAAACTTAAAATTCAAAGATTTGATACTGACGACCTTGCCGAATTTCATATAACCACCACAAAAGTTTTGATATTAAAGAATATGAAAAAAGCGGACAAGATATTACAAATAACAAATTATGTAAACCAAGCGGCATAATTGAAGATTTTATTAATGGTATTTTACGATATTTAAACAGTTTTGTCAACTATTATTTTTGATATATAATTATGTTAACTAATTATGTTAACCACAATATCTTGTGAATTTTTTTGTTTACTTATCTCTAATTTGTGGTATAATATATAAATAAATACATTTTAAAATTCAATGGAGAAGTGATTATGGAAAAAACAGTCATAATAACCGGCGCATCGAAAGGAATCGGTGCGGCTACCGCTATCCTTTTTGCGCAAAACGGATACAATGTTGTTTTAAATTATAACAATTCTGTTGAGTCTGCAAAAATCCTTACCACTTCCCTGCGCAGTCGAGGTCATTCGGTCGTCGCTATGAAAGCTGATGTCTCCAACCGTCTTGAAACAGACCTGTTAATCAAGGAAACCTTATATAAATTCGGACGCATTGATGTTCTTGTGAATAATGCCGGCATCTCTGCTGTTGGTCTAATCAACGATATAGACGATATTGATGTTAAAAGAATTTTTGATGTGAACCTGCTCGGTACATATAATTGCTGCAAGAGCGTCGCGCCTGTTATGGTAAATCAAAAATCCGGAAAAATCATAAATATCGCCTCTATGTGGGGCGAAGTCGGCTCTTCTTGCGAAGTTGCATATTCCGCCTCTAAGGCCGGCGTTATCGGATTGACTAAAGCCCTTGCGAAAGAGCTTGCGCCAAGCGGCATAAATGTCAATTGTGTATCACCGGGAATAATCGATACAACTATGAATTCGAATCTTACCGCCCGGGATATTGATAATTTTTTAGAGAATGTACCACTCCTTAGAATTGGATACCCCGAGGAAATTGCCGGTATGGTATATTATCTTGCCGGCGAGAATTCAGACTATATTACCGGTCAGGTTATTGGCGTCAACGGCGGAGCGGTTATTTAATAAAAAATAAAGGAGATTAAAAATTATGGCTTATTATTTTAAAGAAACTTCCCATACTTTTAATGAGTATTTGCTTGTTCCTGGATACTCTTCTTCTGAGTGCCGTCCCGAAAATGTATGCCTAAAAACCCCGCTTGTTAAATTTAAAAAGGGCGAAAAACCTGCGATTTCCCTAAACATTCCGTTAACTTCGGCAATTATGCAATCTGTATCGGGCGAGAGACTCGCAATTGCGCTCGCAACCGAAGGCGGAATTTCGTTTATCTACGGTTCGCAATCAATTGATGATGAAGCAAATATGGTAAAGCGCGCGAAATCTTATAAAGCAGGATTTGTTTTAAGCGATTCCAATGTCATGCCAACCGGAACGCTCGCTGATATAATAGAATTAAAAGACAGGACGGGACACTCTACGGTCGCGGTAACATCTGACGGCTCCGCTAACGGCAAATTACTCGGAATTGTTACAAGCCGTGATTATCGTGTGTCGCGAATGAACCCCGATACACTTGTTTCCGATTTTATGACTCCGCTTAATAAACTTGTAATTGCCGATGAGAACACATCTTTAAAGGAAGCAAATGATTTAATCTGGGATAACAAGCTTAACTCCCTCCCTATTGTCGATAAAAACGGCAATTTAAAGTATTTTGTTTTCAGAAAAGATTATGATACTCATAAAGAGAACCCAAATGAACTTCTTGACGCCAACAAACGATTTCTCGTCGGCGCGGGCATAAATACGCGCGATTATGAAGAGCGCGTTCCTGCGCTTATTGATGCGGGCGCTGATGTTCTTTGTATCGATTCATCCGAAGGCTTTAGTGAATGGCAGGAAAAGACGCTCACATTTATCAGAAATACTTACGGTGATACGGTAAAAGTCGGAGCCGGAAATGTTGTTGATAAAGAAGGTTTTCTTTTCCTTGCAAACGCCGGCGCTGACTTTGTTAAGGTTGGTATCGGCGGAGGTTCTATTTGCATAACGCGGGAAACTAAAGGCATAGGCCGCGGACAGGCAACGGCGCTTATTGACGTTTGTGCGGCGCGTGATGAATACTATAAGGAGACAGGGATATATGTTCCCGTTTGCTCAGACGGCGGTATCGTACACGACCACCATATGACGCTGGCGCTCGCTATGGGAGCAGATTTTCTTATGCTCGGCAGGTATTTCGCACGATTTGATGAAAGCCCAACAAACAAAATTTCTATTGGCGGAAATTACTATAAAGAATATTGGGGCGAGGGCTCCAACAGAGCACGAAATTGGCAGAGATATGACTTAGGCGGCGACAAAAAATTGCACTTTGAGGAGGGCGTTGACTCCTATGTCCCCTACGCCGGCTCCCTTAAAGACAATGTTCGTCTTTCGCTTTCCAAGGTCTCGTCCACTATGTGCAACTGCGGTGCTTTAAATCTTGAAGATTTTCGTTCAAAGGCTAAATTAACGCTTGTTTCGGCAACAAGTATTGTCGAGGGCGGCGCCCACGATGTTATCCAAAAGGAAACATCACTCGGAACTAAATAATCTCACAGAGTATAAAAAAGTCCGTTACCGTGTATATCGCGGTAACGGACTTTTACTAAAACTGTTATCTGTCTTCTCTAAAATATGGCAAGCCTAAATGTGCGGGAGGCTGATTATTCTTGCTTTTTACTACACTTGCGATTATAAGTACAAGTATCGTTAACAAATACGGGAAAATAGGAAATATCTTTTTAGCGGCAAGTGATATTGTCGTTGACATCGCGTCGTAAATATAAAGCCCTCCGAATATCGTTGAACCGATTGCCGCTAACAGCGGTTTCCACATTGAAGCAATAACCAAGGCGACAGCCATCCAACCGAACTTATCAATTTGAGCTTCTGCGAGCTGAGTTCCGCCGGATTTGTCCATAATATAATACAATCCGCCAAGTCCTGCAATTGCAGAGCCAATAGTGATAAAAACATACTTATAAAGAGCAACATTTATACCAACGGCATCCGCGGTTCCCGGATTTTCACCAATAGATTTCAAATAAAGACCGTGCCGGGTTCGGTTAAGCACAAACGAGGCGACAACAGCAATTATTATGCCTAAGTAAACAAGAATTCCGTGCGATAGAAAAATCTTGGCAATCGGGCTTGCGTCACTGCTTACATTAAACAGGTTTTGAAACAAATGGCTAACCTTCACAAACAGCGACTGACTGTATATTTTCATTGCGAGGAACTTCATAAATCCTACGCCGAAGGTAGTTAAAGTAAGACCCGTAACATTCTGATTCGCCTGAAGGGTAACCGTGAGAAATGAGTACAACAATCCCGAAACAGCCGAAAACAGCATTGAAAAAATGATTGCAAGAATCACAAGCAAAACACCGTTAACTTTTTCGCCGAAAATTGAAATTGCATATGCGCCGCCGGCGGCTCCAATACACATTATTCCCGGGATGCCGAGATTTAAGTGGCCGGCTCTTTCAGTAAATATTTCTCCAACGCAACCGTATAGAAATATAATACCCATACTGATTGCGTTAACTATAATCGAAACAGTCATAGCTTAATCCGCCTCCTTCTTATTCTTTTTAAACAGGTTAATTTTAACATTAAACCGTATAAAGAATTCGCAAGCAATAACAAAGAAGAAAATTATCCCGACAACAATGTCAGCAAAGTCATTAGTCGTCAATTGAAGATTTGTGGATATTTCCGCCGACCCGGCAGTTAAAGATACAACGAACAGCGATGTAAACATCATAATTACCGGGTTAAAACCTGCAAGCCATGCAACCAGAATAGCAGTAAAGCCGAGACCGCCGACCTGAGGGGTAACGGTATGTTCAAGAGCGCTTGCGTAAATGAAACCTAAAATACCACAGATTACTCCGCCAAATAAAAGAGTACGAATTATAACCTTTTTAACATTAATACCGACATATTTAGCCGTATTTATACTTTCCCCAACAAGAGAAACCTCAAAGCCGTGCTTTGTAAACTTCATATAAACGAAAAGGACAACTGTTAAAACCGATGCAACAAGAATCGGGAAAAGATAATGTCCATCACCAATGGGCGGCATCCAACCCTGTTCACCCGTCCATGCATTTACCTCGTCTAATCTGCCTGAACCGCTTTTATCCCATTTGAAGACAAAATATTCAACCATCGTTATCGCTATGTAGTTAAGCATGAGGGTAAATAATGTTTCGTTAGTGTTGAAATATGCTTTAAAAATTGCCGGCAATACCGACCAAAG
>DEWC01000038.1 GCA_002363095.1 Ruminococcaceae bacterium UBA3220 | reverse complement strand
TATTTTTGGCCCGCCCGAAGGGATTCGAACCCCCGATCTTCAGAATCGGAATCTGCTGCGTTATCCAGCTGCGCCACGGGCGGAAATACTACGGCACGGTGAAATCTCCGTGCCGTTATTTTTTTATTATCTTTCATAACCCTTCGGGTTTTTGCTCTGCCAGCGCCATGTATCCTCGCACATTTCGTCGACCTTAAGCTCCGCCTGCCAGCCCAAAAGTTCTTTTGCCTTAGAGGCGTCCGCGTAAACTTCATCGGGGTCGCCGGGTCTTCTCGGGTCAATAACATACGGCACATCGACACCGCTCGCCTTAACAAAAGCGTCGCGAAGTTCGAGGACGCTTGTCCCCCTTCCGGTTCCGAGGTTTACTGCCTCGCACCCGGTTGTTTTAAGAGCATAATCAATGGCCTTAACATGCCCTTTTGCCAAATCGACAACATGGATATAATCGCGCACGCCGGTTCCGTCTACCGTTTTATAGTCATTTCCGAAAACATGAAGTTTTTCAAGTTTTCCGACGGCGACCTGAGAGATATACGGCATAAGATTATTCGGAATTCCCTTCGGGTCTTCACCGATAAGTCCCGATTTATGAGCGCCTATCGGATTAAAATAGCGAAGCAAAACAACAGACCACGAATTATCCGACACATAGAGATCTTTAAGAATTTCCTCTATAAAAAGTTTTGTTCTTCCGTAAGGATTTATGGCGCCGGTAGGCATACCCTCTTTAAGGGGCATTTCCTTCGCAACGCCGTAAACGGTAGCCGAGGAGGAAAAAACAATCGTTTTGCAGTTAAACTCATCCATAACCTCTAAAAGGGAAATAGTGCTTTCAAGGTTATTATCATAATACATAATCGGTTTTTTAACCGATTCGCCTACCGCTTTAAGCCCGGCAAAATGGATAACCGAATTAATGTCGTTCTCCTTGAAAATCTTGCGAAGAGCGTCCTTATCACGAACATCATCTTTATAAAACTTTACGCTTTTTCCGGTTATCTTTTCGACCCTTTTAAGCGATTCTTCGGAGCTGTTATCAAGATTATCGACAACAACAACATCATACCCGGAATCAAGCATTTCGATACAGGTATGACTTCCGATGTAACCGGCACCGCCGGTAATCAGCACGGACATACTATTCACCTTGTTCTTCCTTAAATGTTTCATCGGCTTCGGTTGCGGTTTCATCTGATTCTTCAACCGTATCCTCCGTTTGAGCGTCGACCGCGATAATATCGTCGCCGTCTTCCGCTTCGTCATCGCAATCCTCGCAGTTCTTTTTGCAGAATTTTCCTAAAACGAGTTTGATTCCGGCAAGAACGGCAAGAATTGAGGTTATAAGTCCGATAATCTTCAAAATCGCTTTCATAACAATCCTCCGTTTTTGTTATATTCTTCCTTTACTGTATATGATATCATTTTTCAGAGGCTTTGGCAAGTGTCAACTTGACAAATTCCATAAAAATTTTTTCCCTCTCGCAGTTTATTGAAAGCGGGATTCCGTCGTCGGTAGTATTGAGGGTGTATTCGACACCGTTTACTTTCCCCGAAACGAAATATTCTTTTTCCCGGTTTTGTATCGGTTTATCCTTTGCGTCCTTTATTACGGCAAAGAACAGCGAAACGGCGCTTCCGAACGGGAGTTCATTCGTGCTTTTTTCGATTTCCATTCCCATATAGTCGATTTTTACCTTTTTTTCACCTATAACACATCGCATTCCGACAAGGGTTTGCGGTGCCGTTACAAGGCAATCCATCTCGCCGTTTTCAAGGGTTTTGACATCAAAAGAATATTTATCGCCGTTATAATCAACATTACATCCGAAGGTCAGTAAATCGGTTTTCACCTTAACCTTTTTATTTGAACCGCATCCGCAAAGGACAAAAACAAAACATAAGACAACAACCGATAACCGCTTCAAAAAATCGCTCCTTAAAGTGTTTTGAGCTCGGCAATTATGTCAGACGGCAAAAGTCCCGCCATGCTGTACTTTTTAAGGGCGTTATCCGCTGCAAGCCCGTGGAGAAAAACACCGTTTTTCGCCGCTTCAATCGGACTGTCCCCGAGCGCTATGCGCGCGGCGATAATACCCGAAAGTACATCTCCGCTTCCGCCGGTCGCCATTCCGGGGTTGCCGGTGGTGTTGAAGAAAATCTTTCCGTCGGGAGAGGCGACAACCGTATTTGCACCTTTAAGCACCACAATTTTCCCGTAAGTTACCGCTACCCTTTTTGCAAATTCCGGTCTGTTTGCCTGTATCATGTCGACCGAAGTGCCGCAAAGCCTTGCCATTTCGGCGGGGTGCGGAGTCAGAATTACCGAAGCTTTTGTTTTTCTTAACCATTCTATGTTTCGGGCAAGCGCATTTATGCCATCGGCGTCTAAAACGACGGGGATTTCAACAGTTTCAAGAATTACTCTGACAAGATTTGCCGCTTCCTGAGATTTTCCTATTCCGCAACCCAATATAAGAGCGTCAGTCGAGTCAAGCCCCTCGCTAAGCTGTTTTCCGTATACCGCCATTGCTCCAGAAGGAAAAGTCTCGGTGGGAATTACGACCGCCTCCGGTACGGCACATGTAAAAGCCGAATAATTTTTATCGCAAACAAAGCATTTTACAAGACCTGCTCCGCTTACAAGAGCCGCCTTAGCCGTTAATATGGAGGCCCCGCACATACCGTAACTTCCGGTGACGGCAAGAACGGTACCGAATGTTCCTTTATGCGAGTTTTTATGTCTTTTTACGGCTTTTGGCAAATCAATCGTAGCATAAGCGTGTTCTTTTACGGGAACGCCGATATCTATAACCTCAACCTTTCCGCAGTTTTCATTAAACGGCGGCAGAAAAAAGCAGGGCTTCGGGGCTATAAAGGTAAGGGTTATATCCGCCTTAAACGCAGGACTTATTCCCTTGCCGTCGGCAAAACAACCGCTCGGTACATCGATTGCCACCTTTTTAGCGTTACACATATTCATCCGGTCGATTACCCGTGCGGCGTAATTTTCAAGAGGACGGTTAAGCCCTATGCCGAAAATCGAATCGATAAGAAAATCGCAACGCTCGGGTATATCATCTGCAACGGTCAAATTATTGCAAAGATTTAAAAACTCCTTTGCCGGAGATGTTTCGGGCTTCCCGAACGGGAACATAACCGAAACATCACACCCGTTGTTGCGAAGCCTGTCGGCGATAACAATTCCGTCTCCGCCGTTGTTTCCGTTACCGCAGACTACAAAAACTTTGCTTTTTTCGGTTGCGCCGTTTTCAGAAAGATATTTTGCACAGCCTTCTCCCGCCCTTATCATAAGTTCATAAAAAGAAAGGACACCGCTTGAAACGACATCCTTTTCTGCCGTTCTTATTTGTTCGACAGTAAGAATTTTCATAAATCATTCTCCCCTGAAAGCGGAATTTGAAATGTATTTTGGAAGAGATTTTTTTATCCCCTCTTGAATTTTTCGGTTGGGTGCCATTATGATTTTCAAGATTTCGCCGTCGCTTTTTACGGTCATTTCGTAAGCGTTTTCATCTTCGGGATTGCAGGCAAGCAAAACCCTTTCGCCCGTTTTTTGTGCGGTTGTATTTTTTGAATATTTATATTTTTTGATTTCGCTTATTCCGGAGATTTCAATGCTTACCATTCTTTTTCTCGAACTTTTGGCAACGATTTTATCTATATCAAGAAGATTATTGGTAACAATATATTCAAACTCAATAAAAAATGTCTGCGACAGACGGTAGGTTCCGTATACGATAAGCGCCACTGCTATGATGCCTAACATACTTATTCCGAGCAAAAGAAACGCAAGAACGGCAAGACCGCCTGCTAAAATCCATATAAGAAAAAGCAAAACCGCTTCTTTCACGGATTTTTTAATCGGTATAATCTGCTCACAAAAAACATCCACAATAAATCCCTCCGTAGACTGATACTTGCATTATTTTTTATTTTAGTATATAATTATTAAAATTTCAAGTAAAAAGAGGTGAAAACGGATGAAAATAAAGGACGAATATTTTATAAAAAACGAAAACGGACAAAACCTTGTCAAAAACAAATCAAAAAACATTGAAAATGTCATTGTCCTCGGCAACACCGCCACATTGCTTTTCGGGCTTTTGAAAGAAAAGGATTGTTCTCAGGATGAAATGCTGGAATTTATCCTGCGAAACACCGAAATTTCAACCGTTTTGGCCCTCAACGATCTTAATGTTTTCATAGAACTTATGAAAGAGAATGATATTTTTGAGTAGAAAAAACAACGGCTCACTTGCATGGGTGTATGCGCGTACAAAAAGCTTTATTCCCTGGATTGTCCTCAATTCGGTTTTATCGGTCGTTTCCTCGGTAATAATGATTATGCTTGCTTATGTTTCCAAAGGAATTCTTAACTCTCACGGAAAAGAGTGGGGCATTTTCGGCAGTTTTTTGTTTGCGAGCCTCTGCCTTTTAGGTCTTGTAATTTTGCAGTTGACGATAGACGCTCTATCCTCAATGATAAATGTCCGCGTTCAGGGCAGATATATCATAAAACTGCGGCAGTATATGTTTTCGTCGGTGCTTCATAAAAAGTATTCGAAAATTTTCGGCACCCATTCGGGCGATATTTTAAACCGCTTTACATCGGATATAGATACGGTGGCGGGCGGAGCCCTTGGAATTATACCTACCGTATTTTCGCTGCTTTCCAAAATCGTTGTCGGCGGTTTCGCTCTGTTTTTGGTAAATCCGTATATGGCGGCAGGCGTTTTGGTAATCGGATTTGTTTTTCCGCTTGTCGGCAGAATGATAAGCAAAAAATTCAAGCATCTTCATAAAGAGGTTCAAAAGAGCGAGGGAAAATCGAGAGCGTTTATCCAGGAAAGTTTTTCCAATATAGTAGTTATCAAAACATTTGCCAGCGAAACGCCTATTATGGGAAAACTTAACGAATATATGAACGCTAATTTGCGGCTTAAAATCAGGCGCAATCTTTATACCGTCTTGGTTCATTCAACCCTCTTTTCCTTCTTTACCTTCGGTTATTACGGAATTCTTATATGGGGAACTTACGCCACACTTCCTTTCGGCGATCTCTACTACTATCTGCAACTGGTTTCCATACTTCGCGCTCCGCTTCAAAACATTTCGAGCATTATTCCTACATACTATACCATGCTCGCCTCAGCCGAAAGGCTTATCGAGATTGAAAA
>DEWC01000108.1 GCA_002363095.1 Ruminococcaceae bacterium UBA3220 | reverse complement strand
AATCCTCTTTCATCGTGAACATTGTCGAGGATTTTATAATAAAGCATTATTGTAGCCGCCGCGCTCGGCATTTCTAAAAAATCGGTATCGTTACAGTAATTGCATTTTTTGAGCGGATTAAAAGCACATCTGCCAACCTTGTAACCGGCACATTTTTCCTGCAATGACATATTAAGCAAAGCCAAAAAGGTAAAATCGTAACTTAAAGTAAGGCGCGAGAAAAAACCGTAGTTTTTTCCAAGCCTTTTACAAAGAGAACAGTAAACTGCTTTATAGGTGTCATATTCTTTGATTTTCAGTTCGCCTTTAGATATTTTGATATATCCGAACACCTTTTTCACCCTTTTCCCACTACATTATATAACGCCGATTACCAAAAGGTATGAATAATGTGTTAACTATAACAAATTTTTCAAAAACTCGCCGGTATGGGATTTTTTGCATTTGCAGATTTCTTCGGGGGTGCCGCAGCAAACTACCGTTCCTCCCCTGTTTCCGCCCTCGGGTCCTAAATCGATAATATGGTCGGAAACCTTAATGACATCAAGATTATGCTCGATAACGAGAACGGTATTTCCTCCGTCTGCCAAGCGCTCCAAAATTTCAATAAGACGGTGAACATCGGCGGTGTGAAGTCCGGTCGTAGGCTCGTCGAGGATATACATCGTCTTACCCGTTGAGCGTTTGGAAAGTTCCGTAGCAAGTTTAACCCTTTGTGCCTCGCCGCCCGAAAGAGTTGTCGCTGGTTGTCCTATTTTTATATATCCGAGCCCAACATCAAACAAGGTCTTTAATTTGCGGTGGATTTTCGGATGGTTTTCAAAGAAATTCATTCCTTCTTCAACCGTCATTTCAAGCACATCATAAATGCTTTTGCCTTTATACAAAATCGAGAGGGTCTCCTTGTTGTATCTTGTTCCGCCGCAAACATCACATGGAACATATATATCCGGCAAAAAATGCATTTCTATTTTTACAATTCCGTCCCCGAAACAAGCCTCACAGCGTCCTCCCTTTACATTAAAGGAAAATCTTCCGGCGCTGTATCCTTTCGCCTTGGCGTCCTTGGTTGAAGCGAAAAGCTCACGAATATCGGTAAAAACGCCGGTGTAGGTTGCCGGATTGCTCCTCGGCGTTCTTCCTATCGGAGACTGGTCAATGCAGATTACCTTATCGAGGTTTTCAATGCCCTCAACTGTTTTATGCTTACCGGGAACGGTTTTTGCGTGGTTAAGTTTATAGGCAAGCACTTTGTATATAACATCGTTCACAAGGGATGATTTTCCGCTTCCCGAAACACCGGTTACGCTTATAAGCTTGCCGAGAGGCAGAGTAACATCAATGTTTTTAAGATTGTTCTCGGCCGCGCCCTTTACTACAAGCGACAGTCCGTTACCCTCTCTCCTTGTTTTTGGAACGGGAATCACCTTTCGCCCGCTTAAATAATCCGATGTTACTGATTGTTTACACTCGAGAAGCTGCTTCGGAGTTCCGGTAAAAACGACATTTCCGCCGTTTATTCCTGCGCCGGGTCCGATGTCAACTACAAAATCCGCTTCTCTGATTGTGTCCTCATCGTGCTCGACGACGATAAGAGTGTTTCCCAAATCACGGAGATTTTTAAGCGTGTTAAGTAATTTATTATTGTCCCTCTGATGAAGACCGATGCTCGGTTCATCGAGTATATAAAGTACACCGCAAAGCGCCGAACCGATTTGCGTCGCAAGGCGAATCCTCTGCGCTTCGCCTCCCGAAAGGGTCCCTGCCGAGCGCGAAAGCGATAAATAATCAAGACCCACACTCGCAAGGAAATCGAGCCGTGCTCGTATCTCTTTGATTATAGGCTCCGCTATGATTTTATCTTTGCCGGAAAAACTGAGGGTATTAAGAAATTCAACCGCGTCGGAAACCGCAAAATCAGAAAATTCTTTAATGTTCTTGCCTCCTACGGTTACTGCAAGCACCTCGGGCTTTAAGCGTGCGCCGTGGCATTCGGGGCAATCGTTTTCATGCATATATCCCTCTATCTCAGCCCTTGCGCCATCACTTTTCGTTTGATTGTAACGCCTTTGCAGATTGTTGACAACACCCTCAAAAGACGCCTCAAATGTTCCGGTTCCGAAAACCCCGGTTCTTGTAAGTGTCAGTTTTTCTTCCCCTGTTCCGTACAGTACGGCGTTTCTCATTTTTTCGGGGAGGTCTTTCCACGGAGTGTTTATATCAACGCCGAATTTATCGGCAACACCCTGGTAATACATTTGAGCAAAACTGCCCGAATCGGGATTATACCAACTGTTAACGCCCCACCCGGATGCCCTTATGCAACCGTCAACCAGCGATTTTTCGGGGTCTGCGATAATAAGCCGCTCATCCACCTTCATAAAAACGCCTATTCCCGTGCAGGTAGGACAGGCACCTACAGGACTGTTGAAAGAAAACATTGTCGGGGTGAGCTCCGGAATGCTGATGCCGTGCTCCTCGCAGGCGTAGTTTTGGGAGAATTTGAGTTCTTCTTCCCCCGACAAAACGGTCAGTGTGCCTCCGGAAAGCCCGAGCGCCGTTTCGATACTGTCAGCAAGTCGCGAGCGGATGCCGTCCTTAATAACAAGACGGTCAACAACAACTTCAATGGTATGCCTTATGTTTTTATCAAGTTTTATTTGCTCGGATAAATCATAAACATTTCCGTCTATCCTCACCCTCGAATAACCTGATTTAACGGCGCTCTCGATAATCTTTGTATGCTCTCCCTTGCGACGGTTTACAACCGGGGCGAGAACCTGAATTTTCGAGCCTTCTTCAAGCGACGAAACGGTGTCTACAATTTGGTCAACCGTTTGCATGGAAATCTCTTTTCCGCAAACCGGACAGTGAGGAACCCCGACCCTCGCATACAAAAGCCTTATATAATCATATATTTCGGTTACGGTTCCTACGGTAGAACGGGGATTTTTCGAGGTCGTTTTCTGGTCAATGGATATTGCAGGCGAAAGCCCCTCTATCGTATCGACAACCGGTTTTTCCATCTGACCGAGAAACTGGCGGGCGTAGGAAGAAAGGGATTCAACATATCTTCTTTGCCCCTCGGCGTATATCGTATCAAAAGCCAGAGAGGATTTTCCGCTTCCCGATAGCCCGGTAAACACAACGAGTTTGTTTCTCGGGATCTCAACATCAATATTTTTAAGATTGTGTTCTCTTGCGCCTTTTATAACAATTTTATCCTTCATCGGTTCCTCCGAACATTCAAAACGATTTCAGTATAATACATTATTTTATATCATTTCAGCAATATTGTAAACAAAATATTGCTTTTTATCGAAAATTTTGAGTTTTTAGTTTTTTACAAGCGAAGCGCAAATATGTCCCAATGTTTGGGGGCGGCGGTTAAACTTAATGCAAAAGGTCAGTAATAGCCTTAATTTTTTCAGGCGTCAAACGGTTTTTAACTAAGGTATGGATAGCGCGGTCAATTTCGGCTCGGTTTTTAAGCATATATTTGCTATTAACGGGACTCCTTGCGCCGATAATCATCCCGTATCCCTCAACCCAAACACGAACGCCGTGGCAATCGAGGTATTTTGCCAGTATATAGGTTTCTCTTTTGACCTGCTTAATGGGGTTAAAAACCGTTTTATAATACGCGTTTCCGCCTCGGCTTATATGCACTTTTGTCCATTTTCGGTCATCCTCCGCACCCGAAAGCCTACCGCTAAAATACTTAACTTCAATAATAAAAACACCGTATTTATTTACGATAACATTGTCAAGTTCGGCAGGTCTTCCGTCATAAGATATCGAAACATTTGTAAAAAGGCGGTCGTCCTCCCGAAGCACGGATTTAATAATCCTTGCAGCCTCCTTCTCCCCTTTTTTGCCCGCCGCCCTTTGAGGCGCTTCGATTATAAACCGTCTAAATCTTATAACAATAAAAAGCGAAAGGAGAACTACTGCGAAATACACGATTGTGATTGAATACTTTTCCATTTTACCACCGCTTGTCTAACAGTCATATAGTGATTATAACATATGTGTCGTACGATATCTAATATTTAT
>DEWC01000094.1 GCA_002363095.1 Ruminococcaceae bacterium UBA3220 | reverse complement strand
ATAACGGCTAACGGCCGCCGAGGGCAACCTTAGGGAAAGTGCAACAGAGATATACCGCCGATTATTTCGGTAAGGGTGGAAAGGCGAGGTAAGAGCTCACCGCATCTTTTGGAGACATAAGATGCCTGTAAACCCTATTCGGAGCAACGCTGACTGTAACTATACACCTGCCCGGTGTGTTACGACGAGCGGCTTGAGCAGGGGAGTAATTCACTGTCGAGATAGATAACCGTGCACGACAGAACTCGGCTTATTGTCGGCTCCTTAAAAGAAAAACGACTGACCATTCCGGTCGGTCGTTTTTTATATGTTAAAAATCATCCTTCTAATACGCTGTTTTTATAAATGTTAAAGAACATTTGTGAAATTTCGGCTCTTGAAGAATATCCGCCGGGGGATATCGTATCGGCGGTCCTCCCCGAGATTACACCTTTTTCCAAAGCCCAGCAAACCGCATCGACGGCATAAGGACTTATACTATAAAAATCGGTATATTTTTCGGCAAAGTGTTTGCGGTCGATTTTTGTCGAGGTGTCAATTCCGGTATACTTTGCGTAGCGGTACAAAAAGCATAAAAACTGTTCTCGGGTAACCCTGTCTCCGACGCCGAATTTTCTGTTCGTATAACCGTTTACTATGCCGTTTCTTTTGCCCCAGACGATTGCGGAAGTATAATACTGATTTTTGGAGACATCGGAAAACGGAGATGTGTTGCCGAAAGCCGTTAAATCGCTTTTTGACATACGCGATAGAATGACTACGGCATCCTGCCTTTTAAGATAATCCGTTGCGCCGAAATGGCCGTCGTTATAGCCTAAGATAATATTGTTGCAGGAAACATATTGCACGGCGTTTGCATACCAGGTGTTATTCATAACATCCTTAAAGCCGAAGAAACGGCAATTAGCGCCGATAAGCGGTTCATTGCCCGTCCCGGTATTGAAGTTAAGCATTGTTTTCCATTCGGTTCTGTTGCCGTAAAAACGAACATCGATTAACCGACTGCAACCGAAAAAGGCGTTATCTCCGATTGAAAAAGTGTCGTTTCCGATGTTTGGTATATTTATGCTTACAAGCCCTTCGCAATTGTAGAAAGCGTACGGAGAAATACTTGTTACCGAACCGTCGGAAGGGATAACAGAGTTTTTACATCCTGCAATCAAAGTCTTTTCGTTCTTGTCTATAAGGCAATTTCCGCACGATAAAAAAGCGGAATTGTAACTCTCAACACTTATCTTTTCAAGACCGCTGCAACCCGCAAACGCAAGAGGCATAACATCCGTAAGGCTTTGCGGAATGTTTAAAGCCTTTAATGAAACGCAATTGTAAAAGGCGCTCGCGCCGATATTTGAAACGCCTTTCGGAAAATCAAAACCGTTTAGCGAAACGCAGTTGGAAAAAGCAAAGTCTTCGATTGCTTTAAGATTTTTTGACGGGTTGACGCTTTCAAGCGAATTACAACCCGAAAACGCCCCTTTGCCAATGATGTTCACCGTGTCGCCGATGATGACCGTTTTTACGGCTTGACAATCGCAAAAAGCATAGTTTCCGATTTTTAAAACACCGTTTTCTATAATCACGGTTTCAATATCGTTTTCAACCGCCGCCCATGGCGGAAGGTCAGACTCGGATGAAGCGTATGTCCGGCTTTTGTAATCGGGCATATTGTTATAGGCGGACAGAGCGGATACCTTAAGCGTTTTGGTATTTTGATCGTAATTCCAAACAAGTTCCGCGTCAATGTTGTTGCCGGAGTCGGCAATAATGCCGAAATCCGAAAAAGTGAGTAAAATCGATAGGACAAATATGATTGGAAACAGCCATGCTCGTCGGTGAGAATTTGACAACAGTAACTCCCCTTTAGAATGAATGTGCAAAAACAAAACATAATGGAGAATAATGCAAGACTTACAGCTATCATCAACTGTAAGTTAAAGTAAATATATCATAATTGTCGAAAAATGTCAATAAATAGTATATATTGAAAAAGCGAATACAATAACTTGTATTATTTCCTTGACATAAGAAGGAAATGGTGATAGAATTAATCTGTCGGGTTATGTCCGTAATCATTAGCGGGATTTCGGATATCGGCGTAGCATCTATTGCTACATAATAACACTCGGGAGATAAACAACGGCTCCCGTCGAACGGTATATTATTTTTCGTTTGAGAACACCGTTTTTACATAAGGAGGTAAAATCCTATGCCATATATCATAGGTGCCGCTGTTGCGGCTGTGCTCGGTATCGTTGGCTTTGTTTGCGGTAGCGCGTTTCGTAAGAAATCCGCCGAAAAGGCAATCGGCTCCGCCGAAGATGAAGCAAAACGAATACTTAATGACGCACTCAAAACTGCTGAAACTCGCAAAAAGGAGGCTCTTATCGAGGCAAAAGATGAGATTCATCAATTGCGCCAGGAAACCGAAAAGGATTTGAGAGAACGCAGAAGCGAAGTTCAGCGTCAGGAACACCGTCTTCTTCAAAGGGAAGAAACGCTTGACAAAAAAACCGACAATTTAGAAGCAAAAGAGGAAAAACTTGCCGAAAGAGCAAAAGAAATTGATTCTAAAATTGAGGAATGCGAAACGCTTAAGAAAAGCCAAATGGAAATGCTTGAAAAGATTTCCGGTTATTCTAAGGAACAGGCAAAGGCCTATTTGCTTGAAATTCTGGATGGCGAACTTGTTCACGAAAAAGCCGTTCGTATAAATGAATTTCAGCAGACGACAAAGGATGAATCGGCAAATCTTGCTCGCGAGATAATCGGACGCGCTATCCAGCGCTGTGCCGCTGACCATTCTTCCGAAATGACCGTTTCGGTTGTGGCTTTGCCCAACGATGAAATGAAGGGCAGAATAATAGGCAGGGAAGGACGAAACATTCGCGCTATCGAGAATGCGACCGGTGTCGACCTTATAATCGACGATACGCCCGAAGCAATTACCGTTTCAAGCTTTGAGCCTATTCGTCGCGAAATTGCAAGGGTAACCCTTGAAAAACTTATTCAGGACGGACGAATTCATCCGGCAAGAATTGAGGAAACTGTACATAAGGCTACGGCGGAGGTTGAGTCTGTTATAAAACGCGAAGGCGAAAAAGCCTTGATAGAGACCGGCGTTCACAATCTTCATCCCGAACTTGTCAAACTGCTCGGACGCCTTCATTTCAGAACAAGTTACGGTCAGAATGTACTTAACCATTCAATTGAGGTTTGCCATTTGTCCGGTATACTTGCTTCGGAACTCGGAGCCGATGTTAACCTTGCAAAACGCGCAGGACTTCTGCACGATGTCGGTAAGGCTATCGACCATGAGCAGGAAGGTTCTCATATCCAACTCGGCGTTGAGGTTGCAAAGAAGTATAAGGAAAATGATATAATCGTAAATGCCATTCATGCTCATCACGGCGAGGTTGAGGCAAAATCGGTCATTGCATGCATAGTTCAGGCTGCCGATGCCATTTCCGCCGCAAGACCGGGCGCCAGAAGAGAGAACATCGAAAACTACATCAAGCGTCTTGAAAAGTTAGAGGAAATCGCTAATTCCTTTAACGGCATCGAGAGCTCTTTCGCAATTCAGGCGGGGCGTGAAATCAGGGTTATAGTAAAACCCGAAGCGGTAAGCGATGATAAAATGGTTATCATTGCCCGCGACATTGCCAACCGCATTGAAGACGAACTTGAATATCCCGGTCAGATTAAGGTCAATCTTATCCGCGAAAACAGGGTCGTTGACTACGCAAAATAATTTTGTCATTATCAGAAAATCCCGAAGAACGGTTAGTCCTTCGGGATTTTGTTTTGTAAACTCAGTTTTGGCTGTCAAGCGGCAAACGGAAACTCGGAATAAACTCTTTAAGAAAAATATCTGCGGCTTTAAGATTTATATCATCAATCGCTTTTTTTGTTGAATTGAGCGCTTTCAGAAATTCTTTGTTTCCGCTTTCGGTTTCCTCAATACACTTGATATATGCCGAAATTTTGTCGGCTGCCTTTACAATCGTTTTTTCTTCATCGGTCAGGTTGTAAAGCCGTTCATAATCTTCTTTCAGGTCATCGGGGAGCATATCGAGAAGTTTTTGTTGTGCAACCGATTCGATATCTTTGTATATATTTCTGATTTCCGGGTTATAGTATTTTATCGGGGTGGGCATATCGCCTGTAATGATTTCGGATGTGTCGTGAAACATGGCGGCAACGCCTACCTTGTTTGCGTCGATATTTCCGCCTAACCGTTTGTTGGTAATAACGCAAAGCGCGTGAGCAATTATCGCAACCTCCAGGCTATGCTCCGAAAGGTTTTCGGGGCGTGTGTTACGCATAAGCCCCCAACGGTATATGTTTTTCATTCGTGAGAGCATCGCAAAATAATGATATTGCATTTTTTCAACTCCTTTATGTTGATTATTATACATACTTTTGATATAATTACAACAAAAGATTTAAAAAAGGAAGGTGAAGGCGTTGAATTATTCCTTTGAAAAGAAACTCACTCTAAAACCGCAAAAAGAAAAAGGGTTATCGACATTTTTAATCGCTTTGATAACGGCTGCCGCAATTTTTTTGCCGTTTATCGTTTCCGATAATGGATATTTTGTCTTTTTCGGTGATTTCAACGCTCAGCAGATTCCTTTTTATAAAATGTGTCATCAGGCGGTAAGAGAAGGGAACACAGGATGGAATACCCTTACCGATTTAGGAGCAAACTTTGTAGGCTCATATTCTTATTATCTGTTGGGAAGCGTTTTCTTTTGGATAACGATACCTTTTCCGACCTCATTTGTGCCGTACCTTATGGCGCCTCTGCTTATCCTTAAATTCGCTTGTGCCGCTTTTACGGCTTACCTTTATATACGAAGATTTACAAGAACTCCCGAATCGGCTCAAATCGGCGGGCTTTTGTATGCTTTTTCAGGGTTTTCGGTTTACAATATATTCTTTAATTCATTTCACGAACCGATAATCGTGTTTCCGCTTTTGCTTTTATCGCTTGAGCTTCTTATAACCGAGAACCGGCGCGGTTTTTTTGCGCTTGCCGTTTGCCTTTCGGCGATAACAAACTATTTTTTCTTTTTCGGAATTGTCGTTTTCACGGTAATATACTATACGGTAAGAGTTTTATCAAAAGCGATAAAATTCCGCCTTTCGAATTTTTTGACCCTTGTTTTTGAAGCGGTAACCGGTGTTGCTATGTCGGCTGTTTTGTTGTTGCCCTCGTTAATGGCACTTTCGGGAAACGCACGGATTTCCGATTTGCTTCTCGGCTGGAACGCCATAACCTACGGAAAAGAGCAGATATATCTTAATATTATCGAATGTTTCTTTTTTCCGCCGGATATTCCGGCAAGACCGGTATTTTTTCCGGCAGCCGATGTAAAGTGGGCGTCCCTTGGCGGATGGCTGCCGCTTGTCAGTATGACCGCGGTATTTACGCTCTTTATCCACAAAAAGGGGTCATGGCTTAAAAGGGTTCTTGCGATATGCGTATTTATGGCGTTTATCCCCATTCTTAACAGTGCGTTTTATGCCTTCAATGTTTCTTATTATGCAAGATGGTTTTATATGCCGATACTTATGATGTGCCTTGCTTCTGCCGTTCTTTCGGAGGATAGAACAGTGGATTTCACGGCAGGAATAAAGTACACTGCCGCCGTAACACTTTTCTTTGCGCTTGTTATCGGTTTTTTCCCGCAAAAAGGGGAAGACGGAAGTCTCATTTTCGGACTTTATACAAGAGGTACCGATGCGCCCTACGCCGTAAGATTTTGGACGGCGACTGCAATATCTGCCGTTTCTTTGCTTGTTTTTGTTGCGATACTCTATTTCAGAAAGAAAAACATAGCTCTGTTCTTTAAACTTACTACTGTTTGCATATGCTTAATATCGGTTATCTTTTCAATTGTGTTTATTTCGACGGGGCGAGCCCACTCTTTTGATATTCAAAAAACCGTGATAGGGGAACTCATAGAGGGAAAGGTTAATTTAGAGGATGATTCGGAATACAGGATAGATACCTTTGACTGTGTAGACAATACCGGAATGTATTTGGGGATTCCTTCCGTTAATGCTTTCCATTCCGTGGTACCTTCTTCAATCTCCGATTTTTACGGTTGTTTGGGGGTTGAACGCAGCGTTGCAAGTCGCCCCGATACAAATTTGCCTGCCGTTCGTTCACTTCTTTCGGTAAAATATCTGCTTGTAAGGCAGGATGGCGAGAGTTTTTATAAAACGAGCAAAAAGACAAAAATGCCGGGATATGTTTTTTATAAGAATGACGGTGGCTTTTCTATATTTAAAAACGAAAACTATATCCCGTACGGATTCTCATATGAGTACTATTTTACAAAGAAAGATATCAGGGAATATTGCGGTAACAACGGCGACCGTATAAGCCGTATGATGCTTAAAGGCGTTTTGCTCGACGAAGGCGATGTCAATAAGTATTCGGGAATTTTAAAACATATAAGCGAGCGTGAAGACATTGCTTTCCAACAAACGACCGGCCAAAACTACGCCTTTACCGATGATTATATGAGCGAGGACGCTTCGGCGCTTGCGGAAACTTCGGCGGATTATTTCGATTTTGATAAAAATGTATTTACCGCGACGGTCAACCGCAAAAAAGAATCCGTTGTTTTTTTCTCTATCCCTTACGACCCGGGCTGGAGCGCCGAAATCAACGGGCAAACGGCAAAAATCGAAAAGGTGAACAAAGGTTTTATGGCGGTCATTGTTCCCGAAGGTGAAAGTGTTATTCGCTTTACCTATGAAACACCCGGACTTAAAGCGGGAGCGATGGTTTCGCTCGGCGGATTTACCGTATTTCTTATTTATTTTGTCGCCGCTTCTTTTATTCTTAAAAAGCACCCGAAAGATGTGTATTATCCCGAAGGGCAGGAACTTATTTTCAAGTGGCACAAGGAAGAAATTGCCGAATCTTTGGAAAACAACATCGAAGAAGACGATTCCCCTCTTTCCAAGATAAATAAAAGAATTGACGACTTTGAGGAAGAGGAAACCGACGCCGATAAGAAAAATGAGAGTTTTGACATCAAAACAGATGTTTTTGATGATTAAAAGGTATTGACAACCGTGATTTTAGTGTTATAATATTTAATGCAGTTGAAAACAAGGGAGCTTGATTAAATCAGGCTGAGAGGGAATTGCGTTTTGCTATGTTCCGACCTATACCTGATGCGGATAATGCCGCCGTAGGGAAGTACGAGATGATTTGTATTGCCGCAGGTAGTTTTCCTGCGGCAATATTTTTTTCTGAGGTGGTCAAAATGACACAAAAACAGTTTTATTTAAAAAGACTTGCGTTATGCTCGGTTATGATTGCTTTGGCAACCGGTCTCAGCCTTATCAAGGTATGGCAGATGCCGTTAGGCGGTTCTGTAACCTTATTGTCGATGCTTCCGATTATTATGTTGGCATATTTTTTGGACATAAAGTGGGCATTGGCTTCGGCATTTGTATATTCATTGATACAATTGGCGCTCGGAATCATGACCGAGGGAGTCCTTGCGTGGGGACTTACACCGATGAGCCTTGCCGGGACATTTTTCCTTGATTATATCGTGCCGTTCACTCTGCTCGGATTTGCAGGCGTATTTTCAAAAAAAGAAACAACGGGACTCTGCTTCGGGACCGTATTTGTAATGGTGGCTAGGTTTATATGTCATTTCGTTTCGGGCATTATAATATTCGATATCTGGTGCCCGTGGAAAAACGTATGGATTTATTCGCTTTGCTATAACGGAGCATTTATGCTTCCGGAACTTATAATTACGACCATAGCTGTTTTTTTGCTTGGTAAAAGCGGTGTGCTTAACCGAATTAAAAAACTTGTGGAAAGATGATTTCTCAAAAGTGTTATATTTTCGGAGCATTACGGCCGAAAGAATTAGTCTATAAACCCGGTAAGGACGACCTTGTCATTGCTGCCGACAGGGGTGTTGAGGTGTTGTCGGGGTTGGGCATTGTTCCCGATGTCATAATAGGCGATTTTGATTCGCTCGGATATACGCCCTCGGGGAAAAATGTTCAGGTTCTCCCGGTGGTCAAGGACGATACCGATGTAGGTTATGCGATAAAATACGCTCTTTTGGAGGGTTATACCGATTTTGTCATATACGGCGGAATAGGCGGACTTATAGACCATACCTACGCAAATATTCAGCTTGCCGCTTATGTTTCAAAACACGGCGGCAGGGCGATATTTGTCGGCGATGATTATTATGTAACCGCCATAACCGACAACAGCATTCACCTCAAAGGAGAGAGCAAAAGAGTTTCTGTTTTTGCCGCCGACACAAAGGTGTCCGGCGTTACCGTAAAGGGACTTAAATACGAACTTGAAAACGCCGAACTTAAATCCTCATTTCCCCTTGGCGTAAGCAACGAGTTTATAGGGAAAGATGCAAATATTTCGGTGAAAAGCGGGACGCTGATTATTATGACACAAACAAAAATTTAGCATATTTATTCTTTTAACCGTAATAATATGGTTTTTTAACAGACTTTGCCGGACTTATAGTCCGGCTGAGCTTGTCGAAAAAGTCGA
>DEWC01000061.1 GCA_002363095.1 Ruminococcaceae bacterium UBA3220 | reverse complement strand
GACTTTGACGGCGACCAGATGGCTATTCATATTCCGCTTTCGGCGGAGGCGCAGGCAGAGGCTCGTTTCCTTATGCTTGCCGCAAACAACCTTTTAAAACCGTCTGACGGAAAACCCGTCGCCGTTCCTACGCAGGATATGGTTTTGGGCTCTTACTACCTTACCGTTGTTAAGCCCGATGAAGACGGCACAAACAAGGTGTTCAGAGATAAAAACGAAGCCCTCATGGCGTATTATGACGGAAAAATCGGGCTTCACGCTCCGATAAGGGTGCGTATGACGGGAGAAAACGGCAAAACCGCCCTCGTTTGGTGCACCGTCGGATTTATAATATTCAATGAATCCATTCCTCAGGATTTGGGATTTGTTGACAGAACCGACCCGGCACACGAATGCGATCTTGAATGGTCGTTCTCGCTCAAAAACCCTTCCACCAACAAAATCGAGAGTGCCGATGAAATTATTCAAAACAAGGTAGGCAAAAAGCAGCTCGGTAAGATAATAGATCGTTGTATCGACCTTCACGGAACAAGCCGCTCTGCTATTGTTCTTGATAATGTTAAGGCTACGGGATTCAAGTATTCGACAAAGGGCGCCATTACCGTTGCGGTTATCGATGCGGTCATCCCGCCCGTTAAGAAGGATATTCTTGCAAACGCCGAAACCGAGATTGACAAGGTTACAAAGATGTATAAGCGCGGTCTTATTACCGATGATGAGCGCAGCCGTCATGTCATCGAGGTTTGGAACAAGGCTACCGAAGATGTTGCCGACGCTCTTAAAGACAACCTTGATGAGTTCAACCCGATATTTATGATGGCGGATTCGGGCGCCCGCGGTTCTATGAGCCAGATTCGTCAGCTCGCCGGAATGCGCGGACTTATCGCCAACACTGCCGGTAAGGTCATCGAGGTTCCGATTCGCGCCAACTACCGTGAGGGACTTAATGTTCTTGAATACTTTATTTCCTCTCGCGGCGCCCGTAAAGGACTTGCCGATACGGCGCTTCGTACCGCCGACTCGGGTTATCTTACCCGTCGTCTTGTCGATGTTTCGCAGGATGTTATCGTTCGTGATACCGATTGCGGTACAACCGAGGGACTTACCATTTTTGATATCAAGGACGGCAACCGTGTTCTTGAAACACTTGAAGAACGCCTTGTCGGAAGATATTTGCTCCATCCGATTTGCGATGAGGAAACGGGAGAGGTTATTATCGACACCGAACATATGCTTACAAAGGGCGATGCAAAGAAAATCGTCGATATGGGCATAGAAAAGGTTGAGATACGCTCCATACTTACCTGCCATTCGCACCACGGCGTATGTCAGAAGTGCTACGGCGCCAACCTTGCCACCAATAAGCCGGTTACCGTCGGCGAGGCGGTCGGCATTGTCGCAGCGCAGTCTATCGGTGAGCCGGGTACCCAGCTTACAATGCGTACATTCCATACCGGAGGTATCGCATCGACTGAGGATATTACCCAGGGTCTTCCCCGCGTTGAAGAACTTTTTGAGGCAAGAAGACCTAAGCATTGCGGAATTATCGCAAAGATGTCCGGTACCGTTAAATTTGACGAGGACAGACCGAATATCATTCATATCGTTGATGACGAAACCAAGGAATCCGAAAAGATTTCCATTCCTTTCGGCGTTCGCACACTTGTTAATGACGGAGACCATGTCGAGGCGGGCGATTCGATAGTTCCGGGCGCTAAGTATCCTCAGGATATTCTGGAAGCGCAGGGACCGGAAGCGGTCGAAGAGTATATCATTGCTGAAATTCAGAATGCCTACCGTACACAGGGTGTTGACATCAATGATAAGCATATCGAGATAATCATCCGCCAGATGATGAGAAAACTTAAAATCATCGACGCGGGCGATACCGACCTTATTCAGAATATCAGTTATGAGTATAAGGAAATCGCGGATGCGAACAAGATTATCGACGAGAGAATTGCAAACGGTGAAAAGGACCTTAAAAAGGCTCAGTACCGTGCCACACTGCTTGGTATAACCAAGGCGTCGCTCGCAACCGAATCCTTTATGTCGGCTGCCTCGTTCCAGGAAACGACAAGGGTTCTTACCGAAGCCGCCATTAAAGGTAAGGTTGATCCGCTGTTTGGTCTTAAAGAAAATGTTATTATCGGTCAGCTTATTCCTGCCGGTACGGGTATGAAGGTTAACGAGATTAACCCGCCCGAGGAACCTGAAATAGAGGTTGCGCCCGATGAGGAATTAGTATACACCGCGCAATAAGTTTTTCTTGATTTTTTAAACATTTTATGATAATATTATCTTGTTAGCGAGAGTTTGAAGGGAGTGAAATTTCGATGAAAAAGGGAATTCATCCGGAATATGAAAAGGTAACCGTTAAATGCGCTTGCGGAGCTGAGTTTGAAACCCGCTCGACAAAGCAGGGAATTCGTTTGGACATTTGCTCAAAATGCCATCCGTTCTTTACCGGTAAACAAAAGTTAGTTGATACCGGCGGGCGTGTTGATCGCTTTAAAAAGCGTTTTGGTATGGAAGACAAATAATTACCGTTCCGCAGCCGCAGTTTTGTGCGGTTGCGGATTTTTTTAAGAAACCTTTATTTTAAGGCAGGTGAGAATTTTGGGGAATTATGTTACGGTGGATAAAACTTCGTCAGGAGAATACAGCGAAAAGCGTTCGCGGTTCATTGCCACGCTTTACCCTTGCAAAAACGAGCGGGAGGCGGCGCGGATTTTGGCGGACCACCGCTCGAAGTACTGGGACGCAAAGCATAATGTTTATGCGTATATATTAAAAGATAATACCGCGAAATTCTCGGACGACGGCGAGCCTCATTCGACCGCCGGAAAGCCGGTTTACGATTGCTTAAACCATAGCGGTATTGTCGATGCGATGATTATAGTTACAAGATACTTCGGCGGTGTTTTGCTCGGAACTGGAGGACTTGTCCGCGCATATTCGGCGGCGTCAAAGGCAGCAATTGAAAACGCAAGTCTTGTAACAATGGCAAACTGCGATATTTTCGAGGTCATCATTCCCTACTCCGACCAAGGAAAGATTATGTCCTTTTTAAGGGATAATGAATGTGATATAACAGATACCGAATTCGGTGAAAATGTAAAAATCACCTTTGCTACCGGAACCGAAAACGGCGAAACGGTACTGAACGGTTTAAAGGAAATATCGGGCGATAGGCTTGCGCCCTTAAAAACAGGAACAAAAATTTTGCCCGTATCAATAAAAAAATAAAGGAATTGCGGTTTTTTTGTCTAATATTATATATAGAAGGAAGTAAAAGAGGTGAGCAAATGAAGACGGTAAGGGAAATAAGCGAGGAAATCGAGAAGCAGACCTTATCCGAGTTTGCATCGCTTTCGGTTAATACCGCAGGGAGGGCACGCAAGGAGGAGAAGTGTGAACTTCGCACCGATTACCAAAGGGATAGAGACAGGATTATTCATTCAAAAGCGTTCCGGCGTTTAAAACATAAAACGCAGGTTTTTTTGGCTCCTGAATCGGACCATTACCGCACCCGCCTTACCCATACGCTGGAGGTCTCGCAAATTGCCCGAACAATAGCCCGTGCACTCAGGCTTAACGAGGATCTTGTCGAGGCTATCGCCTTAGGGCACGACCTCGGGCATACTCCGTTCGGACATGCAGGGGAAAGGGCGCTCGACGGGTTATGGGACGAAAAGTTCACCCATTACGAGCAAAGCGTCAGGGTCTGCGAGCGACTCGAAAAAAACGGCGCGGGATTAAATCTGACTTTCGAGGTTTTGGACGGTATTCTTCACCATACAAAAGGGGAATGGGCTTCAACCCCCGAAGGGAAAATAGTCCGTCTTTCAGATAGAATTGCATACATAAATCATGATATTGATGACGCCGTGAGGGCAGGCATCATCGAGGAGGGGGACATCCCCTTTGAGATAACCTCCGCCTTGGGGCACAGCAAGACATCAAGGATTGATATGCTTGTCAAATCGGTTGTAAACAACTCCGCTGGCGGAGATATAAGAATGGATGCCGGGACTGACAAGTATTATAATCTGCTTCACGAATTTTTGTTCGAGCGGGTTTACCGAAACCCCACCGCAAAGGCGGATGAAAGCAAAGTGTTCGGTCTTGTTGAGGGGCTTTGGCGCTATTTCGGAAATAATATTTCGAAACTCCCCGAAGAGTTTATAAAAATTGCCGAAGACGAAGGCGAAAAAAGGGCGGTTATAGATTATATCGCAAGTATGACTGACCATTTTGCCGTCGCAACATATAACAATATTTTCATACCGAAGTTCTGGACGGTATGACATTTTTACCGAAAAAAGCGAAAGGAGGAGATAATCTTGGCAATACCCGAGGAAATCATAAACGAAATAAAATACAGAAACGATATCGAACAGGTTATCTCCCCCTATGTTAACTTAAAGCGCAGGGGTAAAAATCTTGTGGGACTTTGCCCCTTCCACGGGGAAAAGACGCCTTCCTTTACGATATATCCCGAAAGCGGTTCATTTTACTGCTTCGGATGCGGTGTCGGCGGGGATATTTTTACCTTTACAAAGCTTATCGAAAACCTCGACTACATCGAGGCGGTGCGGCTTTTGGCGGAGCGAAGCGGAATTGCAATTCCGGAAAGCGGATATGACGACAGTTACGCGAAAACCAAGGATACAATTTATGAAATAAACCGCGAGACTGCCAGGTTTTTCCATGAACATCTTATGTCCCCCGAGGGGAAATGGGCGCTTGATTACCTGAGAGGGCGCGGACTTACAATGTCTACCATAAGGCATTTCGGCTTAGGCGCCGCCCCCGATTCGTGGGACGCTCTTATAAACCACCTTAAAGACAAGGGATTTTCGATTTCCGATATGGTAAGGGCGAATGTTGTCGGGAAAAGTCAAAGAGGAAGTTATTACGACCGTTTCAGAAAAAGGGTTATGTTCCCGATTATAAACCTTCGCGGAAAAGTAATCGCATTTTCGGGGCGCGCAATGCCGGGTGAGGACAAGCAAGGCGGAAAGTATGTCAACACTGCCGACACACCCGTATACAAGAAAAGCGAAAATCTTTTCGGTATGAATTTTGCAAAAAACCACTGCGATGAGAGAATAATATTAGTTGAAGGTAATATGGATGTTATTTCGCTTCATCAGGCGGGATTTGAAAACGCGGTTGCCGCACTCGGAACATCCTTTACGCCGGAGCAGGCGAATATAATTTCGAGATACACAAACGAAATTGTTTTAACCCTTGATGCCGACGCCGCCGGTCAAAAAGCGGTACGGCGAGCCGGTGAAATACTTAAAAACACAGGGCTTAAAGTAAGGGTTATCGTTATTCCCGACGCTAAAGACCCCGACGAGTATATAAAGAAATTCGGAAAAGAGAGGTTCAGCGCTCTTTTGGAGGGCGCCGTCAGCGAAATAGAGTATAAACTTCTTACCGCCGTTAAGGATATTGATATAACCGGCGACGACGGAAAGATACGGTACCTTCACAAGGCGGCGGAGATAATCGCGGAAACCGGCGATAAACTCACTGCCGACTATTATATCGGCAAGCTTTCGGAAAAATACGGTGTTTCAAAAACCGCCCTTCAAACCCGGGTCAGAGAACTTACAAGGCGCAACGCGAACGCCGAAAAGAAAAAGATAATATCCGATATCATAAAGCCGAAATATTCGGCAAACGAGTTAAATCCCGAAAAGCGAAAGTTTTATACCGCCGCGGTTGCCGAGGAAGCGATTATCACGATACTGCTTCAAAATCCGGATTTTTATGAATATTTAAGCCAAAACTTAAAATCAGAGCAGTTTATAACCGCCTTCAATCGAAGAATTTTCGATGCCGTTTTGCAGGTCATTGAGAGGGGAACCGTTCCGGATATTTCCTGTTTCGGTGAACTTTTAACCGATGAAGAGCTGGGATTTCTTACATCGCTTTATAATTCTGAAAAATATCGCAAAAACTCGCTTACTGTTTTAAAGGACAGCATAACCGTCCTTGAAAACGAAGCGGATAAAATAGAACTCTCCAAAACGGCTTCTTTGTCTGACGAGGAGTGGGCGGAGAGTATGAAAAAAATGATAGATAAAAAAAGGGGAATGAACAATGGATAAACAGGATATGGAATTAAAGAGCAAGGACCTTGAGGCTTTGGCAAACGATATTTTGGAAAGCAACGATGTTGACAGCATTGATGTTGCCAGCACCGCCGATGAGGAAATGGAAGAATTGTTTGATGAGTCCGCGTCTCTTGATTCAGAGGAAGAACCCACCGAGGCGGACCTTCAATTCGAAGATGTTGATGTTGAAAATCTTGAGGATGACGAAACATTCCAGCAAATGTCCCTTGACGACCCTGTTAAGGTCTATCTGCGTGAGATAGGAAGGGTTCCGCTTCTTTCCTCCGAGGAGGAAATCGAACTCGCCATAAAGATTGAAGAGGGCGACGAGTACGCAAAACAACGCCTCACCGAAGCAAACCTCCGCCTTGTTGTAAGCATTGCAAAGAAATATGTCGGCAGAGGAATGTTCTTCCTTGACCTTATTCAGGAGGGAAATGTAGGACTTATAAAGGCGGTTGATAAATTCGATTATCGCAAGGGCTTTAAGTTTTCAACCTATGCTACATGGTGGATAAGACAGGCGATAACAAGGGCTATTGCCGACCAGGCGAGGACTATTCGTATCCCCGTTCATATGGTCGAGACAATTAACCGTTTAAAAAAGGTTCAAAGTCAGCTTCTTCATGAAAACGGATATGAGCCGAGCGATGAACTTATTGCCGAAAAGATGAATCTTCCGGTTGAAAGGGTAAGGGAAATTATGCGCGTAGCGCAGGAGCCGGTTTCAATGGAAACGCCGATAGGCCCCGAGGAGGATTCGCGCCTTATGGACTTTATCCGCGATGAGGACGCTCTCGCACCCGATGAATCGGCGCTCAAAACCATAACAAACGAGGACCTTTATGCTGTTCTTCATACCCTTGCCCCCCGTGAGGAGGATGTTATACGCCTTCGCTATGGACTCAAGGACGGCAAATGCCATACCCTTGAAGATGTCGGCGCCGAGTTCAATGTAACAAGGGAAAGAATAAGGCAAATTGAGCAAAAAGCTTTAAGAAAACTCCGCCACCCGACAAGGGTAAACAGGTTTAAGGTGAAATAAGGAGAAATCTTATGAAGTATACATTTACCCCTAAGGGCGTATGTTCGCAAAAAATAGAAATAGAAATTGAAAACGGCGTTATTCAAGATGTCGTCTATACAGGCGGTTGCAACGGCAACCTTAAAGGTATCCGTGCCCTTACAAAAGGGATGAAGGTTGATGATGTTATCGAAAAGCTTCAAGGTATCGAGTGCGGGTTTAAGGGCACATCTTGCCCGGACCAGCTTTCGCGTGCCTTAAAAGCGATAAGAGACGAGATTTAACGGCAGTTTAATAAAGTTTAAAAAGAGTGAGGCGAAGCGTATGTTTGATGATAATGATATAAAGATTTTCGGCGAGAAAAAGGCGCCTAAAACCGAAGAAAGCCAAAATCTGCCGAAGGAAAAAATAGAAAAAGCACGGGAAATAGGGAAAAGTGTTGCCGAAATATATATCGCCGACTATAAAAGCCAAAAGGCGGAGAATTTGGCGGATACCGAATTTTTGGCGCAAAGAATTCTTCTTCTTTCTTTCACGGCAACCGCCGGCTTTGAGGAGTATATCAATGATGACGCGCTGGCAGGCTTTGCCCAAAAGAGTTTTCTTGATACCGTTCGAAGCGAGAGCGTCGACCTCTATAAGGCGTCATCCGATATGGGCGCGTTCTCGTTTTATTATCTGGCTTTTCGCAGGGACAACGATATCGAGCGCCGCATAGGTCAGACCTTTGCCATGCTTTGCTCTCATGACGGCGACCCGATTTTCCAGGAGCTCGGCGAAGCGCTTTTCTGCTGGTTCTTTTCAAAGGTCAAGGCGATAGTCGCAGAAAATCTTGATATAATATAACAGACGGTAGATGTCAGACGCTGGACAATAGACGATGTATCAATAATGATTTCGGGCGTAGCGATTTATAAATTGTCGGCTTTGGCGACACAATGGTCTAGCATCTAGAGTCTAGTATCTATTGTCTATTAAGGGACGATGCCTTTCATCGTCCCTTATTCAATATGTATCGGTACCTGCTTTGCGATGTTTTCGGTTGTTTTTATGGTTTTTGTGAGTGTCAGACCGTCGGCAGTTTCGGTAAATTCCGCCGAAACAACAGCGTATTCCTGCTCATTTTCGCGTTTTATATTGTTGTCTATTTCCTTTGTGAGCATTTTTTCGAGGTTTTCCCGACTGTATTTTACCTCAATTCGCTTTTTTAGGATGAATTCCCCCGTTGTTACCGCAACGGGGATTTTTTTGCCCAAAAACGATAATTCCTTTGTTTCGGATTTATATGAATAAGGCGGCTTTGTTTTACCTAAATAAAGCGGTATGTCGAGCCATAATGCGGTCAACACCCTCCTTTTATCGCGCTTTGTTTCAACATATCGGAAGTCCTTGAATTTTTTCGTAACGGCATAGGTTTTTTGAACCTCGGCTATTATTTTACCTTCGGAACTTACAAACGAGCGCGTCCCCTTAGCCTCAATTATCCCCGAAACGAGAATATCCCCCTTTGCGACGGCGTCCCCGATGTTTACGAGCGTATCTCCCGAAACGGTATCAATTTGTATAACGGTGCCGGAGTTTTCCGCCAAAAGATTTGATGGCGGTTTTTGGCGGTATTCATCGGTGCGTTCAGCTTCGCTGACATTAACCGTAACATAACATCCCTCGATGTTTACGCTCGCCCAGGTAAGATTTGGGATTTCAAGAAGTATTTTATCGGCAAGCGTTTTCGGGTCGAGAGAGTTTTGAGATACTCCGTTTTTTATGCCGAGTGACTCACAAACGGCAATTATTTGCGATGTTGATACGGTTTTATTACCCTCAACGCTCACACCCCAAACAAAAAGGGATAAAAATTTGAGGAGCGATAAAAATATCAAAAATCCCAAAATAAATCCCACACGCTTTCTGTGTGGGTACAATTTAAATATTATTCCGCTTTTTTTGATGATTTTTATCTTAACATCTATACCTTTACGGGCATTTTTCAGTTTCAAAAAATATTTAGGTTGTATGCTGCCGGTTACCGCCATGTTTTTATAGCGGAGATTTCTTATCGGTATTCGCTTTTTTGCGGCTTCGGTCAAGAGCTTTTCAATTCCGCTTCCCGTAAGCCTTATTTTTAAGCATCCGAAAATCATCATAAAAAAATTATACATCTTTTACTTCTCCTATACAAAATTCAAGTGATTCGATAATACCGCGAACGGTAATGGTCTTTTCCGAAAAACCGCTGATATCGAATTTTTTCCCGTAAATAATCAGATTTCCGCCTTTCAGGGCGAGTTTAACATAATTATCGTTGAACTGCGTAACCCCGAGGCAACCCTCCAAAATCAACTCTTTATTCGATAAAACCTCAATTCGGCTTTTAAAATTCAAAATCTCGGTGCCGGAAAACCGTATTCTTTGCTTTTCCTTAGGAGGAACAAACTTTAAATCGTTTTTCATTTTTTCAAGCGTCCTTTCAGATAAAATATATGAAAACCGAATTAAAATAATTCATATTTCATATATTTATTCGGGTGATTTTTAAATTGTTAAGGAAAACGCTTATGGTTATATTTTGCCTTGCATTTACGGCATTTTTGCTGATAAACCCGAAAGCTGCGGCAAACGCGGTAAAATCCGGACTTGTTTTTTTCGGGGGCGTCCTTGTGCCGTCCCTGTTTCCGATAACCTTCATAACCTCTTTTGTTATGAAATCCATACGGTTTACAGGCGCAAAAGGAAAAAGAATGAAACCGTTTTTTATTCTTTTTTTCTCGCTTATAGGCGGTTACACCGTAGGCGCAAAGCTTATAGGGGACGCCTTTAAAAGCAAAGGAATATCCGAAAAATGCGCTCAAACACTGTCTCTTTTCTGCACAAACGCGGGGGTTGGTTTTTGTATTTCCGTCGTCGGCGCAGGCGTGCTGAACTCGTTATATGCCGGTATTTTGTTATATCTTTGTAATATAGTTTATTCGGTTGTCGGTTTTATTATATTTCTACCCGAAATAAGCAATTCCGATGTCCCCGAAACGGCGCCCGATGCGGTAAGAATAAGTGATGTTTTTTGCGAAACGGTAGGTGAGACGGCACAGGTACTGTTAAAAATAGGCGGATTTACGGCGCTTTTTTCGGCGGTAAATCTGTTTTTAGAGGAATCGGGAATAGGCTTTTTATCATTATTTTTTGAAATAACAACGGCGGTAAATAAAACGCGGAATTTGCCTTTGCTCGCCCTTTTGCTCGGCTTTGGCGGGATTAGCGTTATTTTTCAGGTGCTTTCGGTGGCGGAAAAAGCGGTAGATATAAAAAGTTTTTTAATATCGAGAGTCTGCCATGGGCTTGTTTCGTTTGGATTGATGAGTCTTGCTTCAAGATTATTTAAAATATCCGTCCCGGTTTTTGCACTTTCAAGCGGTGTCTCGGTTTTACCGTTTTTCGACCGTGCCGCGGTCTCGCTTTCTGCCGTCGTTTCGGTGATAATGCTGATTTTATCACTCGAAAGCAAAAATAGGGGTGGAAATCTGCGCGAAGATTTGTTACAATAAATAAAACACCGTAAATTGATTTTAAAGCGGGGGACGCTGTGTGAAAAATAAATATTACAATAAGAAGGAAAACCGCCGTTGCAGTTGTTGCCGTTACGGCACGGTTTCTGAATTTATCGATGAGGTTTTTTGCAGAAAAAAAGGGCTTACGGATAAAAACGACTGTTGTATTCATTTTAAATATGATGTTTTAAAAAGGGTGCCGGGCAGTCAAACCCCGAAAAATGATTTCAAGCCTTCTGATTTTAAAATTGACTGATTGATGAATCGGTCAATTTTTTCTTGTTTTTTAAAATTGCAGGTTGAAAAATCGGGGAAATAATGGTAAAATATGTTGTGTGAATATTTTAACAACTGAAAGGATGCAGAATTATGAACGCAGTTAACAAAAAAACAGTTGACGATATCGAGGTAAAGGGCAAAAAGGTACTCGTTCGTTGCGATTTTAACGTTCCGCTTAAAGCCGGCGTTATAACCGACGAAAACCGTATCGTTGCCGCATTGCCGACCATCAAAAAACTTATCGGCGACGGAGCAAAGGTTATTCTTTGTTCGCATCTCGGAAAGCCGAAGGGTGAGCCGAAGCCGGAACTTTCGTTAGCGCCGGTCGCAAAAAGACTTTCCGAACTTTTGGGTAAGGATGTTATTTTTGCCGCCGACCCCGAGGTTGTAGGCGCAAATGCCAAAAAAGCCGTTTCGGAAATGAAGGACGGCGATGTTGTTTTGCTTGAAAACACCCGTTACCGCGCAGAGGAAACCAAGAACATCGAAACATTTTCCAAAGAACTCGGAAGCCTTGCGGATGTTTTTGTAAATGATGCTTTCGGAACCGCACACAGAGCGCATTGCTCAACTGTAGGCGTTGTATCATTTGTTGATGAGGCTGCCGCAGGTTATCTTATCGGAAAAGAACTTAAATATTTAGGAAGCGCAGTCGATAATCCCGAGCGTCCTTTCGTTACCATTTTGGGCGGCGCAAAGGTTGCCGATAAGCTTACCGTTATCGAAAATCTTTTAAATAAAGCCGATACTCTTATAATTGGCGGCGGTATGGCGTATACATTCCTTGCCGCAAAGGGCTACGGTATAGGCACCTCGCTTTTTGATGCCGAAAAGGTTGATTACTGCAAAGATATGCTCAAAAAAGCACAGGAAAAGGGTGTAAAAATTCTTCTTCCGATTGACTGCACTATTGCTAAGGATTTCCCCGATCCGATTGACGCCGAAATCGAAGTCAGCGTTGTCGATGCCGATAAGATTCCCGACGATATGATGAGCCTTGATATCGGTCCTAAAACGGCAGAACTTTTTGCTCAAGAAGTTATGAACGCCAAGACTGTTGTTTGGAACGGACCTATGGGCGTTTTTGAAAATCCGACGCTTGCCAAGGGCACATTTGCGGTTGCAAAGGCTCTTGCCGATTCTGATGCCGTTACCGTTATCGGCGGCGGAGACAGTGCCGCGGCAGTCAATACATTGGGCTTCGGCGATAAGATGACCCATATTTCAACAGGCGGCGGCGCTTCGCTCGAATTCCTCGAGGGCAAAGAACTTCCCGGAATCGCGGCGCTTTCCGATAAATAATAATGTTTCGGCGGTTTTCCGCG
>DEWC01000007.1 GCA_002363095.1 Ruminococcaceae bacterium UBA3220 | reverse complement strand
AGTAAATCTTAGCCGGAGTGCCGAGTTTTTCTTCAAGACAATATGCGCGAACAAGGGGAGAAGGACGGTACATTTTATAGAAATTTCTTATTTCCTCGGGGATTTCAATATAGGGATTGGTGTCGTCAAGTTCCTGGGCTACAAGCTCATCACAGAATACAACGCCCAATTCTTCAGCCGTCATCGGTTTGCCGGTTCCGGGGTTTAAAAGCGGTGCCGGTTTCTTTTTCATATCGGCACGAACATTGTACCAACTTTTCGGCATTTCACTTTCTTCAAGATAAATCTTATAGGGTATTTTTTCGCTTTTCATGGTTGTTTCCTCCATTTATTATAATTTGATAATGATTTTAAAATTTCGCACAAAAAATGTTTGCAGGCTTACGCCATCGCTTTGTCAGAATAAACATAATATAACCTCACTTAAAACAAAAAAGCCCCGTCCCAAAGGGACAAGACTTTAAGAATCCTGCGGTACCACCCTAATTGATGAAAAATCATCCGGCTTTAACATCATACTGACATATGACTCGCACTGTAACGGTTGCGCTCCGTCGACTGCTACTCGTGAAAACACTTTCGGTCGCCCTCATAAGTCCATTCATTTGAAATCGCTTTATCGCCATCCCACCGCCGGCGACTCTCTGAGAAAGCTCAAAATCAAACTACTAATCTTAATCATAGGTTTTAATCTTTGGTTACATTTTAACAAATGAATTTATCTTTGTCAATAGTTTTTTAAAAAAATTATCTGTCAACCTTCAGCAAACGGAAAAACAGGAAGGTCATATAACGCATGACTGTGATTTCTGCAAACGCAAAAACAATGCAAAGCATAATGCCTCTGTTGGAAAATTCGGTAAGCATAAACAAATCCCGAAGATTTGGGATAAGCGCAAAAATGATAAAACCTAAAATACAACCGATAAAAACAATGGTTTTGTAGGTGTTGGGCGGTTTTGAAACATGCTGCAGAATAAGAAATCCGACGATTGCCAAAAGATATGTGCTTGCAATTCCGACATCCTTAATGGAGATGTTGAAAACCTGACCGAAAACAACCAGCGCCGCTATAGAGAAAAAGGAGGTAAGCGAGGCGGGAAGCGCCGTAAGTACGGTTCGCCTTAAGAAGTTCTGCTTTTGCTTTCTTGTATTTGTTTCGAGCGATAAAAGAAAGGCAGGCACACCGATATTAAACAGCGAAACGAGCGAAACCTGGGATGGAGTAAGCGGATAGGTAAAGAAGGTGGCAATAGAGAATATCGCGAGAAAAGCCGAAAACATATTTTTGTATAAAAACAGGGTTGCCGAACGCGTGATATTGTTTACTATCTGCCGTCCTTGTGCAACAATGCTCTTCATTTTTGAAAAATCGGAATCGAGCAGGACGATTTGCGCCGCCTGCCTTGCGGCGTCGCTGCCTGTTCCCATAGCTATTGAGCAATCGGCTTCCTTCATGGCAAGAATATCGTTGACACCGTCGCCGGTCATTGCCACCTTGAGTTTTTTGCGTTTAAGGGCTAAAACAAGTTCTTTTTTTTGCTCGGGCTTAACTCTGCCGAAAACGGTGTATTCAAGAACCGCGTCATCGAAATCTTCCTTCGTTTGAAGTTTTGACGCGTCGATGTACTTATCGTAGTTTTTAATCCCGACAAGACCGGCAATGCGTGAAACGGTAGATGGATTATCGCCTGATATCACCTTGATTTCAACACCCTGCTCTTCAAAAAAAGCAAACACCTTTTCGGCGTTCTTGCGTATGCCGTTTTTAATGGCAACGAACGCCAAAGGTTCACAGCCGGAAGAGTTCAGCTTAACAAGCGCTATAACACGCAATCCCTTGTTTGAATATTCGTCTATTAAAGGGTCGTTCAAATCTAAAACGCGCCCTCTTAAAAGTACGTCCGGCGCACCGAGACGGTAGGTGCCGTCAGGCGTTTCAATCTGCGAATATTTATACTTTGACGAAAAAGGCATTACATTCGCGTTTGCAAAACTTACTTTTGAATCCCCGAAGAATGAGCGGAGCGCCTGCATGGTGATATTGTTGTCCGAAACGGTGTTAATATATTTTACGATAATATCTTTGTTTTGTGAAAGTTCTGCTTCGCCCGTTCCGTAGGGAGCGAAAACATCAACAACCTCCATTGAATCGGAAGTGATGGTACCGGTTTTGTCAACGCAAAGCACATCCGCCCTCGCGAGCGCCTCAATACTTTTCATATCGTGCAGCAAAACCTTCTGGCGCGCGAGTTTCATTGAACTTAGCGCAAGCGCTATTGTTACAAGCAAATAAAGACCTTCGGGAATCATACCTATAACGGCGCCTACCGCCGAAACGACGCCTTGACTGAATGAATGGTGATTTACAAAAACCGTCTGATAAAAAAGGGTAACGCCGATTGGAATGATAATAATACCGGCAACCTTAATGATAAGTTCAATATTTTTTATCAGTTCTGATTGCTTTTCCTTTACAGCCTTTGCTTTTGCGGTGAGCTGCGCGGCATAAGAATTGTTACCTACCGCCGTCAAAACGGCAACGCAGGTGCCCGATATTACGAAACTTCCGGATTTAAGCTCGCTTCCGGGGAGCTTTTCAATCTCGTCCGATTCGCCGGTGAGCAGGGACTCGTTGGCAAATATCTTGCCGTCCTCAACCACCGCGTCGGCAGGGATTTGCTGACCCTCTCTTAAAATGACATAATCGTCAAGTACGAGCCTATCCACCGGGACCTTAACCCTTTTGCCGTCCCTTATTACCTCATATGAGGATTTTGATAATACGCTTAATTTGTCGAGCACCTTTTTAGAGCGTAATTGCTGGACGATACCTATTACGGTGTTGATGATAATAACCGGCAAAAAGGTGAGGCTCTTGAACGAGCCTGCAATAATGAGCAAAACGGCAAGAACGGCAAAAATGATATTAAAGTAGGTTACAACATTTTCTTTTACAATATCTTTTGCGGTTTTGTCATTTTGGTCTGTAATCGCATTTGTTTTTCCGGCGTGAATACGCGAAATGACTTCGTTTCGCGAGAGTCCGTAACCTTCAAATTCCGATGAAGTTTGTCTTAGCATAGATAATGATACTGCTCCAAATCGTTTTTATTAATTATAATCTTTATCATTATAGCATAACTTACTAGAATAGTCAAATATTGCCGTGAGGCGTTAACCTCAGGCGGTTTTCACTTGATTTTTGATTTGTTTAATAATATAATTGTTCTCAAAGAGAAAAAGATTATTTGATAAAAAGAGAGAAAAGATGGAACATTATTTAGATAATTCCGCAACAACAAGGATATGTACAGAGTCCGAAAGCGCCTTGATAGACGCCCTCGAAAATTACTACGGCAATCCGTCTTCAACACATAAGGTCGGGCGAATGGCAAATGAGAAACTAAGGGAATCAAGAGAAATTGTCGCAAAAACACTTTCGGCGAAACCCGAGGAAATAGTTTTTACCTCCTGCGGGACCGAAAGCGATAATACTGCCATATTTGCCGGTGCTGAACTGAATAAACGAAAAGGCAGACATATTATAAGCTCATCGGTAGAGCACGACGCGGTTTTAAAACCGCTTGAGGAACTTGAAAAAAGGGGATATACCGTAACAAGACTTTCCCCTGACGGTACAGGAAAAATTCCAGTTGATTCGGTGATAGAGGCGCTGAGGGATGATACTGCGCTTATTTCGCTTATGCTTGTTAATAACGAAACCGGCGCCGTAACCGATATTAAAGAAATAGCAAAAAGGGTTAAAATCAAAGACCCGAATGTTTTGATACATACCGATGCCGTTCAGGGCTTCAAGAAGGTTCCTTTTGATGTTAAGACCTGTCCGGTGGATTTTGCAAGTTTCAGCGGTCATAAAATCCATGCGATAAAGGGCGTAGGCGCTTTGTTTGTAAGAAACGGTGTAAGAATAAAGCCGTTTTTGCTTGGCGGAGGTCAGGAATCCGGCCGTCGCTCCGGAACCGAGGCGCTTGCGCAAATTGCTTCGTTTGCCGCCGCTTGCCAAGCCGACCCTCAAATTGAAAAGATATCGAAAATCAAAAATTATCTTATGGATGAATTTAAAAAAATCCCCGAAATCACCTATATCGAAACCGAGGCGCCCCATATTTTAAGCATTTCAATGCCCGGTTACAAAAGCGAAGTTCTGATGAATTTCCTTGAAATGAAAGATATTTATGTGTCAAAAAGTTCCGCATGTAAGCAGGGGAAAAGAAGCCATATTCTTGAAAAAATCGGGCTTAAAAACGAGGTTATTGACGGCGCGCTCCGCGTCGGGCTTTCAAGATTTAACACAAAAGACGATGCAGACGCATTGATTTCAGCCTTAAAAGAAGCGAGAAAATTAGCGCACAGATAAATAACGCCGTACGGGTTTTCCGTACGGCTGAGCTTGTCGA
>DEWC01000052.1 GCA_002363095.1 Ruminococcaceae bacterium UBA3220 | reverse complement strand
CAGTTTTGTGCGTGGCAAAAATCTGCCGACGCGAAGTGAAAAATCGAAGGTATACTGGCGTATATCGAGATTTTTCACAAGTTACAAGGCGCTTTTTGCCGCCCAAAACCATAATAATCCCTAATTCGCACCGCCCAAAAATCAAAAGATTATTCTTCAGGTTCAGCCGGTGTCTCGGCTTCTTCACGAATTTTTGCAAAACACTCACTGCAATAGACAGGACGGTCATCGCGAGGGATGAACGGAACATGAGCTACTCCGCCGCACTTATCGCATGTTGCTTCATGCATTTCACGGGGAGCCCTTGCGGCTTGTTTACGCTTATCACGGCAGGGCTTACAGCGCTGCGGCTCGTTTGCAAATCCTTTTTCCTGATAGAACTCCTGTTCTCTTGCGGTGAAAATAAACTCTTCTCCGCATTCTTTGCAAACTAAAGTCTTGTCTTCGAACATTTCTTTGTACCTCTTTTTCTTGAAAGTTAGTTTAGCCCCGGCCGGAATCGCACCGACACCTTTGTATCCAACGCTCTGCTGTTTAAGCTACTAAAGGCCGTTTATTTATCTTTCAGTTTATTTCTAACCCTTGAAAGGGCATTATCAACCGATTTAAGTGAAATATTCAGTTTATCGGAAATATCACTGTAAGTGTTTCCTTCAAGATACAGTTTTAATACCGAAAGTTCTGTTTTGGAAAGAAAAGAAGAAATATTGCTTTTAAACTCTTCGAGGTTCTCTTTATCAATCAGTATTTCCTCAGGTGAATCAAAGTCCTCAATTTCAACACTGTCAATATCGGTAATCATATCCGAGGGAATGCGTTTTGCCCTTGTTGAAGTTTTTATCTGGTCAAGCATTGCTCGTTTTATACAAAGCGAAACAAAAGTCGAAAACTTTGATTTTTCGGGGTCGTAGCTTTTAACGGCGGTAAAAACGGAAACAATTCCTTCGGCAATAAGTTCTTCGGTCTCGATTGGAGAAACATTGAAAGACTTAGCATAATTGATTACCAAAGGCATATATTTATCGATTAAAACCTGAATGCAATCAAAGTCATTTGATTTAAAACGAGAAATAATTTCATCGTCTGAATAATTTTTGTCTTCTTTAACAAAACTATTTCCCATTTGACCCTCAAAACAGTTAAAACTATACAAATGTACTCGTATATTTTAATATATATTCAGGCGAAAGTCAAGTGGATTTATTAAAATCGTAATTTTTCACAAAAAACAAATATAATAATTGACATTACGGCCAAATAAATATACAATATAGATATAAAATTTTCTAAGAGGTTATTGACAATGGACAAAATAAACGAGCTATTCAACTTGTGGAAAGAACGGGCAACGGGCGATCCTGACCTCATAAATGAGCTGAATTTCATTGAAAATGATGAAAATGCCAAATCCGAAGCCTTTTATAAAGACCTCGAATTCGGTACCGCCGGGTTACGGGGTATAATCGGTGCCGGCACAAATCGACTTAATATTTATACCATCGGCAAAGCTTCACAGGGCCTTGCCTCCTATGTTAATTCCATAACCGATAACGGCAGCATAGCGATTGCCTATGACTCCCGGATCAAATCCGATGTTTTTGCAATTCGTTCCGCCGAAGTTTTTGCCGCAAACGGTATTAAGGTTTACATTTATAAAGAACTTATGCCGACTCCGATGCTGTCTTATGCCGTTCGTGCGCTTAAATGCGACGCCGGTATAGTTATAACCGCGAGCCATAATCCTGCAAAGTATAACGGCTACAAGGCATATGACAATACCGGGTGCCAGCTTTGTCCCGAGGCTGCTGAGTATGTTTATAATATTATGGAAAAAGTTGATGCCTTTGACGGGGTCAAGAGCATAGATTTCGAAGACGGTTTAAAATCAGGTATTATCGAGTATATTTCCGATGATACCTATAACTCATACATTGAAAAGGTTTACGAGCAAAGCATTGCGAAGGATATTGATTACTCAACGGTTAGTATAATTTACTCACCGCTCAACGGCACAGGCAACAAACCGGTACGCACTATCCTCGATAAAATAGGACTTAAAAACTTAACCGTTGTAAAATCTCAGGAACTGCCTGACGGAAATTTCCCCACTGTTCCCTATCCCAACCCGGAAATTCATGAAGCATTTAACGAAGCCTTGAAGGTTGCGGAAAATGTTGACGCTGATTTATTGATTGCCACCGACCCGGACTGCGACCGCGTAGGTATCGCCGTAAAAACGAATGGCGAATTTAAACTCTTGAGCGGTAACGATGTCGGCGTAATTATGCTTAACTATATACTCTCACGAAGGAAAGAACTCGGCACTCTCCCCCAAAAACCTTTAGCGGTTAAAACCATCGTTACAACCGAGCTTATTAAAAAGATTTGCAAAAAGTATAATTGCGAGCTCAAAGAGGTATTGACCGGCTTTAAGTTTATAGGCGAACAAATTACCGCGCTTGCTGAAAAAGGCGAAGAAGAACGCTATGTTTTGGGATTTGAAGAAAGTTACGGATACCTTATCGGCACCCATGCAAGGGACAAAGACGCCGTCGTGGCATCAATGCTTATATGTGAAATGTGCGCTTATTATAAAACGAAAGGCAAGACTCTTTGCGATGTCCTTGATGATATTTACCGTGAGTTCGGATACTATTTCTGTGTTCAAAAAAGTTTCACGTTTGAAGGGCAAAGCGGTTTAAAGAAGATTTCGTCTATTATGAGCAATTTAAGAAATAATCCGCCTAAAACGATATCAGATATTAACATAAAAAACTTTAAAGATTTTGAAAAGTCGGTTTCCTTAAATCTTATTGATAATTCAAGCGAAAGCATTGATTTGCCACGTTCAAATGTGTTGGGCTTTTATCTTTCGGATGGCAGTTCGGTTATCGTAAGACCCTCCGGCACCGAGCCTAAAATCAAACTTTACATCGGCGCCATTGGTGAAACAGATGCATCTTGTCGAGAAAAACTTAAAAACCTACTTGACAGCGGTATGGAGCTTTTGGGTGTATAAAAAACTAATCAGTGTATAAAAATGACCGGTTTCGAAAAACTCGAAGCCGGTCTTTAATTATAATCGGTTAATCAAAAACTCCGTTGTTATGGATATTATAGAACATCGTCGCCACTTCACAACGCTGTGCGTTTGCGGTAGGAGAAACATACTTCTTTCCGCCGATGATTTTTCCGGAAATAACGCCGTTATAAATTGCCCAAATCGCCGATTCTACCGCATAAGCTGAAATATTACCGAAATCGGAAAACATTGTTTTTATTGCGTTAGGATTTTGAACAGCCTGATACTTATTTTTTAGTTTTGCGTAATTGCATAAAAAGGTCATTATCTGCTCGCGCGTTACCTTTCGCCCGACACCGAATGAACCGTCGTTGTAGCCGTTTGAGACGCCTTTATCCTTTGCCCAGGCAAGCGCCGGAGCAAAATATGCGTTCGGGTCAACATCTTTAAAGCTCCGTTTACCGGCATAAACACTCAAATCATCGCCCGAAAGTCTTGCAAGAATTATAACAAAATCCTGCCTTTGAATTCCATCCGAAGTACCGAAATAGCCGTTTGAGTAGCCCTTCATAAGACCGGCGTTCACTGCATAGTCCACCGAATCGCCGTACCACGCGCTGTAATTAACATCAGGGAAATAAATCTTTTGTTTAGGCTTGTTAACGGTAACCGTTCCCGACTGAACGGTAAAACGGGGTGTTATAATATTGTATGGCGGAACGCAGGAAGCAAACTCAAGATTTTTAAGTCCTACCTGAACCGTACCGTTATAATTGCTGTTTGCCTTGCATTTAAAGGAAGCAACAGTTGTGTCCGAACCGCTTTGATAATCTTTTGCGGAAGCGACCCCGTTTATCAACAAGCTGCTTTCGGTCCAGTAAAGGTAATCGAAACCAAGTTTATCCTGAATTCCCGATGCAAATGAGAAAGAGCCGGAAACATAGGTAAGACCGTTCGGAATACTAAGTTGCATCTGTATTGAGCCAAGCTCGGCAACAGGACTTAAAGAAACAGAAAAAGTTATCGTATCGCCGGGATATACGCTCTCATTGTCCGGAGTAAGTTTGATTGCGGTTGACTGATAGTTGAGAGCGTTAGCGGATAAAGGCATTGCAATAAACAAAGCTATGCAAAGCAAGACCGAAACCATACGGTTTTTCATTTCTGACGCTCCCCTTTCGTAATTATTTATTAATTGTAATTATTTAT
>DEWC01000005.1 GCA_002363095.1 Ruminococcaceae bacterium UBA3220 | reverse complement strand
AGGCGGTTTTCGCCTATAAGGAGTTTTTCCGCCGCACCTGTCGCCGGAAAAACAAAACGGCGCCGAGAACGGCGCCGCACCATAACAACAGGTTTATCGACAGACTGAGCCGGAGACCTGTGCCTCCGGCTATCCCTTAAAACCCGCATTGTATATTTAGTTTTCGTTTATTATCTTTTTTGCTTCGATATACGCGCCGGCGGTCCATCCCATCATGGCGGGCATATCGGCTCCGCTGTTTGTTTTTTCGGCTTTAACATCGTTTCCGCCGGTAACAACATTGTATTTTTCCCAAAGATTTCCCGTTTTTTCGAAGTTTGTTTCAACGAGGTTTGCGTATTTTTGCGCGATTCTCTTCGCGTCTTCCGAAAAACCGTAATTGAGCATGGCGCGGTAAACGATGTTGTGAAGGGGCGCCCAGCCGTTCGGGTATTGCCACTGATAACTGTTTTTTCCGCCGTCGTATATTTTTTCGGTAACGGCTACGCCGTAATCGGTTTCAATGCGGAAAAGATTATCTTTAAGGGCTTTCGCCTGCTCTTTTGAAGCAAGGCCTGCTACGGCGACATAGTAACTCGCGCAGGTGAATTTATCGCTTATTTCACCGTTTCTGAAATCGTAATCGTAAAAAATGCCGTCTTTAAGCATATATTTTTCCATAAGGACTTTGCGGTTTTGCGCCTTTTCTTCCCATTCTTCGGCACCCGAAATACCCAAAACGCGGCTGAACTTCGACATATTCTTTTCAAACGCGAAGAGCAAAGAATTAAGTTCAACCTCGCAAAAATCTTCAATATGAAAGCCGAACCTCGGAGTGATATCCCAGCCGCTTTCGCAAATGGCTACATACTGGCAGGACAGCGCGTCGTCCGTGATGTTTTCGGGGCGTGCGCCGATGCGCCGTAAAAAGCCGTCGCACATACGGTCTCTGATGGCGATTTCGGGGTTCCCCTTATACTGATTAAGACCGATGGGGGTCATCCGTTTTGTCATCCAGAAATCGTATTCTTTAAGAAGGGTTTTGTATGCTTTTCGGAGCCATTCTTTGTCGTTGTCGGCGGTAAAAACATCGTCAACCATCATCGAGAGAAACGGAGGTTGCGAGTTTTTAAGATAGTAGGTCCGGTTTCCGTTGGGCATATAACCGTATTTTTCAACGAGAAACATCATATTATCAATGTTGTTTTTTGCCTGGGAAACAAGACCCTTTATAATAAGTCCGCGATTGAGGAAATAGGTGTCCCAATAATACATTTCCTGGAAACTTCCTCCCGTGCAGGGGACATTATACGGCTTCGGCAGACCAATCAAAGTGCCGTTATCTTCGGTATTTGAGCGGACTGTTTTCGGCAGACTTTCATCAATGTGTTTTTCAACGGTGTTCATATTGCCATCTCCTTAATATATGTTATTTTAGCATTTTTAAAAGTGTTTGTCAAATAAGGCTTATCGGGGGGCAAGCCGATTGTTTTTTTAAGCCGGACGGTTACCGACATCAAAAAAGTGTTGACAAAAAACGGGGGAAGTGTTATCATAAATTGTAATTTAAAAATGCTATGAAGATATTAAGTTTCGTTGTTTTGCTTTTAAGAGAGCCGGTGGCTGGTGAAAACCGGTATGAAAGCAACGAATCGGTCTCGTATCTGAGCAGGAAGCCGGAAAAAACAGTATGGCTTTTCGGGAGAGCCCGTAACAGCTCGGGGGCTTGTTGGAGTCCTTAAAGCGGTTGACACAAGTGCAACAATGTGGGTGGTACCGTGGTTAATTTAATTAATCATCCCGCAAAAATTCCGTAGGGGATTTTTGCGGGAGTTTATTTTTTCGGAGGTAAAAAATTATGAAAAAAATCAGAATATCGGATTATTCTTTGCGTTCGCTCACCGAGAACGGCTCGTTGCTGTTTCGCGAAAAAACCGCAATTGTATCAAGCGTTGAAGGCTTCGGCGCAGACGCCATCGAACTACCCCCGATTGAGAATTACAAAGAGGATGAGGTTGTATATAAAACCATATCGTCGGCGGTCGAAAACTGCGAAATATGCTTGCCGGTCGGCTTTGATGAAAAGGGAATCGAAGCGGTTTATAACTGCATAAAGGGCGCCAAAAAACCCTGCCTTCAGGTCGAGGTTCCGGTTTCGACCGTCACAATGGAATACAAATATCATATTAAATCCGACAAGATGCTTAAAAAGGTTGAATCGCTTTGCAAAGAAGCGACAAAATTTTGCAAAAATGTTGAATTTGTCGCCCTTGACGCCACAAGAGCGGAAACCGAGTATCTTGTTGAAATAATAAACGCCGCGCGCAATGCCGGGGCGGTTGCGGCTACCGTTTGCGACGACGCCGGTGTAATGACGCCGAAAAACTTTGAAAAAATTATAACCGATTTAAAGGAAAAATGCGACATACCGATATATGTTAAGGTTTCGGGCGCCCTTAATATGGCGACCGCGACCGCGCTTTACGCCATCGAGGCGGGGGCGGACGGCATAAAGACTTCCATCTCGGGCAACAACGAACTTAAAACCCACGAAATAGCGCAGGTCCTTGAGGCTGAAAAAGAGAGACTCGGCATAACCTTCGGGCTTAAAACGAGCGAACTCAAAAGCGATATCAAAGAGATTAAAAAGGCGGTTATAAAGCATAAGAGCGTCGAAGACACAACCTATGAAGGGATAAACATTTTGCTTGACGGCGAAAGCACCGTCGCCGATGTTCAAACGGCGGCAGGGGCGTTAGGCTACGAGCTTTCGCCCGAGGACGGCGAAAAGGTTTATAAGGCGCTCACAAGGGTATTGCAAAAAAAGACGGTAATCGGCGCGAAGGAACTTGAAGCGATTGTCGCCTCTTCGGCTTCACAGGTGCCTTCAACCTATCATCTTGAAAGTTACAATATTTCGAGCAGTAATATTACAACCTCAATGGCAAATGTCATTTTGACAAAGGGCGAAACACGGCTCACCGGAATTGCGACCGGCGATGGCCCGATAGACGCCGCGTTCTTTGCGATAGAACAGTGCGTCGGATATCATTATGAGCTCGACGCTTTTGAAATTCAGGCGGTTACCGAAGGCAAAGAGGCGCTCGGCTCCACCGTAGTAAGGCTTCGTTCCGAGGGTAAGCTCTATTCCGGAACCGGGCTTTCAACCGATATTGTCGGAGCGAGCATAAGAGCGTATATAAACGCCCTTAATAAAATCGTTTACGAGGAGGGTCTCGCTTGAAAATTGCATTTTCCACAAAAAATCATAACGAAAAATCGTTTTTAAATCTTTGCAAATTTGCGAAGGCGTATGAACTGGACGGTTTTGAGATTTTTGACGCAAAACGCGAGCAAAAGGAACATACCGACAGTATTTTCAGAAGCAATGTTACCGCCGATTCAAAGAGAAAACTTTTTAACAGAGACTTATCTTTGTGCGCGATTTCTTTCCCGAAGTCGGTAGACTCAGACGATGTAACCGCGAACGATATTGCCGAATATGTTGAGATGGCGCAGATTTCGGGCGCGCCGAGAATAACCTTTTTTGCAGGAAACGAGCCTGATATAGAGGCGATTTCAAAAAAATTCGAAAAGGCGGTAAAAAAGGCGGAAGAATATGATATTGAACTTTTGTTTGAAACCGCCGGTTATCTTGCCGACACAAAAAAGGTTCTTAAAATCATAAACAGTATTTCAAGCGCCGTTATAGGCGCCTGCTGGAACATAAGGGAAACATATTTTTCGGGAAAAGAAACGGCGGAGAAAACCATAGAAACGCTCGGCGCTTATATAAAGTATGTACGGCTGGGCGACAAAAAGGGCGACACAAATGTACTTATCGGCGAGGGGGAACTTCCGGTTCAAGACTTTATCGACGCCCTCTCTTCCCTCAACTACGATTCGCATATTTGCATTCTCTGGAACGATGAAATAAAGGACGCGGATATCGTTATAACCCATTTTGTAAACTTTATTTCTTCAACCGATTCAAAGGGTGAAAAAGCAAAAAGAATTTTTTACAATCGCGATAAATCGGGAACATTTCCATATAAAAGATACGATGTTGTTGATAAAACATTTTCGCAAATTCTCGACGATATGGTGGAATACTATCCCGACCAGTACGCCTTTAAATACACAACGCTTGATTACACAAGAACATACGCTCAGTTTAAAAAGGATGTTGATACGGTGGCGGCGGCGCTTATATCCTTAGGCGTCAAGCCGGGGCATCACGTCGCGATATGGGCGACTAATGTTCCGCAGTGGTTTTTGACATTTTGGGCGACCACAAAAATCGGCGCCGTTCTCGTAACCGTAAATACGGCATATAAAATCCACGAAATAGAATATTTGCTGCGGCAGTCGGACACACACACCCTTGTCATGATAGAAAACTGCAAGGATATAAACTACGGTGAGATTATTTCCGAACTTTGTCCCGAGTTAAAAAAACTCAAACCGGGCGAACACCTGTACAGTAAAAAACTGCCGTTTTTAAAGAATGTAGTTACCGTAGGCTTTGATATGGAAGGTTGCCTTAACTGGAACAAAATGCTTTTAAGGTCCTCGCTTGTGCCGAAGTCGGAGGTTTACCGCCGCGCGGCGCTGGTAAAACCTGATGATGTTGCGAATATGCAGTACACATCGGGCACGACAGGATTCCCGAAAGGGGTTATGCTTACCCACAGAAACATAGTTAACAACGGCAAAATCATCGGCGACAGGATGGATTTGTCGACCGCCGACCGAATGATGATACAGGTTCCGATGTTCCATTGCTTCGGGATGGTGCTTTCGATGACTTCAATGATGACGCACGGCGGAACCCTCTGCCCGCTTCCCTATTTTTCGCCGAAATCCTCTCTTGCCTGCGTCAACGCCGAAAAAATCACCTGTTTTAACGGCGTTCCCACGATGTTTATCGCGATGTTTGCCCACGAGGACTTCGCAAAAACCGATTTTTCTCATATGAGAACGGGTATTATGGCAGGCTCTAACTGCCCTCCGGAGCTTATGAAGCGGGCGGCAAGGGAGATGAATATGCGCGAAATACTTTCGGTTTACGGTCAGACCGAGGCTTCTCCGGGATGCACTATGGGCGAGGTTAACGAAGACCTTGAACACCGTACCGAAACGGTTGGAAGTTCCTTCCCCGGCATTGAATGCAAGATAATCGACCCCGAAACGGGCAAAGATTTGCCTGCCGGAGAAAGCGGAGAATTCGTTGTAAGAGGCTTTAATGTTATGAAGGGCTACTATAAAATGCCTCATGCGACAAAGCAGGCGATTGACCGCGAAGGATGGCTCCACTCGGGAGACATTTGTATGAAAACAGAAGACGGATATTATAAGGTTACCGGCAGACTTAAAGATATGATTATCCGCGGCGGCGAGAATATTTATCCGAGAGAAATCGAGGAGTTTTATCTGACTCACGATAAAATCCGTGATGTTCAGGTCGTCGGCGTAAAGGATGAACGCTACGGAGAGGAAGCCTGCGCATATATTATCCTCAAAAGCGGAGAAACATCGAGCGAAGAGGAAATGAGGGCGTTCGGAAACGCGCATATCGCAGGGCACAAGGTTCCGAGATATTTTGTGTTCACAAAAGAATTCCCGATGAACGCCGCGGGAAAAATCCTTAAATACAAAATGAAAGAGGATTTTGAAAAACAACTCGAAAAAAATTCTTGACAAGCAAAAAGCGCTGTGCTATAATGCGTAGGTAAAAATTTAACAGTTATCCATAAAAGCTGTGATGAAGACGGAATTTTTGTTTTAACGCTTTTAAGAGAGTCGGGGGCGGTGCGATCCCGGCAGGCAGGCATTTATTCTTATCACTTCTGAGCCGAAGGAATGAAAAGTAATGAGTAGTCCCTTCCGTGATTGCTGCGTTAATGCATACGGCTTGTTTGAGCCTGAGGGACATCCTTTTCGGGGTGTAATTTGAGTGGTAACGCGGGTTTGTATTTTAACTCGTCTCAAGATTTTCTTGGGACGGGTTTTGTTTTTTCAGAAAGGCAGGTTTATAAAATGAACACCGACAATTCTTTGACAAAATTAAAGGACATCGCTTTCCGAATAAGGGAGATGCGTGAGATTTTGGGTTTTTCCGCCGAAGAGATGGCGGGGAAGACCGAAGTTTCGGCTGAACAGTACACAAAATTTGAAAACTGCGAGAGCGATATGCCCTTTACCTTTATACATAAATGCGCGCAGGCGTTCGGCATTGAAATAACCGAACTTTTGGAAGGAAGAAGCGCAAAACTTTCTTCCTATACCGTTACAAGAAAGGGCAAAGGTCAGCAAACGGCAAGAGAAGAAGGAATAAACATTGCGAATCTCGCGCCTGAATTCCGCGGCAAAAAAGCGGAGCCGTATTGGGTAAAATACGAATACTCGGAGGCTCTTCAAAAGGAACCCATTCACCTTATAAACCACAGCGGTCAGGAATTCGACCTTGTTATATCAGGTTCTCTTATGGTACAGGTCGGGCTCAACAAAGAGGTTTTGAATGAGGGCGACAGTATTTTTTACAACTCCTCCACTCCGCACGGAATGATTGCCGTCGGCGGTGAGGACTGCGTGTTCCTCGCGGTTGTAATTCCGGGCGAGGACACAAGAGAAGAAGAGGTGCGCGAAAGTGTTATTTCGGCGAGACCCTCAACAAAACTTTTGTGTGAGAAGTTTGTAAAAACAACCGAAAACGAAAAGGGCGCGCTTCAAAAAATCGAGTTTGTTAATTACGATAAATTCAATTTCGGGTTTGATGTTGTCGATGCCGTTGCCGATAAATATCCCGACAAACTCGCTATGCTCCACATTGACCGCCAAAAGAACGAACGCAGATTTACCTTCCGCGATATCGAGAAGGAATCGGCGAGATGTGCGAATTATTTCAAAACTCTCGGCATAAAGAAGGGCGACAAGGTAATGCTCGTTCTCAAAAGACATTATCAATTCTGGTTTGCCATGATTGCCCTACATAAAATCGGCGCTATCGCCATTCCCGCCACCTATCTTTTAAAGCAACACGATTTTGAATACCGTTTCAATGCGGCGGATGTTTCGGCGATAGTTTGCACCGCCGACGGCGACGTTGCCGACATAGCCGATAAGGCCATTGAAAACTGCAAATCGGTAAAACTCAAAATGATGGTAGGCGGCAGCCGTAACGGTTGGCACGATTTTGACAAAGAATACCCGGTTTATTCGAGCCGTTTTTCGAGAACCGAAGACACCCCGGGAGGCCGCGAGCCGGCGCTTATGTTCTTCTCTTCCGGAACAACCGGCGAGCCTAAAATGGTTGAACATTCCCACACCTACTCGTTAGGACACTTTGTTACGGCGAAATACTGGCATTGCTGTGAAAGAGACGGACTTCACTTTACCATTTCCGACACAGGATGGGGAAAATCCCTTTGGGGCAAACTGTACGGCCAGTGGCTTTGCGAGGGCGCGGTATTTGTTTATGACTTTGACCGTTTTGACGCGTCCGATATTTTGCCAATGTTCGCAAAATATCAAATCACAACATTTTGCGCCCCTCCGACAATGCTTCGTATGATGATAAAGGAGGATCTGTCGCGCTACGATTTTTCTTCGGTAAAGCATATGACAACGGCAGGCGAGGCGCTTAATCCCGAGGTTGCAAAGCAGTTCAAAAAGGCGACCGGACTTACGATATATGAGGGCTTCGGACAGACCGAAACAACCCTGACCATAGCAAATCTTTACGGAACAAAAGCAAAAATCGGGTCGATGGGAAAAGCGTCCCCGCAATACGATGTGTTGGTGGTTGACCCCGACGGAAAACCGGTTGAAACCGGCGAAACAGGCGAAATAGTCATTCGCCTCGATAACGGCGACCCGCTCGGACTTTTCAGACAATACCTGAAAGAGCCTGAAAAAACAGCCGAATGCAGAAGAGATAATATGTATCATACCGGGGATACCGCATGGCGCGATGAGGACGGATACTTCTGGTATGTAGGAAGGGTTGACGACATTATTAAGTCCTCCGGTTACCGCATAGGCCCGTTTGAGATAGAAAATGTTATTATGGAGCTTCCATATGTTCTCGAATGCGGAGTTTCCGCCGAGCCTGATGAGATAAGAGGGCAGATAGTCAAGGCGAGTGTCGTGCTTACAAAGGGGACCGAGCCCACAGAGGAACTTAAAAAGGAAATCCAGAATTATGTTAAGAGCCATACCGCGCCGTACAAGTATCCGCGCCATGTTGTTTTCAGAGATGAACTTCCCAAAACAACAAGCGGAAAAATTCAGCGAAATAAATTATAATTTTTGTTGACAAAGCGTAAAAAAAGTATTATACTTTGAGTTAAAGGCAATGACGAAGAGGGCTTTTATACACCGCCTTCAGAGAGATAACGGTTGGTGAGAGTTATCGGTAGGATGTAAGGGCTGTAACTTCCGAGCCGAAGGGAAGAAAGCGTTTTGCGAGTAGAGCCCTTCCGTGATGGATGCGTTAAAGCATAAGGTTTATTGGAACCTGAGTGGCATTTTTTAAATGCAATTTGAGTGGTACCGCGGGCGTATAACGATTTTCGCTCGTCTCAAAGTATTTTCTTTGGGACGGGCTTTTTGCCGTCTCATACAGGGGGTTTTGTTATGCAGGAAATTGCCGGACTTAACTATAAGATAAAAGAAATGGCGGGGCGTATTAAGGAGCTTCGCGAGATAGAGGGAATTTCTCCCGAGGAGATAGCCCTTAAAGCCGGCGTAAGCTTAGATGAATATTTAGCGTGTGAGCGGGGAGAAAGCGATTTAAACTTTGCTTTCCTCTATCGTTGCGCTTTGGCGCTCGATGTCAATGTTACCGATATTATCGAGGGACACAGCCCTACCCTTAAATCCTTTACCATGACAAGAAAAGGCAAAGGGCAGGAAATTGCCGACGCGCACGGAATGACCTATTATAATATGGCGTATGCTTTCCGAAACAGAATTGCCGAGCCTCTTTATGTAAGGAGCAAGTTCAGTCCCGAGGCGCAGAACAGGGAGATCGAGCTTACCGCCCACGAGGGGCAGGAACTTGACATTGTCATTTCGGGGCAGCTTAAAGTCCAAATCGGCGACCACAGTGAGATTTTGAGCGAAGGCGACACCATTTACTATAACTCCTCCACACCGCACGGAATGATTGCGGTTGGCGGTCAGGACTGCGAGTTTTATGCAATCGTCCTTAATCCGACCGGCGAACCGATTCCCGAACTTATGCCGATCAAAGCGATAGTTGACGAAAAAGAGATAAAGCAGGATTTAAGCGACCGAATTTACCGCAGGTATGTTGATGTTGTAAAGAACGAGCGCTCAACCCCCGTTTCGATAAAATTCAAAAACACCGATAAATTTAATTTCGCCTTTGATATCGTTGACGAAATGGCGAACAGAAAGCCCGATAAACTTGCAATGCTTCATATCGACAGGGATGAAAACGAACGCAGATTTACCTTCCTTGATATGAAAAAGGAATCGGCAAGATGCGCGAACTATTTCAGCTCAATCGGTATTAAAAAAGGCGACCGCGTAATGCTTGTTTTGAGAAGAAATTATCAGTTTTGGCCGATTATGCTCGGACTTAACAAGTTAGGCGCCATAGCCATTCCGGCAACCAGCCAGCTTTTACCGCACGATCTCGAATACCGCTTTAATAAGGCGGGCGTTTCGGCAATCATTTGCACCTGCGACGACAAATCGCCCGAGTATGCCGATGAGGCAATGAAAAATTATAACGGGATAAAGAATAAAATTTCGGTAAACGGCAAAAGGGACGGCTGGCGCGAATTTGACAAAGAATATAAAATGTTCAGCTCAAAATATGAGCGCACAGAGGATTCTCCGTGCGGAGACGATTTGCTTGTAATGTTCTTTACTTCCGGAACATCCGGTTACCCGAAAATCGCGGCGCACACCCATAAATATCCTTTCGGGCATTTTGTTACGGCAAAATACTGGCACTGCTGCGACCCCGACGGGCTTCATTTCACTATTTCGGACACCGGCTGGGCAAAGGCTATGTGGGGTAAACTTTACGGTCAGTGGTTTTGTGAAGCGGCAACCTTCGTTTACGATTTTGACCGTTTCGACGCTTCAAAAATCCTTCCGCTTTTCGCTAAGTATCATATAACTACATTTTGCGCTCCGCCTACTATGCTTCGTATGATGATAAAGCAGGACCTTTCAAATTATGATTTTTCATCGGTTAAGCATATGACGACGGCGGGCGAGGCTCTTAATCCCGAGGTTTACAGGCAATTCCTCAAAGCCACGGGGCTTCATATCATCGAGGGCTTCGGACAGAGCGAGACCACCATGATGATAGGAAATCTTCGCGGCGCACCGCATAAGATAGGTTCAATGGGCAAGCCTTGTCCGATATACGATATTGACCTTCTTGACGCCGACGGCAACAAGGTTGAAATCGGTGAAACGGGAGAAATATGCGTTAAGATTTCCGACGGATTCCCGTGCGGACTGTTTAAGGAATACTATAACGACCCCGAAAAGACAAACGAGGCTATCCATGACGGGTACTACCATACCGGCGATACCGCTTGGAAAGACGAGGACGGATTTTTCTGGTTTGTCGGCCGTGTTGACGATGTTATCAAGTCCTCGGGCTACCGTATAGGGCCGTTTGAGATAGAAAGTGTTATTATGGAGCTTCCGTATGTTCTTGAATGCGGCGTTTCCGCCGAGCCCGACGAAATAAGAGGGCAGATAGTCAAGGCGAGTATCGTGCTTACAAAGGGCACCGAGCCTACCGAGGAACTTAAAAAGGAAATCCAAAACTATGTAAAAACCCATACGGCGCCCTATAAATATCCGCGCCATGTCGTGTTTAAGGATGAACTTCCGAAGACGACCAGCGGAAAAATAATGAGAAACAAACTTTAAGGGGAAAGTTATGAAGATATCGGTTATTCAGATGGATATGGAACTAAATAACCCCGACCATAATTTTAAGAAGGCAAAAGAACTTATCGAAGAGGCAGTGGGACAAAAGCCCGATACAATTGTTTTGCCCGAAACCTGGAACGTCGGCTTTTCGCCGAAGGATATAAAGGCAGAACTTTGCGACAAAGACGGCGAAAGGGTTAAATCGGAGATAGGCGCTTTGGCAAAAAAGCACGGCGTTAACATCGTTGCAGGCTCGGTTGCGAACCGCAAAGACGGAGGGATTTACAACACCGCCTATGTTTTTAACCGGGAGGGCAAATGTGTTGCGGAATATGATAAAACGCATTTGTTTTCGCCGATGGGTGAAGATAAATACTTCGCCAAAGGCAAAAAACCCGTAAGTTTTACACTTGACGGGCACGAATGTACGGCTATAATATGTTATGATGTCCGTTTTCCCGAGATTATCAGAACAGTAACGGCAAACAAGCGTACCGATTTTCTGTTTATGGTGTCGCAATGGCCCGATATAAGGGTGCCTCATCTGAAAGCGCTTGTTACGGCAAGGGCGATTGAAAATCAGATGTTTGCCGTATGCTGTAATTCCTGCGGAAAAGCAGGCGCCGCAAAGTACGGCGGCAATTCAATGATAGTTGACCCGTGGGGAGAAACGCTCGTTTCGGCAGACGGCGGGGAAACAATAATTTCAGCCGACTGCAACACCGATATATTATCTGACATAAGGTCGTCAATAAATGTGTTTGCCGACAGGCGAGCCGAAATTTATAAATTATAATTTTTTAATAAAGGAGTCTTCAAAAATGGAGTACAATTTCAAAGTAACACGAACGACACATCCGAAGCCCCGTCCTCAGGACGAGACAAAGCTTGGCTTCGCCAGGTATTTCACCGACCATATGTTTTGTATGGATTATGATGAAGGTCAGGGCTGGCACGACGGCAGAGTAGTACCTCACGAGCCGATTTTGATAGAGCCTGCCTCCTGCGTTCTTCACTATGCGCAAATGATGTTCGAGGGTATGAAAGCATACCGCACTCCGGACGGAGATATTCAACTTTTCCGCCCCGATATGAACGTTAAGAGAATGAAGAACACAAATGAGCGTATGTGCATTCCGGACCTGCCCGACGATTTGCTTGTTGCCGCCGTTAAAGCGGTAATAAAAGAGGATATTGACTGGGTTCCGAAGGCGCCGGGTACCGCTCTTTATATAAGACCGTTCATCTTCGGCGACGAGGTTTCCTTCTCTGTTCTTCCGGCAAAGCATTACCGCTTTATGATAATTCTAAGCCCCACCGGTTCTTACTATGCCGCAAACGACGGCGGAATTACAACCACGCGTATTTATGTTCAGGATAAATATATCCGTGCCGCAAAGGGCGGAACAGGCTATGCCAAGGTTGGCGGTAACTACGGCGGAGGTATGCGCGCTTCTCAGGATGCTATGAAGTATGACTGTAAAGATGTTTTGTGGCTTGACGCCGCTGAGCATAAATATGTTGAAGAGATAGGCACATCAAACGCTTTCTTCCGCATAAACGACGAGGTTATTACTGCTCCGCTTGATTCGGGAACAATTCTTCCGGGCATTACAAGAGATTCGGTAATTCAGCTTCTTAAAAAATGGGGCGTTAAGGTAAGCGAGAGAAAACTTTCGATTGATGAAATCGTTGAGGCTTCCAAAAACGGCACCTTGCAGGAAATTTTCGCAAGCGGAACGGCAGCCGTTATTTCACCTATCGGCTGGCTCAACATAAAGGGCGAAGATATGACCGTTGCCGACGGTAAGGTAGGACCTATCGCTCAAAAGCTCTACGATAACCTCTACGGAATACAGACCGGCAAGGTTGAGGACTATATGGGCTGGACATTGCCTTTGGGTCTTAACAAATAATGAAAAGGATTACCCTGTTTTGCGGTCATTACGGCAGCGGCAAAACAAATATTGCCGTGAATTACGCAAAACATTTAAACTCAAAAGGATTAAAAACGGTTGTTGTCGACCTTGATATCGTCAATCCCTATTTCAGAACAAAGGACAGCGAAAAAGAACTTGAAGCGTTGGGAATAGAGGTAATTGCCCTGCCCTTCGCAAATTCGAATGTTGACCTTCCGAGCATCCCTGCCGAAAGTTATTCGGTATTTAACCGCAAGGATGTTTACGCCGTTTTCGATATCGGCGGAGACGACAGCGGCGCTTATGTTTTAGGGCGTTTTGCCCCATATGTTACAGAGGACGACTTTGATAATCTCTATGTTGTCAATTTTAACCGCCCCCTTACACGAACGGCCGATGAGGCGTTTGAGGTTTTGAAAGAGGTCGAAAACGCTTCGCATATCCCCTTTACGGGAATTGTCAACAACACCAATTTAGGCGAAGAAACGACGGTTGAGAACATCGTCTTATCAAATAAAGAGGCGCTTGAACTTGCAGAAAGCGCTTCTCTGCCCCTTGTTATGACAACCGTTCGTAAAGACTTAGCGAACAAGGTTGAACTCCAAAATGTTTTTGAGTTGGAGCTTCAAAAGAAGTATTGGTAAAAAGGAGAATAAAAATGCCGAAGGTTACCTTTAAAACCGATATTTGCAAAGGCTGCGGGCTTTGTGTTACTGCCTGCCCTAAGCAAATCATCAGAATAGCAAAAGAAAAAATCAACAAAAAAGGTCATTCTCCAGCGGAGATGACCGATCAGTCAAAGTGTATAGGTTGCGCCTTTTGCGCCACCATGTGCCCGGACTGCGTTATAACGGTTGAGAAGTAAGGAGGCGCGATAAATGAGCGAAAAGGTTTTAATGAAAGGAAATGAGGCAATCGCCGAAGCGGCTATCCGCGCAGGCTGTTTGCATTATTTCGGATATCCGATAACTCCTCAAACCGAGGTCGCCGCATATATGGCAAAAAAGATGCCGAAAATCGGCGGAGTGTTTTTGCAGGCGGAAAGTGAAATTGCCGCGATAAATATGGTTTACGGCGTTGCCGGAACCGGCAAAAGGGTTATGACGTCTTCTTCCTCTCCCGGCGTATCCTTAAAGCAGGAAGGGATTTCTTATATAGCAGGCTCGGATTTGCCCGCCCTTATCGTAAATGTTCAAAGAGGCGGACCGGGACTCGGCGGAATTCAGCCCTCGCAGTCGGACTATTTCCAGGCGACAAAGGGCGGCGGACACGGCGATTATCACCTCATCGTTTTGGCACCGAATTCGGTTCAGGAAATGGCGGATTTAACCTCTCTTGCTTTTGACCTTGCCGATAAATACCGTATGCCGGCAATGCTTTTGGCGGACGGAACTCTCGGTCAGATGATGGAGCCTGTTAAACTTCCCGAACCATCGAACTGTACTGTTGAGAAGCCGTGGGCTGTAACCGGAACGCAGTGCAAGAGAGAGCACAATATAATAAACTCGCTTTACTTAAAGCCCGAAATCCTCGAAAAAACAAACTTTGAGAGATATAAAAGATATGAGCAAATCGAGGCGGAAGAGCCGAGATACGAAAGCTTTATGATGGACGATGCGGAGTATTGCGTTGTCGCTTTCGGCATTGCCGCGCGCGTTTCCAAAAACGCCGTTGTTGCCGCAAGAAAAGAGGGCATAAAAGCAGGGCTTATAAGACCGATTACCCTTTGGCCTTTCCCGAAAAAGCCCCTCGCAGAGGCTGCCGATAAGGTAAAAGGCTTTGTTTCGGTAGAACTTTCGATGGGTCAGATGATTGAAGACATAAGACTTGCAACGGGTTGCAAAAAACCGGTTACCCTCTGTAACCGTGCCGGCGGTATGATACCCGACCCCGAGCAGGTGCTCAAATCAATAAAGGCGTTAGGAGGCAAGGAATAATGATAGTTTTTGAAAAACCGAAAAGCTTGACCGACGC
>DEWC01000047.1 GCA_002363095.1 Ruminococcaceae bacterium UBA3220 | reverse complement strand
ATGGTACTTTGTATGCTATATGCCGCCGGTGTATCATGGAAGTATTTTTTAGGCGCATTCCTTACCCTTGTTATAACTTCGCCGCTCATTTATTATATAGTTATGAATGATGATCAGCGGTCAAGAATTATCAGCACTTTCAATATTGAGGCGGATGTTAAGGGCAGCACGTATCAGTCATATTACGGCAGAACGGCGCTCGCCAACGGACGAATTTTCGGTCAGGGACTCTTTAAAGGCGTGTTGACTCAGTCAGGAAGGGTGCCGGAAGGTCAAAACGACTTCATATTCGTTAGTATAGGCGAAGAACTCGGTATGATTGGTTTGCTTGTTGTTTTAATTCTTTTGACGGCAATTGCGCTTCGCTCTTTGCGGGTGGCGGCAATTTGTATTAAGGATTCCGGTAAACTCATTTGTGTCGGCTTCTTTTCGATGGTTTTTGCGCAGGTTTTGATAAATGTAGGTATGTGCACCGCGCTTTTGCCGGTAATCGGAGTTACGCTTCCTTTTTTCAGCGCGGGCGGCACTTCGCTCCTTTGTATGTTTATGGGAGTGGGATTGGTTTTGAATGTTTATAAGCATAAAAACCTCAGAACTCTTTATTTGCACGAATAAAGCAAAAAATACTTGCATTTTAATTATTTTTGTGATATAATCAATCAGCTATCGTTCTACGGTAGACTAAATTCACACATCATACTGATCGGTTAGGTGTCGCCGTTTGATACTTGCGGTGATTTGCCGTGGTTTATGTATGATGGAGGTAATAACCTCAGGAGGAAACAATTATGGCTGTAGTATCAATGAAACAACTCCTTGAAGCAGGCGTTCATTTCGGACATCAAACAAGGCGTTGGAACCCCAAAATGGCTCGTTACATCTTTACGGAGCGTAACGGCATTTACATCATCGACCTTCAGAAGACCGTTAAGAAACTCAACGAAGCATATATCTTCGTTCGCGACATCGCGGCTGACGGCGGTGATATTCTTTTTGTCGGCACAAAAAAGCAGGCGCAGGACTCTATCAAAGAGGAAGCCCAACATTGCGGTATGCCTTATGTAAACGCAAGATGGCTTGGCGGAATGCTCACAAACTTCTCTACAATTCGCACAAGAATTGCCCGTCTTGAACAACTCAATAAAATGCGTGAAGACGGTACATTTGACCTTCTCCCCAAAAAAGAAGTTGTTAAACTCGAACTTGAAATTGAAAAGCTCGAAAAGTTTATCGGCGGTATTAAGGATATGGACAAAATACCCAGCGCCTTGTTTATCGTTGACCCCCGTAAAGAGCGTATCGCTGTTCAGGAGGCTAAGAAATTAGGCATTCCGATTGTTGCGATTGTTGATACAAACTGTGATCCTGATGAGATTGACGCGGTCATCCCCGGTAATGATGACGCCATTCGCGCAGTAAAACTTATTGCCGAAACTATGGCTGCCGCCGTTATCGAAGGCAGACAGGGGACAGAGATGGGAACAGCCGCCGAGGACAATGCGGCTGAAGAGGTTGCCGATGAGGCTGCCGCCACAGACGAAGCGCCGGAGACACCGGCGGAAGAAGCTTAAAGGAGGAAACCGTAATGGCGTTTACTGCAAAAGACGTTCAGGCTTTAAGAGAAAAAACCGGATGCGGTATGATGGATTGTAAAAAGGCGTTAACCGAATGCAACGGCGATATGGATGCTGCGGTTGATTTCCTTCGCGAAAAGGGACTTGCGTCTCAGGCGAAGAAAGCCGGAAGGATTGCCGCTGAAGGTACTGTCTGTGCAATTGTTGAAGATAATATCGGTGTTGCCGTTGAACTTAACGCTGAGACCGATTTCGTTGCAAACGGAGAAGAGTTTAAAGCACTCGCTTTGAAAGTTGCAAAGATCGTTGCGAAAGAAAACCCTGCTGACCTTGATGCGCTTCTTAAGTGTACCGAAAACGGTCAGACAGTTGAAGAAATGGTTCAGGAACTCTTTTTAAAGATTCGTGAAAACATTAAAATTCGTAGATTTGTTCGTTTTGAAGGCAATGTTGTATCCTATGTTCATGCCGGAGGTAAAATCGGCGTTTTGGTTAAATTTGACGGCGATTTTGATATGGCAAATGATGAGTGCGTAGCAGTTGGAAAAAATGTTGCAATGCAGATCGCGGCGATGAATCCTTCTTATCTTGATGAGGCTTCAGTTCCTGCCGAGGTTTTGGATAAAGAAAAGGAAATCCTTATCGCTCAGATGAAGGAAGATCCGAAGATGGCTAATAAGCCTGACGCCGTTTTGGCAAAAATCGTTGAAGGCAAGGTTGGCAAGTACTATAAGGAAAACTGCCTTGTTGAGCAACAGTATGTTATCGACAACACTCTTACCGTCGGTAAGTATGTTGACACTACCGCAAAACAGCTCGGAAAATCGTTCAAGATTGCCGAATTTGTCCGTTTCGAAAAAGGCGAGGGCATTGAAAAGCGTGTTGATGATTTTGCGGCTGAGGTTGCAAGTATGGTAAAATAATTTCGCCTTACCTCAAGGTGGGTTTGGTGCCGAATTTATTTGACATTAAAACAGGTGTTCCTCTGGTCGCGCTAATGATTTATGAACATCAATTTATAATTTGAGAGGATATTTATTATGGATGCTATTAAAGAATTAACCGCAGATATGCTTAAAACCGATGTTCCTGAAATTGAAATCGGTTCTACCGTTAAGGTTCATGTAAGAATCAAGGAAGGCGAAAAAGAGCGTATACAGATTTTTGAAGGAACCGTTATCGCTAAGAACAACAGCGGTATTTCCGAAACATTTACCGTTCGTCGCGTTTCTTACGGATGTGGTGTTGAGCGTGTTTTCCCGATTCATTCCCCCATCGTTGCCAAGGTTGAGCTTGTAAGACGCGGTCGCGTTCGCAGAGCTAAACTTTATTATCTTCGTGATAGAGTCGGTAAGGCTGCAAAGGTTAAAGAACTTATTAAATAATAATAATTTTAAGGGGGACGGCGGTAAGTTGTCTCCCATTTTGTTTGAGTGAGGATGAATGTTATGTTTGAGCGTGGCGGAAAGCACGAAAAATCTAATTCTTCGTATTCATCATACAACGATTCCTATCTATGTGAATCCGACGAGGGTGGAAGTCAAAAAGACAAAAAAGACTTCTTCGACTGGGTTGATGTTATTGCCGTTTCTCTTGTTGCAGTCATTGTTATTTTTACATTTTTTGTACGCGTTGCCACAATCAACGGCATTTCTATGGAGAATACTTTTCATGACGGTGAAAAGGTTATTGTATCCGGCTTAAACTACACCCCGAAGCAGGGTGATGTAGTTATTATTTCAAGAAACTATTACAATAATCCGTATATTGATACTAATGATCGTGATTATCAGCCTATTATAAAGCGTGTCATTGCAACAGAAAAACAAACTGTACGAATTTATAACGGTATTGTTGAAGTTGACGGCACGGTATTAAAAGAGGACTATATTAAAGATTCGGCTGAAACAAGAATATACCAATACGACTCGGATTATGCGGAGCAATACGAAAAAGGTGTTACCGTACCTAAAGGTTGCGTTTTCGTGCTTGGCGATAACCGCGAAAACTCGCACGACAGCAGGGCGCCCGAAATCGGTAACAGGGGCAACGGAATGATTGACAGAGAATATATAATCGGAAAGGTTCTTTTCAGAGTTTTTCCGTTTAACGCCATCGGCGGAGTATATTGATAAATGAAAAAACACTTTAAGGATATAACAGTATTACTTATTCAGTTATTTATGTTTTATGTATATCCCTTGTTGGCAGGAACGAATAGTCCGCTTGGTATGGTACTTATGATTGTATTTGTAACATTCATTTTATCAACAATAGCAGGAATAACTCTGAAAAACAAACTAAAGTATTTATATCCGATTCTAATTTCGTTGGCATTTATTCCGTCGGTGTTTATATTTTATAATGAATCTGCATTAGTTCATTCGATATGGTACTTAGTTGTGTCGTTTTGCGGAATTGGACTCGGATCATTAATACATAGTATAAAAGGCGGATCCGCAAACTGAGAAAATGAAAAATGTATCCTACGGTAATATTTTAGAATAAGCGGATTTTCATATACTGTCATAGAAAAAGGAAGTGATTTCTATGAATGAAAATAACCTCAATATAAACTGGTATCCCGGGCATATGGCCAAAACAAAGCGCCTGATTACGGATGATTTAAAACTTGTTGACGCAGTGGCGGAAATTGTTGATGCACGAGTACCCGTCAGCAGTCGCAACCCGGATCTGCTCCATATCATAGGCTCAAAGCCACATATAATTCTTTTAAATAAAGCCGATATGGCGGATGTTCATATAACCCAAAAATGGGAGGACTATTTTAAATCTTTGGGCATCCCGGCAATTCCCGTGGATTCAAAGACCGGAAGGGGTATCAATGCTTTTAAAGATACCGTTAAATCAGCTCTTTCCGGAAAACTTGCCGTTTATAAAGAAAAAGGAATGACCGGCAAAAAACTACGCGTTATGGTTGTGGGCGTTCCGAATGTCGGAAAATCGTCCTTTATAAACAAAATTGTCGGAAACAACCGGGCAAAGGTCGAAAACCGTCCGGGCGTTACCCGTTCTAATCAGTGGTTTTCGGTGGATAAAGAACTTGAACTTCTTGATACTCCAGGTGTGCTCTGGCCTAAATTCGATGACGAAACCGTTGGTGAACATCTTGCTTTTACCGGCTCGATTTCCGATAGAATACTTGATATTGAGCTTCTTGCCATGAGGTTGCTTGATATTCTCATTCGCTATTACCCTAAAATGCTTGATGAACGATTTAAGATCACTGATTTTTCGGACGAACAGTATGATAATCTTTGTAAACTTGCCGTTAAGCGAGGAATGATTATCAAAGGCGGAGAACCGGATACCGAAAGGGTTGCTCAAAAGCTTTTGGAGGAGTTCAGAAACTGTAAACTCGGCAGGATAACATTGGAGGTTCCCGATGCCTGATTTTGAAATTGAAAAGTCATTTTATAATCAAGGATACAGCAATATTTGCGGTGTTGATGAAGCGGGGCGCGGTCCCTTGGCAGGTCCTGTGTGCGCCGCCGCCGTTATTCTTCCTTTATCTTGCAAAATTGAAGGACTGGACGATTCTAAAAAATTATCCGAGAAAAAAAGAGAGTTTCTTTATGACAAAATAATTGAAAAAGCGATAGCATTTTCTGTTTGTTATGCCTCGGTTGCCGAGATTGATTCTTTCAATATACTTAACGCTACATATTTTGCAATGAACAGAGCGATAAATTCACTTAGCGTTACGCCGGATTTTTGCCTTATCGACGGTAACAGAAAACCCGAGGGGATTCTATATCCTTGCGAAACAGTTGTAAAAGGAGATTCTAAGTCTTGTTCAATTGCGGCGGCAAGCATTTTGGCAAAGGTGAGCAGAGATCGCCTGATGCTGAAATATAACAATGAGTATCCCGAATATAATTTCGCAAAACATAAAGGATATGGCACCAAAGAACACTATGAAGCGATACGAAAAAACGGCGTTTGTCCCATTCACCGTTTGACTTTTTTGAAAAATGTATACTGAAAAAGAGATTACCGGAATAGGAAAAGCAGGGGAAGACTTTGTTGCCGATTATCTGAGAAATCGGGGATTAATAGTCATAAAACAAAATTTTTCTTCTCCTTACGGCGAAATAGACATAATTGCCGAAGATGATAACTATATTGTTTTTGTAGAAGTGAAAACGAGAAAGATTGACCCTTTAGTTAAAGGTGTTGAATCAATTAACCTCGCAAAAATTCAAAGAATTATGAATCTCAGCAACGATTTTTTAAGCAAGTTTTCATCCTCAAAGCCGCCTCGCTTTGATGTTGCTGAGGTTACCTATAAGGATGTCGAAAAACCGGAGTTTCAAATTGAGTATATAGAATCGGCATTTTAGGTGATTTGGTGAATTATTTTGATTTGCATTGTGATGCTCTCTACAAATGTGTTTGCGAGAACATAGGATTTGACAGCGATACATTAACGGTAAATTCCAATCAATTAAATCTCTTTGATAATTATTATCAATGCTTCGCCGTTTGGACTCCGCCGCAGATTTCCGATAAAAAAGCGTTTTTGGAAAAATCCGTTTTTCGTTTTAAAAGCAGTTTTTTCCCTTTTTTATCTGATACTTTCAAACCAATCTTAACTATCGAAGGCGCTGATTTTCTCAATGATGATATTACACTGTTAGAATTGTTGAGGGACATAGGCGTCTTTTCGGTTTCTTTAACATGGAACGAAGAAAATGCTTTTGCCGGCGGTGCCCATTCGTTAGCTCCTTTAAAGCAGAAAGGTAAAGATTTAATCAAACTTTTAAATCAAAACGGTATTGTTTTAGATTTATCTCATCTCAATACAAACAGTTTTTACGGTGCTGTTGAATACGCCGACAACATTATTGCTTCTCACTCTTTTATCTGTGAACTTTGTCCCAATAATCGCAATTTAACTCTCGAACAAATGAGAATTATTAAGGAAAAGAACGGGCTTGTCGGTTTATGTTTTTATCCGGCTTTTTTAGGCTCAGAGAATATTTTCGAAAGGATATATCAAGCAATTATTTTTTGCGGTGAAAACGACTTGTTGGATATAGTTTCGATTGGAAGCGATTTTGACGGAGCAGAAATGCCGTTTGTTTTGAATGATATTCCGGATTTGTTTTCGTTTTTGCTTTTAAAAGGAATTGATTCTAAAACGCTTGAAGCGGTATTTTTTAATAATGCTTTCAGGTACTGTAAATCCTTGAAATAATGTTATAAATATGATATAATTGTTCAAAAATTAATGAATAATAAAATTTTGGAGGAATGTATATGTATTATATCAGCACGCGCGACAGAGATAATAGAGTTTCGGCATCATACGCTATTGCGCACGGCATTTCTAAAGAGGGCGGGCTTTTTGTACCTGAAGCCTTTCCCGCCCTTACGGAAGCTGATTTTAATACTTTAAAAAACCTTTCGTATCACGAAAGGGCAAAATATATTTTCAAATTGTTCCTGTCTGATTTTAGCGACGAACAAATTGATAATTGTGTAAAAAATGCTTATCTCGGAAGATTTGATAATGATTTGCCGGCGCCCTTAAAGAGTCTTGATAATAATCTTAATGTTTTGGAACTCTGGCATGGACCGACATCGGCCTTCAAAGATCTCGCGCTGCAAATATTACCTCATCTTTTAACTACATCTTTAAAGAATATTTCGGACAACAAAAAATCGGTAATTCTCGTTGCGACATCGGGTGATACCGGAAAAGCTGCGCTTGAAGGCTTTAAAGATGTTAAGAATACCGAAATACTTGTATTTTATCCTGTTGACGGCGTCAGCGATATGCAAAAACTTCAAATGGTCTCTCAAACGGGCAATAATGTTCATGTTACTGCAATCCGGGGTAATTTTGACGATGCGCAAAGTGCCGTTAAAACGATTTTCACCGACAGTGATTTTATAAAACTTTTAGCCGATAATAATATGGAGTTTTCTTCTGCCAACTCCATAAACTGGGGAAGACTTTGTCCTCAAATCGTATATTATGTTTCGGCATACCTTGATTTGCTTCGTGATGGAGTTCATATGACAGACGGCTTCAATGTCTGCGTTCCTACCGGGAATTTCGGCAATATATTAG
>DEWC01000037.1 GCA_002363095.1 Ruminococcaceae bacterium UBA3220 | reverse complement strand
CGGCGGTGAATTTCATTTTTTTGCAATTTAGAAGCTTGCAGTAATCAAGGCCGACTATTTTACCTTTTTTGTATTTATTTAAAAAACCCGGCACTTTTAGCTTGCTGATGGTATCAACCAACGTGAAATTAAGCAGTCCATCGTAAGGAATGGCTCCCGGAGCCGCCATATAACCGCCTCCGTAAAAGGGCGCATTCGCTATAACCGCAAACAGACAGTCCGCCTCAAAGGGTTTTGAGTCGTCGATGGAGAGATTGATTTTTACACCTATTCGCTTAAGAAATGTTTTTGCTACAGCAAGATTATATGCGGTTTTTCCGTTTACGAAAGGCCAGTTTTTAAAAATAGACATATCTCTGGCTACAATGGCATCCATACCAACGGAGCATCCGTTGATACAGTAGCGTTCCCCCGCTTTAATTATGTCAGTTTTTAAAACACTGCCGTTGATTTGAGCGGCTATATTCGAAAATGCATCATTTTTATCAAAATACTTTAAAAAGTCGTTCGCGGATCCACAGGGAACAACGCCGAGCGAAATATTTTTAAATCCGATTGTGCCGTTAAGGACTTCATAAAAGGTTCCTTCGCCGCCGCATGCAAAAATCCATAATTGTTCGCCGCTTTCGGCGAGAATTCGACAGTGATTTTCCGCATCGCCCGTGTGTTTGGTAAAATATATATCATATTCCTTATCATTGTTCCTGTCGAAATACGATTTTATTTGCTCGACTATTAACGGCTGAAGTTTGCCTTTTCCGGCAACGGGGTTAATTATAAAAATATACTTCATTGTTCCGCTACCTGCCATTCCTGAAATACATATAAAGCTGACACTTTATCATTCCGTTATAAAGTTTTCTGCGTTTATCGGCTTCCCTGCCGAAAAACTTTTCAAATTCATCGTGCGGAGAAATAACAAAATATTTTTTATCCTTAACACTTTTAAACCTCTCACCCATTTTTCTATATATTTCCTCGGCTGATTTAACATCAAGAAGGCGCTCGCCATAAGGCGGATTAGTTATCACAATAAGGCGTTCGTCCTGAAGATTAAAATCATTAAAATCCTTAGTTTTGGCCTTTATCAGCCGCGACACACCCGCCTTTTTCGCGTTTTCGAGAGTAAGCTCCGTACATTTAGGATCGATATCGAAACCTGTTGCCTCAAAATCAACATCTCTGATAACACTTTCCCTGGCGCGTTCTCTTTCAGACGCCCACACACTATTCGGAATAAAATCAAAGCGTTCAGCTGCAAAAAACCTGTTGAGTCCGGGAGCAATTTTAGATGCCATCATTGCGGCCTCGATCAAAATCGTTCCGCTTCCGCAAAACGGGTCAATCAGTTTTGTATCGGGATATATTCGCGCCAAATCACATATCGCGGCGGCGAGTGTTTCTTTAATTGGAGCAGCATTTGAATTTTTTCTGTATCCCCTCTTATGTAAGCCTTCTCCCGAGGTATCAATCGTTACAGAAGCAAAATTCTTAATAATCGTAAATCTTACCTTATGTTCACTTCCCGTTTCCGCAAACCACGAAATGCCGTATTTTTGCGATAAACGGCTGACTATGGCTTTTTTTATTATAGACTGGCAATCAGGCACGCTGTGAAGCGTTGAGTCAACAGACGAGCCGACAACGGGAAAAGAATCAAGCTTCCCGATAAAGTTTTCCCAAGGCAGACCGGCGACAAAATCAAATAGCTCAGTGAATGAACAGACATTCGACTGCCCTACATTTATCAAGATGCGTTCGGCAAACCTTGAATTTATATTTGCCCGTGCCAGCAATCCGTAGTCGCCTTCAAGCAAAATTCTGCCGTTTTCCGATACTACATTTTCAAATCCCATTCTTTTAAATTCATTTGCCGCGATGCTCTCAATTCCAAAAATACACGGCGCAATTAGTTTAAGTTTTTGTCCCATTTTTTTACCTTCCCCAAAAAAGATAGGCAGTTCCACCGTTGATGTGGAATCCGCCTTAAACCTTAAAACAACAGAAATTTAATGCGCAATATAGAACTCTTCGTTAGGATATGCAAAACCGAAGCGTTCCCTTGCGGCGTTTTCTATCATTTTTTCTTTTGATTTATCATTACAAATGGATTTCAACTCGGCATTTCTATCCTCATACCGCTCTTTTGTTTTCAACTCATTCTGATAATCTTTATTCAATTCGTGATAATCGTGAAGGACCGCAAACAGACGAACCAACAGATAGACGGATAAAACGATAACTGCTATCCTTAACAATTTGGAACGCATTTAATCACGACCTTTCATTTTCCTTTTACTAAAAACAGTATACATCATCACACTACATTTAAGCAAGAATTTTTTAACATTTTTGGCTATTTTTTTTAATTTGCCGTACGCTTTAAATATCATTTCTTGAAGACTGTATGTTATAAAGGCATATATTTTACGCGTTCTTGCGAATAGTTTTCTCAGTAAAATTCTTATAAAAGAAAAGTATTTGTAAAAAACAATAAATCCTGCGGCGGAAAACAGTAATAAAATAAGTCTGATTTTGCCGTTAGAAAATCTGAGATTAACAATAAAGTATTCAAATGAAGTGATAATCCAGAATACGATGTCGGATATAATAACAGACAGTTTGTTTCTCTTTGCGGCAATCAATTCGCTGATTATGAAATACTGAATTGCGAGAAAATTACCGAAAACAAGAGCAAAAACCGATGAATTAAACTGCGAAAGAACACTTATTTCCCACATAATTCATCGAAAAAGTTTAGAAAAGAATCCGCCGGACGATTCTGAATCGGCAATATAAACTATTCCATGAATAAGCCCGGTTATGTTAAGAACGCCAACATCTTCGTCAAAACTGGTTATATGAAGTTTTTCGCCTTTTACCGATATTTTACCCATTATACTTTTCAGATTAATTGTAATATCGTCAAAACTGATTACCTCACTGACTCCGGTTATATTGACCGATTTTCTGTCGTCAACAGAAACGGAATGACTGATTAAACTGTTATCCAATAAAAACACCCCTCAAAATAATATTATTATAAGGGGCGTTCCATTATTCAATTATTTTATAAAGCATACCTGCCGTATCCTTGGTAACAACATCTTTAATATCGATTATTTCAAATTTTACGGGTGTTGTACCGAAGGATATCTCAACAATGTCTCCAACCTTTACCGAATACGATGCTCTTGCGTTCTTGCCGTTCACCGTAACCCGACCTGCATCACAAGCCTCATTGGCTATTGTTCTTCTTTTTATAAGGCGAGATATTTTTAAGAATTTGTCAAGTCTGATATTTATCACCTGTTTCTCAATTTGTAAAAAGAAGCCGCCTGATATTAAGCAGGCGGCAAACTCATAAAACTAATTATTTAACAGCATCCTTAAATGCTTTGCCGGCCTTGAATGCCGGTGCTTTAGAAGCCGGAATCTTGATGGCTTCTTTAGTTTTGGGATTAAGACCGTTTCTTGCTGCGCGCTTGCGAACTTCAAAAGTACCGAAACCGATAAGAGCAACTTTCTTGCCGGCTTTAAGTTCAGCAATGATAGAATCAAACACTGCTGAAACAGCGCTGTCAGCATCCTTCTTAGAAATACCTGCCTTATCGGCAACCTTTGCAACTAATTCTGTTTTGTTCATTTTATTGAACCTCCTGTTAAATTTACTTTGTGAACAAAGTCATCGGGTTTTTAGTCCCTTCATTATTTTTACCATATTTTAGTGTAAAAATCAATAGTAATTTCGAATTTTTTTGCTATTTTTTACAAAAAATTTGAATTTTTACGCCATTCAACGCACAATTTTAAACTTTTTAAGGATAATGCATATCTTTTCGCCCATCGGAAGGGTCAAGACATCCTCTTCTTTAATAATATTGAATAGAGCGAGAAGAGCAAGATAACACAGTCCGGCAACGGCTATTGAAGCAACCGTTATCAGTCTTTCAGGCAAAGTACCTCTAAGAACATAATTGACAGAATATGCGACAACTCCGCAACCGATTCCGGCAAAAAGAGGTTTTATCAAGGTCGAATAATAATCTACACGAACATTTGAATACTTCGCCAACGCAAAAAGATTTGCAATGCAAATAAACGCATAACAAACGGTTGTGCCAACCGGAACACCGTGAATATTTATTTCAGGAACTCCGACAAGAATGAAGTTGCATACAATTTTAAGTACGGCGCCAATGGCAATATTCTTCAGCGGAATGCTCACCTTCCCTATTGCCTGCAACATATTGACAAGCGGCGCATTGATACCGGCGAAAATAGCGCATAATCCCAAAATTTGAAGATTCGGCGCCGCAATATCGATTGCGGATTTACTGCTGTAGAGTAAAGAAAGTATCGGTTTTGCCAAAGCAATAATTCCAAAACCGCAAGGAATGGCGATGATAGCCACAGTTCTGAGCATTGTTTGAATATTAGCGCGAACTGCTTTTTTATCTTTAAGAGTCCAAGCGCGCGCCAGGACGGGAATTGCGCTTACACCGAGAGTGGAAGTCAAAACAGGAATAAGGTTGTAAATCGAAAACGCAAAACCGCGATGACATCCGTACAAAGAAACCGGCAAATCACTTAATAAGGAAAATTCCTTATTCTCCTTAGCGTATTTTTCCGCCATATCTTTGATATATACGGCATAGTTCGTCTCAAAAATTTCGGGAGCTTTGCGAATACCGTTAGCCAACTGTTTTTGTACCATAACAACATCAATAAGGCTCGTAATATGATTTACAAGCGAACCTAATACTATAGGAATGGCTATCAGAATAATTGCGTATATATACTTTTTAAGCTTGCCGGGCTCAGGGGAATTATCATATTCCTCCCGGGTAATATATTTCCATCTCGTTCGTTTATAAAAGATAAACAAATAGAGTGTGCAAAAAACTTCGCCTATTGTTACGCCGATTAAGGCACCTGCGGCAGCATAAAAGGTGTTGCCGGTTGTTTTTAAAACAAAAAGCGCAAGAGTATATCCAAACAGAAGTTTTCCCGAAGCCTCAATAACCTCACTAACACCGGTAGGAGTCATATTGCCGAGCCCCTCGAAATATCCTCTGTAAGCCGACATAAGACAACAGAACAGTATTGACGGAGCAATAGCAAGTATCGGAATTAAGGTGTTACTGTTAAAGGATTCAAAAAAACTGCCGACATTATAACCGAAAATGCTGAAGGTCAGTCTTCCGGTTGACAAAAAAGCCAATAGAATTAAAAGTGCAAAAGCAACACTACCGGTTACAAGGAATATAACCTGTGCCGCGTGTAATGTTTTGGTAACATCTTTATATCGGCTTTTTGTAACATACTCAGCAACCATTCTCGAAATAGCAATAGGCAGTCCTGCCATTGCTATAGAGTACATAGGAACATATAAATCGTAGGCTGTTGAATAATACCCCATACCGTCGGAATCGAGCAAATTAGTAAGAGGTATCCGATAAACAGCGCCGATTATTTTTGCTATGACCGTCGCAGCAATGAGAATTACAGAGCCGTGTAAAAAAGACTGTTGTTTCTTGATGTCTGAACTCATACAAAACCCCAATTATGATATATAATTCATTATTCTGTAGAAATTATCAAATAATATATCGCCGCTGTTAATGTTCATATCCAGGTAACTTTGAACATTTTCGTCAGCACCGTCGGATATACGACGAAGACAGAAAAAAGGCGTGTTTGTCATATCGCACACAGAAGCAATAGCGGCGGTTTCCATATCACACGAAACAGCATCAAACTGTCCGACAAAAAAATCGACATCCTCTTTCTTTGTTATAAATCTATCGCCGCATACTGCAGTACCGCACAATGCGTTCGGAAATAAATCAAGGAGTATCTTTATAACGCTTTCATCTGCTCTGTATATATATTCCTGAAAAGGTTTTTCGCAAATTTTATAACCGAGAGGAGTGAGGTCAAAGTCATGCTCGACAAACCTGTCGGGGACAACAAATCCGCCTATCCCTCCCTCTTTAAGTCCGCCGGAAAGGCCGTAGTTCATTATGCAATCACACCCCTCCGAAATAAGAGCGGCGGTTAATGCTGCGGCGTTTACCTTGCCGATCCCGCAAAATACTGCAGTGAATTCGGTTTTGTTGAGGGTGAAATCAATGCATTTCCGAGAAAAAAGCAAGCGTTCACGCCCGCCCTGTTTGATGAAAAAATCAAACAAAGGTTTATATTCCATATCGTCGGCGACAACAACACCGACTCTTTTATACTTATTCTTCATCATCAAAGTCAAATGTTATCCTCTCGCCGCAGTAATTACAGAAAATAGATCTTTCATCAATTGCGGCACCGCACTTCGGGCAAATTCTTTTGGATTTTGCATAATTGATTTCGTTTGTAATTTCTTCAATCTTTTCATTCAATTCTGAAATACGGTCAAATATATTTTTTTCATTGTCGGGCAACGACTCTGAATTCTTGAATCTAAAATAATACTCCTTACCAAGAGCTGCATAGAGTTTATTTCGATTTGTTTTAAGGCTGCTGAGATTAAATCTGAGTTTTTCAAGACTCACAATTTCGCCCGTTTTCTTGTAAGCGATTTCAAAAGCGTTTTTTGCTTTATCAAAAGCATTATCAAAAAATTTCTTTTCCATAACAGAGACCTCCAAAATTTTATGAGAGTATTATAACATAACTTTGTTTTCATTACAAGTTCCGTAAAAAGAATATATCTCCTGTTTTCTCCTTAACTGTTCATCAAACCTGTTTATATATTCGTATGGATACTTAAAGTTAAATATGCGCGCAATATGACCGGTATCCTGATTTTTAAGTTTTGTAACAGCAGATGCTCCGCAGGCTAAAATCGAGTGGGTTTCATCCATAATATAAACATTATATAAGCCTTCAAACTCCTTCTTCGCGTACCCTACATTTTCAAGATTGCCTACCGTTTTACTTTGTCTGTACATATAGTATGGCAAAATTCCGTGATTACTCAGAAGTTCTCTTGCGTAGTTAACCATTTCAGAAGCCGTCTCTCCTTCTTTTATTAAAGGCTCAAAGCCATTTAATGTTAACTTCGACGAACGCTTCATAGATAACGAATGAACCGTAACGGCCTCGGGAGACAGCTTAATAATTTTATCGATGGTTTCTTTGAAGGAATGATAATCATCGCCCGGTAAACCGGCAATAATATCGGTGTTAATGTTATCAAATCCCATTTTTCGTGCCATAAAAAAGGCATTGAAAAAATCGTCTGCCGTATGTCGTCTGCCGATTATGTTTAAAACATTATCATTAAGTGTTTGAGGATTGATACTAATTCTTGTTACATTGTGGGCTTTAAGAACACTTAGCTTTGAAGGCGTAACGGTGTCCGGCCGACCGGCCTCGACCGTATATTCCCGTATGTTTTTCATATCAAAATTGTTATCTATAACCCTCAGCAATTTTTCCAGCTGTTCTGCAGAAAGTGATGTGGGCGTTCCGCCGCCGATATAAACCGTTTCTAAATTAAGGTTCAGGTCAGATGTAATTTTTGCAGTTGCTGTGATTTCTGCAAACAGACGGTCAATATATTCCGGAATAATATCGGACGCTTTTTCAATAGAATGCGAAACAAAGGAACAATATGAGCACCTCGTCGGGCAAAAAGGAATTGAAATATAAAGGCTGAAAGAGTTTGATTTTGAAAGACCAATAATTCTTTGCTCACTTATGGCGGTATCCGATAGCAGCGAAAGTTTATCAGGAGAAACCCTTAAAACATCGGTAAAATACGAGTTGGCGGCAGATAGTCCAGACTCATTGAGTTTTTTCAGATAAAGGTGTGCCGGCCTTATGCCGGTCAAAATCCCCCAGCACGGTTTATAATCAAATATCTCGGCGAGGCAATCATACAGACAACCTGCAAGTTTCAGTTCTACAGTCTTATCAAAATCATTGCATTTGCATACTGTCAGTGATTTCTCCGCCTTTTTATCACCTATCGCCACACATACAAAGACAAAGCAATAATCGTCGTAAAAATCAGTTTTTGTGATTGCTTTTTTATCGGACTCTACATCACCGTTAACTACATCGATGCGCTCAAACGGCATAAAAAGTCTTGTAAGTTTTTCAAGTTCGTAATTAAATTTGTTACCGTAATTGCAAATAATCATAAGATACTCATATACCCTATCGGATTGAAATCAATTTCATGACCGATTGTCGTTGTTTTATCATGACCAGGATAGACCGTAACGCTCTTTGAAAGTGTCGTTGTAAGGCGATAAAAAGATTCCCGCATTTTTTCACCGTTTCCGCCCGGAAAATCAGTCCTTCCGTACGATTCAAAAAACAGCGTATCACCGCTGAAAAGAGAATCGCCGATTAAATAACATACGCTTCCCTTTGTATGTCCGGGCGTAAATATCACCCTGATTTTCAAATCGCCTACCTCAATTTCCTCATTATCATCAAAAAGAATATCGGCCTCAAAAGGTTCGGAAAAAATCCTGAATGAGTGAGAAAGATTTAAGCCGGGATCGGATAAACCGGCAGAGTCTAATCTCCCGATTCCAACCTTTACTCCATGCTCTTCAGAAAGTTTTTTGACCGCTCCTATGTGATCAAAATGGCAATGAGTAATCAAAATAAGGCGTTCTTTTTGGCAGTTTAATTTTAAAAAATCAGATATTTCATCGGAATAATATCCGGGGTCAATAACAACCGCGCCCGAATTTGAAGAAATAAGATAACAGTTTTCGTTGATTATTCCAAGTTTAACAGTCTTAATTTCCATGACTTTTCTTCCATATTTCGGTATCGAGAATTATTGTAACGGGTCCGTTGTTAATGAGGGAAACCTGCATATCCGCACCGAATATTCCCTTTTCTACCCTGTTAATGCCCATTGATTTCAGTTTAGTGCAAAAATCGTTATAATAATCATTAGCTACTTTAGGATTCATAGCCTTTATAAATGAGGGCCTGTTTCCTTTTTTTGTATCAGCCGCTAATGTAAACTGAGATATGCATAAAACCTCACCGGAGACATCGATAATTGATTTATTCATTTTGCCGTTTTCGTCTTCAAAAATGCGAAGATTAGCGACCTTTTTGGCAAGAATATCTATGTCCTCACGAGTATCGCCTTCGACAGAACAAAACAAAATCATATAACCGTTTTGGCAACTGCCGACGGTTTTACCGTCAACCTTGACATCGGCGTTTAAGACCCTTTGTATTACCGTTTTCATCTAATTATCCTTTCAACACTAAACACACCGTCGATTTTGAGTAACTTTGATATTATGCTGTTGAGATGTCCGACACTTTCACAGTTAATGGTAATTGTTATTACGCAGTTGCCGTGATTCCTTGTGGCATTTATGGAATTAAGAGGAACTCTTAAATTGCTCATCGTTGTCATAACATCAATAATAATTCCGTCACGGTCGATAGAATCAAGCTGAAGCACCGAAATAAATGAAACGGATTTACCAACGCTCCAGTGCGCTGCCACCCATCTCTCGGGTTCTTCACACTTTGATATATCAGC
>DEWC01000029.1 GCA_002363095.1 Ruminococcaceae bacterium UBA3220 | reverse complement strand
TAAAGAACAATGAATAAAATGGCCGGCATACTATCGTATGTCGGTCGTTTTTGAAGAAGTTATTTGCCAAAAGGCGCGTTTTTAGACATAAACTCCCTAATTTGCCCCGCCCTTTCGGCGCATTTTTTGTTTTTTCCGCTTGCAGAAGTAAAGCCGGGATTAATATATTATTGACAACGGCGCCGACATAATGTAGAATATAAATATAATATAAATAGATAATCGGGGTTAAAGTAATGGAAAGTGTTTATAAAAGAATTTTACTTAAACTTTCAGGTGAGGTTCTTGCCGGAGAAAAGGGAATGGGAATTGATTTTGATAAGGTTCTCGATATCTGCAAAAGAGTCAAAAAGGCTACCGAACTCGGCGCTCAGGTTGCGATAGTCGTCGGAGGCGGAAACTTCTGGCGCGGCCGTTCGAGCGGCGATATGGACAGAACCCGTGCCGACCATATGGGAATGCTTGCAACCACCATAAATTCGCTTGCGCTTTGCGATGCGCTCGAGCAGTTGGGCGTTACCGCAAGGGTGCAGACCGCCGTTGAAATGCGTCAGGTCGCCGAGCCTTACATCAGAAACAAAGCAATTCGGCACCTTGAAAAAGGCAGGGTTGTTATTTTCGGTTGCGGAACGGGAAATCCCTTCTTCTCGACCGACACCGCCGCGGCGCTTCGAGCTGCCGAAATCGGCGCAAATGTAATATTTAAGGCAACGAATGTTGACGGCGTCTACGACTGCGATCCCAACAAGAACGACCATGCCGTAAAATTCGATGAACTTTCGCACAATGAGATTCTTCAAAAACAACTGCATGTTATGGACGCCACCGCCGCGTCACTTTGTATGGAAAACGATATAAAGATTTTGGTATTTAATCTTACCGACCCCGATAATATTATAAGAGCCGTCAAGGGTGAACCCGTGGGCACGCTCGTTAAGTAAACAGGAGGAAAAACCGATGAAAGAATTATTGAGAGTTACCGAAGAAAAAATGGGTAAAACCATCTCCTCGCTTGAACGCGAATATAAATCCGTAAGAGCCGGAAGAGCAAATGTGTCAATTCTTGACCGCGTTACGGTTGACTACTACGGCGCTCCGACGCCGGTTCAGCAGATGGCTGCCGTTTCGGTCCCCGAGGCGAGAACGCTTGTCATTCAGCCGTGGGACGCTTCGATGGTAAAGGAGATAGAAAAAGCGATTTTAACCTCCGATATCGGAATAAATCCGCAAAACGACGGAAAGGTTATCCGTCTTAACTTTCCGCCCCTTACCGAGGAAAGAAGAAAAGAGATTGTTAAAGAGGTAAAGAAAATAGCCGAGGACTCAAAGGTTGCCATAAGAAACATAAGAAGAGACGCCCTCGATAAACTTAAAAGCCTTAAAAAGGATAACGAGATAACCGAGGACGATGAAAAAGACGGCGAAAAGAAGATACAAAACCTTACCGATAAATTCTGCAAAGAGGCGGATGACCTCCAGGCAATCAAGGATAAGGAAATAATGGAAATTTAAAGCGAAAATAACCTTTTTAATAAGCAAAGCATCGGCGCACAGTAGTTGTGCGCCTGTGTTTTGAAAAAACCAAAATAAAAGATAAGGTGATATGTTTGGCTTTTTTTTATAAGAAAAAGCAATTTGATACTCTTCCTACCCACATTGCGATAATTATGGACGGCAACGGGAGATGGGCTAAAAAACGCTCCCTTCCGCGAACGGCGGGGCACGCGGCAGGCTCAAATAATTTCAAAACGATTGCAAGATACGGAAACAAGATAGGGCTTAAATATATGACCGTTTACGCCTTTTCAACCGAAAACTGGAAGCGTCCTCCCGAAGAGGTCAAAAATATAATGAACATTTTAAGGGATTATCTGAAAGACGCTAAAAATTTCAAGGATGAAAATATTAAGGTAAAGTTCATCGGTGATATTTCGGCGCTCGATGAGGATATACGGCTTCTTATCGCCGACGCCGAAAAGGAAAGTGAAAACGCCACCGGAATGCACCTTAACATCGCCCTTAATTACGGCGGTCGCGATGAAATAGTCAAGGCGGTAAGAAAAATCGTAAAAAAGGGTATAAAACCCGAGGACATAACGGAGCAAACGATAAGTGACAACCTGTATACCGCCGGAATGCCCGACCCTGATTTTATCATTAGACCGAGCGGAGAATACCGCCTTTCAAACTATCTTATCTGGCAGTCCGCCTATTCGGAATATTGGTTTTCCAATATCCTCTGGCCTGATTTCAAGCCGAAACATCTCGATATGGCGATTGAGGATTATAACAACAGAAACCGCCGATACGGCGGAATATAGCATTATAGGAGAAAAAATTATGAAAACAAGAATTATTTCGGCTGCGGTTATGATAGCGATAGTAATTTCGGCTCTTGTTGCCGGAAAACTTTGGTCGCCGGTTGTCATAACGGCTTTTATCGCTGCCTTGACCGCCATCGCTGTTTTTGAACTTATTCATAACGCCCTTTCGGTAAAAAAACCGTCTTTTTCGGTAGTGCCGATGATTTACGGAATGGTAATGGTGTTTTTGCTCGATAAAAACCTTTTTGAAGGTTTTGATGGTAAAACAGCAGATTTTATAAAAGTGGCGCCGCTTTTCTTAAGCGTCATATATTTCCTGTTTGCCGTTTGTATCTGTCTTAAAGGGCATAAGGAATTAAGTCTTGATGGAATTCTCGGAATAACCGCCTATCCGTTCTTTATAGCATACGCATTTTCCTGCCTTAGCGGTATTATTTCCTTCAACAAAGGAATATACTATTTATTGCTTCTTATAAATTTCGCCTCGATTTGCGATACGGGCGCGTATTTTGTCGGAAGCTTTTTCGGAAAGCATAAACTTTGCCCCGAAATAAGTCCGAAAAAAACGGTTGAGGGGGCATTTGGCGGCATAGGTCTCAGCCTTGTTGTTTCTTTTATTCTTGCCGCCTGCTACGGCAGTATGGGGCATCTCGGCGTAACCCTTGTTATGACCGTTTTGCTCTGCATCGTGGGAATGCTCGGCGACCTTTTCGCTTCAATTATTAAAAGGCGAGCGGGCATTAAGGACTACGGCAGCCTGATACCGGGACACGGCGGAATTCTTGACCGTTTTGACAGTATGCTTCTTATTGCGCCGGTTCTGTATATGTTTATGGAATCCGGGGTAATTTAATGAGGGAATTAATTATTTTAGGCTCTACCGGTTCAATCGGAACCCAAGCCCTTGAAGTTGCGAGAAATCTTAATATACGGGTAACGGGGCTTGCCGCCGGAAGCAATGCGGAACTTCTTGAAAAGCAGGCGAGGGAATTTAAGCCGCTAAGCGTTGCCCTGCGGGACCAAAAACAGGCGGAAAAACTTAAAATTGCCCTAAAAGATACAGATATAAAAGTCTTTTCGGGCAAAGAGGGCGTTAACGCCGTCGCTTGCGGCAGGGGAGATATTGTCCTTTGCGCCATTGTCGGTATCGCCGGGCTTGAAAGCACACTTGCCGCCATCGAGGCAGGCAAGGACATTGCGCTTGCCAACAAAGAAACCCTTGTAACCGGCGGAGATACAGTTAAGAAAAAAATCGCTCAAAAGGGCGTTAGGCTTTTGCCGGTCGACAGTGAGCATTCGGCGATTTTTCAGTCGCTTCAGGGCGCGCCGAGCGGAAGTCTTAACAAGATAATCCTTACCGCGTCGGGCGGACCGTTTTTCGGAATGACAAGGGAGAGACTTAAATCCGTTACCGTGAATGACGCCCTTAAACATCCGAACTGGTCGATGGGTAAAAAAATCACCATCGATTCGGCTACTCTAATGAATAAGGGACTTGAAGTTATAGAGGCGGTGCATCTTTTTGATGTCAGACCCGACGATATAGAAGTGGTAGTCCACCGCCAGAGCATTCTTCATTCGGCGGTCGAACTTTCGGACGGCGCCGTTATCGGTCAACTCGGAACTCCGGATATGAAGATACCGATACAGTACGCCCTTACATATCCCGAAAGAGGAGTAAAATTCGAAAGTCTTTCATTAACCGAAATCGGTACTCTTACCTTCGAAAAACCCGATACGGAAACCTTTAAGTGCCTGCCGTTGTGTATCGAGGCGATAAAAAAAGGGGGGCTTTTCCCCGCCGCCGCCAACGGTGCAAACGAGGAGGCGGTATCGCTCTTTTTAGAGGGCAAAATCCGCTTTACCGATATTGCCGATTTGGTAAACGCGGGTATGAATTCGGCACCGCATAAAACCGACTTTGATATAGAAGATATCTACAACGCGGACGCATTGGCGCGTCAAACCGTACGAAACACCTTAAAAGGATAGTGATTGATATAAATCTTTTGACCGTTTGGAATAATTTTTGGCCATACGCGGTGGCTGTGCTTTTGTTTTTAAGCCTTATTTTAATTCACGAATTCGGGCATTTTATCGCCGCAAAATCGTTAGGCATTCGTGTGAACGAATTTGCCGTCGGCTTCGGACTTAAACTTTTTTCTTTTAAAAAGGGCGAGACCCTTTACCGCTTTAACCTGATACCCCTCGGCGGATACTGTGCCATGGAAGGTGAGGACGAAAAAAGCGAAGATAAGCGTGCCTTTTGCAATAAGGCTCCGTGGCGGCGGTTTGTTGTAGTGGCGATGGGGGCTACCTTCAATATTCTGCTCGGAATAATCCTTGTCGGTATCACACTAATTCCTCAGCAAAGGTTTGCAACAACGCAGGTCGCCGGGTTTTATGAAAACGCGTCAAGCGAGAAATCGGGACTTAAAAAGGGCGATACGATTGTTGCCGTTAACGGGCGGAGAATTTATTCCGAAATGGATTTGGGCTACGCCTTTACAAATGTTAAAAACGGAAAACTTGATATAACCGTAAAGCGCGACGGCGAAAAGAAAGACTTAAAGGATGTTAAATTTGCCACCCAAAAAGAAAAAGGTATAGATTATATAAGCGTCGATTTTTATGTTGCTCCCGAAAAAAAGACGTTTTTAACATTTTTGTCCAAAACGGCAAAAAACTCGGTTTCCTATTGCACCATCGTCGAGCGCTCGCTTCTTGATTTGGTAACCGGAAAGTACGGCAAAAGCACATGGAAAGCCATGTCGGGACCGGTGGGACTTACCGCCGCTATCGGGGACATCGCAAAACAACGCCTGTTTGACCTTATACCGATAATGGCGCTTATCACCATGAATTTGGGGATTTTCAATCTCCTGCCCTTGCCTGCGCTGGACGGCGGACGGCTCCTGTTTATACTGGTTGAGATGATCACCCGTAAAAAGGTGCCCGAAAAGTACGAAGCCCTTATCCACGGAATAGGCTTTGCGCTTCTTTTGGGACTTATGTTACTCATAACCGCAAAAGATATTTTGGGATTGATTATAAAATGATAACTAACAAAGAAACACGAAAAGTTAAAATCGGAAATATCAGCATCGGCGGCGGCAGCAATATTGCCGTTCAGTCGATGCTCAACGCTCCGGCGCACGATAAAGAAAAAAATGTTTCGGACGCATTGCGGCTTCAAGCCGCCGGTTGTGAAATTGTGCGAATTTCGGTGCCTGACGCCGAATCGCTAAAAACTCTTGAGGCAGTAAAAAACGCTGTAACGATACCGGTTGTCGCCGATATACATTTTGATTACCGCTTAGCAATAGACAGCGTTTACGCCGGCGCTGATAAGATAAGAATAAACCCCGGCAATATAGGCGATGAGGAAAAGGTTAAGGCAGTCGTAAAGGCGTGCCGTGAAAAGAGCGTCCCCATAAGAATAGGCGTAAATTCAGGCTCGCTTCAAAAGGATATCCTCGAAAAATACGGCTCTCCTACGGCAAGAGCGCTTTATGAGAGCGGACTTTTACATATAAAACTGCTTGAAAAATTTAATTTTTACGATATTGTTCTGTCGCTTAAATCATCCGATGTTCAAAGAATGTACGACGCCTATTCCCTCGCCGCCGAAACCTGCCCGTATCCGCTTCATTTAGGGGTTACCGAGGCAGGGACCGAGGAAACAGGCATAATAAAATCCGCGGCGGCAATAGGCGGACTTCTGCTTAAAGGTATCGGCGATACGGTAAGGGTATCCCTTACAGACGACCCTGTTAAAGAGGTTATAGCCGCAAACAGACTTTTAAAGGGAATAGGTCTTAAAAAGGGCGGAATAAATCTTGTTTCCTGTCCGACCTGCGGAAGGACTTCAATTGACCTTATTGGTATAGCGAAAGAGGTTGAAAAGAGGCTTGCCGGCGTAAATAAGGACCTGACCGTTGCCGTTATGGGCTGTGTTGTCAACGGTCCCGGCGAATCCAAAAACGCCGACATAGGAATAGCCGGCGGAAAGGGAAACGGCGTCCTTTTCAAAAAGGGTGAAATCCTTTATAAGAACATTCCCGAGGAAAAACTCATTGATGTGCTTATAAGCGAAATTGATAAGATGTGAAAACGGAGAATAGCAATGTATCTTGCAAAAAGACTGTTCGAGAGATTTTATGATATTTTCCCGCGTGAACTTGAAAACGCCAAGGTAGACAAATGCAAACTTGACGAGCAAGCGCGGGAACTTTACATATCCATTTTAAACGAAAACTATATAGAAAACGATATTATAGCGCAACTGAAAGAGAAAACCGTTTCAGGGCTTAAGCTCAATAAAATGACGGTCGACAGGCATTTTCCAAAGGAATGCTTCAATGAATCGGCGGCAGGAGATATAGTCCGGATGATAAAGGTTAGAAATGCCCTCTTAAACGGCTATTTTAACGGCGCTTCATACAAACTTGAAAACGGATGCCTTACCGTAACCCTTAAATACGGCGGTATTGATACAGTTAAAAATTCCACATTTGAGGCCGACTTTATCCGTGCGGTGAGGGAAATATTTGACCTTGATATAACCCTTCAAATCGAAGGGAGCGAGGAGGGTGAAAAAATCGAACTTACGCCCGACCCCGCGCCCGAACCGGGCAATTCTTCAAAAAAGGAACCCGAAAAAGAAGAAAAAAAGCTTGAATTTGCGGGAAAACCTGCCGACGGACTTCCGATTTATATTGAGAGCGCCGAGCTTTTTTACGGCAAAAAACTAAGCACTTCGCTTATAAAGATAAAGGATATTACCCCTCCCGAAGACCGCCACGAGGCAAAACCGGTTGCTTTTTGGGGCGAGGTTTTCGGTTCGGAGGTTACCGAGCGCGACACGAGAAACGGGAAAAAGGTAGTTTCGGCAAAATTCTTTGTCAGCGACGGGACAAATTCTATTCGGGTAAATGCGATAAGATTTATCAATCTTAAATACTCCAAAGACCCCGACGGTGAAGCGGCGACCGTCAAAAAGGCGCTTATGAAGGCAAAGGACGGCACAAATCTCATTATCAACGGCGATTACAAGTTTGATAATTGGAGCGGCGAATTTATAGTAGAGGCAAATTCGCTCGCAACGGTGCAGAAATACGAAGAAACCGATAGTTACGAGGGCGAAAAAAGAATAGAACTTCACTGCCACACCAATATGTCGGCAAAGGACGCCGTTTCAAAGGCGGAGGATATTGTCAACCGGGCGTTCAGGTGGGGGCATAAGGCGATAGCCATTACCGACCACGGCGTCGTTCAGAGTTATCCGGCGGCAGCATCGGCTGTGGCGAAAATCCGCAAATCGGGCGGAGAATTTAAAGTAATATACGGGATTGAGAGTTATTTTATTGATGATACGCGATATGATATTTCGGGGCTTAATTCCAAACAGATAGGAAAACTTCGAAATCATCAGATTATACTTGTAAAGAATGCCA
>DEWC01000098.1:2968-11287 GCA_002363095.1 Ruminococcaceae bacterium UBA3220 | reverse complement strand
ACGGCGCCACACCATAACAACAGGTTTATCGACATACTGAAGGAACCGCTTTACGCGGTTCCCTGATAGTTTGCTTAAAACATTGGATTCACCAAAAAATCTATATAAATTTCGCGTTGGGCTTAAATTTAAATCATTAACTGTACATCGGACTCACCATCTTTAAAATTTGAAAAATCAAGGTCAAAGAAAAGTAACTTTCGGACTCACCTCTTTCGGTTTATTTCAGGTTGCTTTCCGGTGGAACTTCAATCATTTTTGTTCCTCCCCTTTCTTTTTCTGTCTACATTATAACGCATATTACACAGTTTGTCAAGTAAAATGTTAAAAAAATTTATAAATTTTTCATAAAAAATGTGTTTTGCAATTTTTAGACGCTTTTTTGCCGATTTTACTTGAAAAATACGGGATTGACTGATATAATAAATATTTAGAGACAGTTTAGGGGGATTGTAATTTATGACATCAGTAGGCTTCGATAACCAAAAATATATCAATCTTCAGTCGCAAAACATTCGCGACAGAATTGATATGTTCGGCGATAAACTTTATATGGAGTTCGGCGGAAAACTGTTTGACGATTTTCACGCTTCAAGAGTGCTTCCCGGTTTTGCTCCCGACGCCAAGGTTAAGATGTTGCTTGAACTTAAAGATGACGCAGAAATCGTTATTGCGATAAATGCGGATGCAATAGAAAAGAACAAACGGCGCGGTGACCTCGGTATAACATACGACCTCGATACACTGCGGTTGATAGACGCGTTTCGCGGAATAGGACTTTATGTTGGGAGCGTTGTTATAACACGCTTCACCGGACAACCTCTTGCCGTCGCCTTTGAAAAGCGTTTAAAAAGCCTTGGCATTAAGTCGTATCGCCACTACCCCATTGCGGAATATCCTTCAAATATTTCTTTAATCGTAAGCGATGAAGGATTCGGTAAAAACGACTACATAGAAACCTCACGAAAGCTTGTCGTAGTTACCGCGCCCGGACCCGGCAGCGGAAAAATGGCTACTTGTCTTTCCCAGCTCTATCACGAGCATAAACGGGGAATAACCGCGGGATATGCAAAATTTGAAACCTTCCCGATTTGGAGCATACCGCTTAAACATCCGGTTAATGTCGCTTATGAAGCGGCAACTGCCGACCTTAACGATGTTAATATGATTGACCCGTTTCATCTTGAAGCCTACGGAAAAACAACCGTTAATTACAATCGCGATATTGAAATATTCCCCGTACTCAATTCTATGATGGAAAGTATTCTCGGAAAATCTCCGTATAAAAGCCCTACCGATATGGGGGTTAATATGGCGGGATTTGCAATATGCGACGATGAAGTTTGTAAAAAAGCCGCATGCGAAGAGATAATCCGCCGGTATTATACCGCACTCGCAAATCACCGTCAAGGGTTAAGCGAATCGTCCGAAGTCTCTAAAATTGAAATTCTGATGAATCAGTTGAAAATTTCTCCCGACGATCGTCCCGTTATAAAGGCTGCCAACGATAAAGCCGCCGCGACAAACGGACCGGCAACATCCATCCAATTGCCCGACGGAAGAATAGTAACAGGCAAAACCTCCTCTCTCTTAGGCGCCTCTTCCTCCATGCTTTTAAACGCTCTTAAAGAACTTGCCGGCATTCCGGATGATATCGACCTGCTCTCCCCTGCGATTATCGAGCCTATTCAAAGAATGAAAACAAAAATTCTCGGAAATCATAACCCGAGATTGCATACAGACGAAGTTTTGATTGCGCTGTCAATATGCGCCGCAACGAGCGATTTGGCAAGCAAGGCGCTTAAACAGGTTATAAATTTAAAGGGGCTTGAAGCGCATTCTTCGGTTATACTTGCCCGTGTTGACGAGCAAACATTCAGAAAACTCGGCGTCAACATGACTACCGAGCCGAAATATCAAACCAAAAAACTTTACCACGCATAATATAAGATACCTACGGTATTTTAAAGAAGGCATTTCATTGAACTACAGTTTTTTATTATCCATAGCACTGATACTGCTCTTTACAAAACTTTTCGGGCTGGCAACCGCAAAGGTTCATCTGCCCCAGGTTGTCGGAGCGCTTGTAGCCGGAATCCTTTTAGGTCCCGGTTGTTTCGGCATATTGCACGAATCGAACTTTTTAACATACACCGCGGAAATCGGCGTTATTCTCTTGATGTTCATCGCGGGAATTGATACCGATATGAATGTTCTGAAAAAGACCGGTCCCGCAGCCTGCCTGATTGCAACTCTCGGCGTTTTTGTTCCTATATTTGTATGCAGCGGCGTGTATTTGCTGTTTTTTGTCAAATCTTTTTCGTATACGGCGTTAATGAAAGCGTTGTTTATCGGCGTCGTTTTTGCCGCGACCTCGGTAAGTATAACGGTTGAAACTCTCAATGAAATGGGGAAACTGCAAACCAATGTGGGAGCCACCCTTCTTTCAGCTGCCATAATCGACGATATAATAGGTATTGTTGTGTTGAGTGTATTGTCCGGGCTTGGAGACGATACTGTTAATCCGTACGGCGTTGTTGCTAAAATAGGTCTTTTCTTCCTCTTCACCTTTATAGTAGGATTGGTAGTTTACAGAATTTTCAAAATGATAACTATCCGTCATTCCCATACGAGAAGGTTGGCTGTATGGGCGCTGGCGTTTTGCTTTATTATGTCGTACTGCGCCGAAAAGCTCTTCGGGGTCGCAGATATTACCGGCGCATTTTTTGCCGGTGTTATTCTCTGCAATCTGACCGATATGAAGCAATTTGTCGCAAAAAAACTAACTGTTGCGTCATATTTGTTTTTCACCCCTGTTTTCTTTGCCGGCATTGGTTTGAAAATTAAAATTGAAAGCGTCGGCGCAAATTTGATTTTTTTCACACTCTGCCTCATAATTGCCGCTGTCGGTTCTAAAATAATCGGATGCGGATTAGCGGCAAAAATTTGTAAAATGAGTAACTCCGATTCGCTGAAAATCGGGGTTGGGATGATTGCGAGGGGCGAAGTGGCACTAATGGTTGCACAAAAAGGAATCCTCTCGGGATATATTGACCCGAAAATTCTCCCGAGCATTGTTATATGTGTAGTTTTTGCCGCTCTGATTACGCCGATTATCCTAAAATGGACCTATTCGGGAGAAAATAAATAGGTTATTTTTCTATACTGCATCCGCTGTAATAGTGGTGCAGTATTTCTTTATATGTGCTTCCCGACTTTGCCAATTTATCCGCGCCGACCTGGCTCATTCCCACACCGTGTCCCCTGCCGTAGGTTGTAATTGAAACCGTATTTGCTTTAACGGTTATTTCTAAATTTTGTGATTTTAAGGCAAATAAATCCACAAATTCCTTTCCGCTTAAGGTTACACCGTTTACGGTTACCTTATCAGCACGGTTGTTTTTATCTTTGCTCAATTCTATTCTCGGTTCACCTGCGTTATCTGTTTTAAGACCGAGTTTTTCACAAAACTCTTCAACTGTTATTTGCGTTTCGCTTTTATAGTCATCGGATAATTTATCAAACGAACTGTCAACAGATTTAAGATAAGGCAGGTCTTTTCCCCAAACATCCCCGCAACTGTATGTTTTTCCACAGGAAATCGCGTGATAAACGCTCAATATCGGCTCGCCTTCAAACGCAATCCATTCACCTTTTACGGATTTTATTACTTTTTCAAGGCGTTTGCGGTTAACTTGATAGTTTTCTCCCCATTTTTCCTTTTGTTCCTGTTCGGTGAGATAACATTGATCGGTTTTATAATCAGCCGTAACATCATAATCTTTACCGCCGATTGATTTTTTGTAAAGAGCAAAAGTATATGACGCCACCGCTTGCGCCTTTAATGCCTCGTCGTCATATGTAATCGGCATTTCTCCTGCGATACACCCGATTAAATATTCCTCTGTTAAAACATCAATAACTTTTCCACTGTTAAGTTTAACCTTAAAACTGTTATTCTCTGAATAATCCGCCTTTTTCCCGGCAACCGAAATTGTTTTATTATTTGGCGACTCTTTGACCGTTTCGGTGCTTTTCACCGCCATTGGTCCAAATACGGCTACAGATGAAAAAATAATTATAACAATTAAAATCTTTTTCATAATAAATCTTCTCTTTTTGTTGACATTTTGATGAAATAATAATAAAATATAATAGTGTTATAACGCTTAAAAAAACGGAGATAATATAATGAAGTATAAGTTTGTGCTTTTATCGCTTTATCTGCTCTCATTTATATATTTTGTGTATAAAACTTTAGTTACCGTTACTATGGTTAACGCTAACACGGGCGCCTTTTACGAAAAAAAACAGTTAGTTCTTTTCACCTTCTTTTCAATTGTTTATATTATTTTGGCATTTTCATCTTCCGTTCTTTTAAGGAGATATCCGACAAAAGGTCCCCGTGCTAATTTAGCTTTGTTCTTAACCTCAGCACTTTTGGCGATATCGGTTGTTTTAAGTTCTTTCTTTGTTCCCGTGCCAAGCGAAATGAACAATCATCTTTTCCAACTGGTACTTAACATTGCATCTGTTTTGCTTATCGTTTTTATGGTAGCTTATGCTTTGCTCTATTTAATCAATTTCGAGATGCACCCTGTTATTTATATTATCCCTTTGACATATTGGCTTACGAAACTTATAACCGAGTATATTAAAATCGCAAAAATGCCTTTTATTATGGAAAACGGCTTCAAGATTATTACTACCGCCTTTGTCGCAATTTTCTATTTATATTTTGCCAAATACCAAAGCCGTGTGCTTTCAAAATACAGCCATAAAACTCTGATGTTTTTCGGCTTTTCGGCCTCGGCTTTATGTGAATGTTTTGCTTTACCGCAAATTTTTCTTTTTATAAGGAGCGGATATCCGATTGTTGACGGTGCGCAGATTATAAGAACCAATATTTTTGAGATGATTTTTTATGCGGTTACGGGATTATTTATTCTTGTTTATATACATTCTGTTTTCAGTAACCGCAACCTTGTAAAACACCGCAGACACTCTGACGGCAGACTAATTCTCCCTATTGACTCCGACGGCGTTTCAGGGTCGGATGATTTAAACGATAACGACATTAGTGAATAACATATTCTTTTAACACGCTTGATTGGAAGTGCTTATTTTGCAAAAATTTGTAATCAAAGGCGGTAAACCCCTTAGAGGGTCTGTAAGAATAGGCGGAGCAAAAAACGCCGCTGTTGCAATTCTACCTGCCGTTTTGCTCTCTGATGAGCCCTGTGTAATTGAAAATTTACCGGAGATTTCCGATGTGACCTCAATTCTTAAAGCATTGACCTCAATAGGCGCCGAAGTTAAAATGCTGAGTAAATCTTCCGTTAGTATTGACCCTCGCCCCGCAAAATCTTTTACGGTTACAAAGGATATCACAAAGGGTATGCGTGCGTCAAGTTATATGTTGGGCGCCTTGCTTAGCCGTTGTAACCGCGCGCGAGTCTCTCCTCCCGGTGGATGTGATTTCGGTGTAAGACCGATTGACCAGCACATAAAAGGATTTGAGGCATTAGGCGCAAAGGTTATTATAGATAACGGAATGGTCTATGCAAGAGCCCCGAAACTAATGGGCGCTTCTATTTATCTTGATGTCGTTTCTGTTGGAGCAACAATAAATATTATGCTTGCGGCTACAAAAGCTGCGGGTCTAACCGTTATCGAAAATGCCGCCAAAGAGCCGCACATAGTTGACCTTGCAAACTTTTTAAACTCGATGGGCGCTAATATTATGGGAGCCGGAACAGGAGTAATAAAAATCCGAGGCGTAAGCCACTTGCACGGTTCAAACTACAGTATAATTCCCGACCAGATTGAAGCCGGGACCTATATGGTTGCCGCCGCTGCTACGGGCGGTGATGTTACCATTGAAAATGTTACACCCAAACATCTTGAATCAATTGTTGCAAAACTGATTGAAATCGGTGCAGATGTTGAAGAATTTGACGAATCTATCCGTGTCTCGATGAAATCAAGACCTAAAAAATGCAATGTAAAAACTATGCCTCATCCCGGCTTTCCTACGGATATGCAGCCGCAAATTGCAGTTTTGTTGGCATTGGCAGACGGAACAAGCATCGTTACCGAAGGTGTGTGGGATAACCGTTTCAGATATGTTGAGCAGTTATCTTTGATGGGTGCTGATATTCAGGTTGACGGAAAATCCGCCATTATTACCGGCGTTAACCATCTTAACGGCGCTCCGGTTAAAGCGGTGGATTTGCGCGCAGGCGCGGCAATGATAATTGCCGGATTAGCCGCAACCGGCGAAACCACCGTTGAAGAAATCGACCATATTGACAGGGGTTATGAAAATCTCGCCGAAAAGTTTAAAAGTCTCGGCGCCCATATTGAGCGTGTTGACGATTTTTCTGAATATAAAGTTATTAAAAACGCTTAAAAATACAGTGTGGTATTTATTGCCACACTGTATTTATACGCAAAAGGAGACAATAATATGCCGGGGTTTTGTCCGCTTTTCAGCTCTTCCAAAGCTAATTCTACAGTATTTTATGATAAAAATAATTGCATTGTAGTTGATATGGGCGCTTCTTATAAAAAATTTTTACTCGCACTTTCAAGAACCGGAATAGAGTTGTCGGATATTAAGGCAATTGCTATTACCCACGACCATTCCGACCATATTGCGGGCTTAAAAACCTTTTTAAAGAACAATAAAATTCCTCTTATTGCGTCGCAGAAAACGCTTGATTCACTTACGGACAAAGATGTAATCCCGGCAGAAACCGATAAAATTATTGCCGATGAAAGTGAAATAGTTATCGGCGACACCGTAATCTCACAATTCCCGACCAGACATGACAGCCCCGGTTCGTGCGGTTACATACTTTCTTTTGACGGCAATACATATGCGGGCATTTGTACCGATACAGGTGTTCTGACAAAAGAATCCGTTTCGGCGCTTTTAAAATGCAAGAGTATAATTATTGAATCAAATCACGACCTCACAATGTTAAAGAACGGTCCGTATACACCGTCCCTTAAAATGAGAATACTGTCCGACCAAGGGCATCTTTCCAACAATTCCTGCGCTCAGGTTTTGCCGCAGCTTTTGGCGAACGGAACAACAAGATTTGTCCTCGGACATTTGAGTGAAACAAATAACACTCCCCTTCTCGCCAAATCAGCCTCTGTTTCAATGCTTAAATCAGCGGGCGCCACCGAAAACAAAGACTATGTTTTAACGGTAGCAAAGCCCGCCGGCAACGGGGTGATTCTGTTTTGATAAAGACATCTGTTATAGCAATGGGGAAGATAAAGGAAAAGTACCTCCAATCGGCTGTTGATGAATATTTAAAACGGCTATCAAGATTTTGTGATTTAAAACTTATTGAAATTGCGCCTTTTCAACTGCCGGATAATCCTTCTAAGGCACAAATACAGAACGCCTTAAAAAGCGAAGCGGTTTTGATTAAAAAACACATACCAAACGATTCTTTTGTTTGTTCGCTATGCGTTGAAGGCAACCGTCGCTCAAGCATTGATTTTGCGAATATGATAAAAGACAAGTCTGCGACCGGGACGGGAATATGCTTTATTATCGGCAGTTCGCACGGCTTGTCGGACGAAATAAAAGAGTTGTCTGATTTACGCTTGTCGCTATCGGATATGACCTTCCCCCATCAACTGTTTCGGGTTATGCTTCTTGAACAGATATACCGAGGTTTTATGATTAACCGGGGTTCAAAGTATCATAAATAATAGCAATAAAAATTGCCCCTCTCATTCGAGAGGGGCTTCACATTTTCAGGAGAATTATTTACCGTATAATTCAACGAGTTTTTCGAGATGTTGACGACGGGCCTTTGCGGTTTGCTCAGCCTTATCGAACAATTTCTCGGCACGATCCGGGAAGGAGCGTGTGAGCGAAGAATAGCGAGCTTCACCGAGAATAAACTCTTTATAGTCGGTAGTTGCAGGCTTGCTGTCAAGCGAGAACGGAGATTTGCCTTCTGCCTTTAACTGCGGATTGTAACGGAACAGATCCCAGTAACCGCAGTCAACTGCCTTCTTCATTTCTTTCTGGCAGTTAACCATTCCGCCCTTAATGGAGTGCATCTCACAAGGAGCGTATCCGATTATAAGTGAAGGACCGTCATATGCCTCAGCCTCTTTAATCGCTTTAAGGGTCTGGTTCTGGTCGGCGCCCATAGCAATTTGAGCAACATATATATAGCCGTAAGACATAGCGATTTCTGCAAGGCTCTTCTTGGCAATTGTTTTACCTGCCGCGGCAAATTGCGCAACCTGACCGATATTAGAAGCCTTTGAAGCCTGTCCGCCGGT
>DEWC01000098.1:0-2925 GCA_002363095.1 Ruminococcaceae bacterium UBA3220 | reverse complement strand
CTGTCCGCCGGTATTGGAGTAAACCTCGGTATCGAATACCATAACATTTACATTATCACCGCTGGCAAGAACATGGTCAAGACCGCCAAAACCGATATCGTATGCCCAACCGTCTCCACCGAATATCCAAACGGATTTCTTTGAGAGGAATTCGCCGTTTGCAACAACGTCGTTGCACTTATCACAATCGGCACCGGCAGCCTTAATAGCCGCTACCAAATCGGCAGACGCCTTTGCATTAGCCTCACCGTCATTGAGTGTTTCAAGATATTTATTTCCGGCGGTCTTAACATCAGCAGACGCTTTGTCGGAAGCAACTATATCCTTAACCTCTTCAATAAGACGCTCACGAATTGCTTTTTGACCTAAATACATACCGTAACCGTGCTCTGCGTTATCCTCAAACAGAGAGTTCGCCCAAGCAGGTCCTTTGCCTTCGGCGGTTGTGGTATACGGCGATGTAGCGGCAGGTCCGCCCCAAATCGAAGAACAGCCGGTAGCGTTAGATATATACATTCTATCACCGAACAACTGTGTAATAAGACGAGCATAGGAAGTTTCAGCGCAACCTGCACAAGAGCCGGAGAATTCAAGCAAGGGCTTCTTAAACTGTGAAGAAATAAGGTTTGCAGGGCTTGCAACATCAGCCTTTTCGGTTACATTTGCGACGCAGTAATCGAAGGATTTCTGCTCAACAAGCTGGCCCTCCTGCGGAGCCATTGTGAGAGAGTTTGTCGGGCAAACACCGATACAAACTCCGCAACCCATACAGTCAAGCGGGGAAACTGTCATTGTATAAGCATAGCCTTTATTGGTAACAAGTTTCTCTTTGGTTGCAACCTTAAGAGTATCCGGCGCCTTTGCCTTTTCATCTGCGGAAAGCGCAAACGGACGAATGGTAGCATGCGGACAAACGAAGGCGCACTTATTACAGCCTATGCAGGTTTCGTTATTCCACTCGGGAACCATAACGGCAACACCGCGCTTTTCATAAGCGGAAGCGCCCTGCTCGAAGGTACCGTCAACATAATCGCTGAAAGCGGAAACGGGGAGCGAATCACCGTTCATAAGTCCAACAGGTTTCATAACGGTATCAACCATCTTGGCAAGTTTTGCGGGTCCTTCAGTCTTAACATCATCTGCTTTGTCAACCGCATTTGCCCAATCGGCAGGAACATCAATTTTAACATAAGCGGTAGCGCCTGCATCGATTGCCTTTTCGTTCATTTCAACGATTTCTTTACCCTTTTTCATAAACTTCTGAGCTTTCTCTTTCATATACGCGATGGCGTCTTCACGGGGAAGAACTTCAGAGAGAGCAAAGAAAGCAGACTGCAAAACGGTGTTAGTTCTCTTACCGAGACCGATTTGAGCCGCTAAGTCGATAGCGTTAACGGTATAAAGTTGAATATTATTTTTAGCAATGTATCTCTTAGCTTCAGCAGGCATATGGGTATTTAATTCTTCGGGAGTCCACTGACAGTTAATAAGGAATACACCGCCCGGCTTAACATCATTGACCATTTTATAACCCTTAATTACATATGAGGGGTTATGGCATGCAACAAAGTCAGCCTTATTAATATAATAAGGGCTCTTTATGGGCTTATCACCGAAACGAAGGTGGGAAATTGTTATACCGCCCGTCTTTTTAGAGTCATACTGGAAATATGCCTGAACATATTTGTCAGTATGGTCGCCGATAATCTTAATGGAGTCTTTGTTTGCGCCAACGGTTCCGTCGCCGCCGAGACCCCAGAATTTGCATTCTTTTGTACCTTCGGCAGCGGTATTCGGAGCCTCCTCTTCGGGAAGAGAAAGGTTTGTAACATCGTCAACAATACCGATGGTAAACTGATGCTTCGGAGCGTCCTTTTTAAGTTCATTGTAAACAGCAAAAATGCTTGAAGGAGGCGTGTCCTTAGAACCGAGACCGTATCTGCCGCCGGTTATTACATCGATATGTCTGCCTGTTTGTGCCAATGCGCCGACAACATCCATATAAAGAGGTTCGCCCAAAGAGCCCGGCTCTTTCGTGCGGTCAAGTACGGCAATTTTCTTAACGGTTTGAGGAATAGCATCAACAAGTTTTTCAGCCGAGAAGGGACGGTAAAGGCGAACCTTAACAAGACCAACCTTATCGCCTGCCGCTGTCAAATAATCGATAACCTCTTCGGCAACATCACAAATTGAACCCATGGCGACAATAATGTTTTCGGCATCGGGCGCGCCATAGTAGTTAAAAAGCTTATAGTCGGTTCCGAGTTTAGCGTTAACCTTGTCCATATACTCCTCAACAATGGCGGGCATTGCGTCATAATACTTGTTGCAAGCCTCCCTGTGCTGGAAGAATATATCACCGTTTTCGTGAGAACCGCGCATAACCGGGCGCTCAGGATTAAGAGCTCTCTTACGGAAAGCATCCACAGCATCCATATCGCACATCTCTTTAAGGTCTTCATAATCCCAAACCTGGATTTTCTGAATTTCGTGAGAGGTACGGAAACCGTCAAAGAAGTTAATGAACGGAACGCGACCTTTAATAGCCGCTAAGTGTGCAACGGCACCGAGATCCATAACTTCCTGAGGATTTGTTTCGGCAAGCATTGCGAAACCTGTCTGACGGCAAGCATAAACATCAGAGTGATCGCCGAAAATGTTAAGAGCGTGAGAAGCAACGCAACGAGCAGATACATGGAATACGCAAGGCAACAACTCGCCGGCAATCTTATACATATTCGGAATCATAAGCAAGAGTCCCTGAGAAGCGGTGTATGTAGTTGTGAGGGCACCGGCGGCAAGAGAACCGTGAACCGTTCCGGAAGCACCTGCTTCGGACTGCATTTCGGCAACCTTTACGGTTGTGCCGAAAATGTTTTTAAGCCCCTGTGCCGACCACTGATCAACATAGTCAGCCATAGGGCT
>DEWC01000012.1 GCA_002363095.1 Ruminococcaceae bacterium UBA3220 | reverse complement strand
AACGAGAACAGCTATACCTCTCAGATGGTTCGCACAATTAAGTATTTCGCTGAAATCTAATAGTTTGATTTAGGATAAAAATCCTCCGTTTGTGTTTTTGCTTTGACCGGCAGGTCTCGGCAGTTAATCACAACCGGGGGATTTTGTTCATTGGAAAACCAAATGCTCTTGAAAACCGCTTTTTAAAGCGGTTTTCGCCTATAAGGAGTTTTTCCGCCGCACCTGTCGGCGGAAAAACAAAAAACGCACCGAAAACGACGCAATCGTTAATAATATGTGGCTTTTGCCGTAATAATAGTAAAAATAATGCCCGCAGGGTTTTCCTGCGGGCTGATGTTGCGTTTTTGATTCGTTGGTTATCCGAGGATTTTCCAGTTTCCTTTATACTTAACAACCGTAACGGTGTCGGTATCGGAATCGCTGTCGTCATCGCCTTTAATCGTAACCTTAACTTTGATTTCGTGAGCATCGGTGATTTTATCATCATCGATGTAATCGTTGTCTTCAAAGCTCTTTTTAATATCTTTTAATTTTTTCTTGCTTAATTTTTTGTCCTTTTTAATTTCGATTTTGGAGAGCTTGATGTTCTCGCCTAAATCGTCGTCGCCTTCTTCTAAATCTTTTTTTCTCTCTTTGTTCATGTATTTACAAAATTCGCTGTAGCTTGAAGCCTTTTCGTCAGACATAGTTTCGAAGTATTCATCGACGTCCATATCATTTTCGTCAGCGAGATATTCGTAATACTTTTGACCGCCGCGCAACTGCAAGGAGTTTGCCTTTTTAAAGTCGGGCTTATACATGGCTTTAATATAAGCTTTTACGACGCCTTTTGGTGAATTGCTTGAAAGGCAGGAAATAAGGCCAAAAACAAGCGCTATAACAATAATGGCGATAGCGCCTATTGTTATAAATTTTTTGTTGTTTGCGGCGGGAGCCGGGTTGAATCCGCCTTGGGGAGCCGGGTTGAATCCGCCCTGGGGAGCCGGGTTGAATTCGCCCTGATTGGGCATTTGGGGTTGAAAGTTTTGATTGTCCATAATCAATTTCTCCTTTGAAATATTTTTTCAGGTTTCACATTTTTATTTGAAGCAAACGCTTAAATAAACCTAATAATCGCCGTCATCTGTATAGCCTTTAAAATATGATGACATATACTCAGGCAACCTTGCGAAGTCTTTGGGTAACAATTTCTACTTTCCGTTATGCTTAGCGTCGTTTTGGTTCCCGAAGTTGTTTTGGCTGTTCATATTATTATTTCCTGAAATATATTACAACATCCGTTTATCGTAAAAGAATACAGAAGCGTTTTCGAGAAGTAGGGGAATTAACTCAGTGGGCAAAATAATTCTCGTCTGCCGCAAAGTCATTCGCATCCGGAACTATACGGTTATTCTCCTTTGCGTATTTTTGAACGAATTCGGAATCGAGAACCTTCCATTCTTCTTTGTTGACCGATTTAACCTTCAAAAGATACAAGGTATAGGTCAAATCCACAGATTCGCCGTTTCCGCTCTTGGTAGCATTAACAACGGCAGTTTTGCCCTGACCGATTGTATCATCGGAAACCGATAATGAAAACTCGCTTTTAAGGAAATTTCCGATATTGCCGATATCGCGAACGGCAATGTCCTTAAATTTGACGCTTTTGATTTTAACGGTCGGGTTATCGCCGAAAACTTCCTTTTGCCCTGAACGTTTATTCTCAACATATTCGTTATACTCGATTTTGTCGACAGCCTCAATGAGCTGAGCGCTTTCTATATAATCATAGTCGGCAAGCCCGTTATAGTCATAAACAGCAAGTTTTTTCACATATTCCTCGGCAATGCTTTTTTGTTTTGTTTTGACATCGTCTTGTTTTCTCGGACCGTTTTTGAAAAAAACGAAGTAGGAGACAAGCATTACGGTAAGGGTAAGGAAAACAGCCAGAAAAACCGTAGCCGTTTCAGGGCGCACACGCTTTTTTATCGCATAGAACAAGGCGGCGAAAAAGCCCAAAAATGCGCCGCCGATTTTAGAAAAAACGTTTTTTCCGTCATTTTTCTTTGAATGCTTCGCGCCACTTGCGTTTTTTGAAGCTATCTCGGTAATTTCTTCGCTTTTTTGCGACGAATTTTTGAAATCGTCAAACAAATCGGATAATTCGCCTGTTTGATTATTTTTGTTTTCATCCATCTGTAATTCACCATATAAAGACCAAAATATACTGCTATTGTATGCTTAAATATAACATACAATTGCGTTATTTACAAGCAAAAAAGCAGGTTCTCCGGGTTTTTTGCCGTTATGCCAAATATGCGCGCCGCTTTTTGTGCAAAACAAACACAAAAAACAGTGCTCCCTTTTACGGTAATTTTCAGTTAAAACTACTGTTTTGAGGCAGTTCGGTTAACAAGCCCTGCAAACCCGGAAATCGGCATTGTTTGAAGAACCACCTTTCCGGGACCGGTGATTACGGTGTTGAAAAGACCCTCGCCTCCGAAAAAAATGTTTTTGGCGCCATGCACCCTGACGATATCCATGCTGCATGTAGCGTCCATCATTGCAAGATAACCGGTATCTACAATTATTTGCTGACCGGGAGCAAGCACATATTCAACGGCGTGTCCGTCAATCTCGGCAAAAGCAATCCCGTTTCCGCTGAGCCTCTGCATAATGAAGCCTTCACCGCCGAAGAACCCGGCGCCGATTTTCTTCTGAAAATGAACCGACATACTAACCCCTGCGTCGGAAGCCAAGAAGGCGCTTTTTTGTAAAATGACCGGTTTGTCGGGCGTTATTGTAAGCGGGATAATCGAGCCGGGGAACGAAGAAGCGAATGAGATAAAACCGTCTCCGCCCGTAGCTGTATAACGGTTTTGGAACATTGACTCCCCGGCAAAAGCTCTGCCTAATGCCTTGCCGATTCCGCCGTTGCTGGTCGTCTCCATTTTCATATTGGGACTCATCCAGCACATACTTCCGCGCTCGGTTATCATAGATTCTCCGTTTGCAAGTGTGCAGGTAACTACCGGTAACGGTGTTCCGTCAATTTTGTATTGCATAAATGATACCTCCATAGTTTGTTTTGATTATTATAACACTTTTTGAAAAAAATGTCTACAAAAACATAGATTGTCCTGATGCTCCGGGTGCTGTATTTTTGCAACTATATAAAAAAGAAAAGGCACGAAAAGGGCGAAAATAATGATGTCGGCGCAAAGCGCCTAATGATGCATCGGCTTTCGCCGAAATGATGTAGATTGCTTCGCAATCAATGATGTGATGTTTGCCCCTATGTGCAGCAGGCACACATCATTGCCGAAGGCAACATCAATAGCATAAGCGTCATCATTTGCCCGAAAGGGCAAACATCATTCAAAAAACGCACCTTTTGTTTACCAAAAGATGCGTTTTTGTTGGCGGAGTAGGAGAGATTTGAACTCTCGCGCC
>DEWC01000095.1 GCA_002363095.1 Ruminococcaceae bacterium UBA3220 | reverse complement strand
GGACAACATTAAACAAGGAAAAAGACTATTTGAAATAGCCGTTCTTTTGGCACATTTCGTTTATTGATTCGGCAAAAATAGAACGAGAATGCTTGTCGGGATTATCGTTTATGTTTTTCTTATAAATATAATATTTTTGCAATTCGCTCCATAAATTTTCTTTCTTCAGCCAGTCGATTTTCTTCTCTAAGCCAACAAATCCTTTGCCTTGAAAATCCCAAGAATAATAATTGTTGTCCTTGTTGAAACGTATGTACTGCTGTTTGCCGTCATCGCAATTATATACGATTGCAAAGTCACAACTGTGAATAATGGAAGATGTCCAAGTGTTTACCTTCTTGATGGTAAGGACGCGGGTTGAATCCTCGCAAGTCTTATATCCATACCGAGGGGCAACTCGCTCAATTGCATTTCGGATTATTGTCCGTATTTCCTTAGGCTCAAATTTCTCATCGTCGTCATTTACCTCGATATTGATATCGAAGTCAAAGCCGATATTTGACTTTGTATCGTAAGTAATCATATTCCTGCTTGAACTGCCAACCGGAGTAAATTTAAAAGTAAAATTGTCTCTGACAAGATCCTGAACTTCATAAAGGATTTGATACAGTTCATCATTTATGGGTTTTGCTTCGCTTTTTGTTACATACCTAAAATCATGCATTTTGGTTATCTCCTAAAAATGATCTCCCTAACCGACCATTTAACGCGTGTTAAATCATAACATTATATTACGCTTTTTCTGTTTGTCAAGATACATTATATTTTTTGAGTTTCCCCATTCAAATTTTGATGCACTGCAAGCAATGAATAAGAGATTGATAAAAGAAAAGTAAAAATATATAATTAAAGTATTGACTCTGACGTAACGTTATATCTTATACTGCTAGTAGAGGTGATTTACTGTGAAAATGCAAATAAATGAGTTCGCAAAACTCACGGGTGTCAGTGTGCGCACACTGCACTATTACGATGAAATAGGACTGTTAAAACCCGCTTTTGTTGACAACCAAAACGGTTATCGATTTTATGATGAAGACTCTCTTGAACGTATGCAAGAGATACTGTTTTACCGCGAATTTGATTTTGAACTTAAAAGCATTTTGCAAATCTTATCCTCTCCTGATTACGATAAACAAAAAGCACTCGCTGAGCAACGTAACCTTTTGGTTCTTAAAAAGGAACGTCTTGAAAGAATTATAGATGCTCTCGACGACGCCGGGAAAGGAAACGTAATAATGACCGCATTTGATAATAACGAATACGAAACCGCCCGTAAGCAGTATGAGACTGAGGCAAAACAGCGCTGGGGCGAAACAGACGCTTACAAAGAACATACCGAAAAGACTGCGGGCTACACCAAAGACAAATGGCAGCAGGTAAACGATGGTCTGAACGCAGTTCTCGCCAAATTTGCCGAATGTATGGATAACGGGCACAGCGCTGACTCTCCCGAGGCTCAGGTACTTGTAAAAGAACTGCAAACCCACATCACCGAAAACTACTACACCTGCACCAACGAAATCCTTGCCGGCCTCGGTCAGATGTATGTCGCCGATGAGCGCTTCAAAACCAACATCGATAAGCACGCCTCCGGCACCGCTGAATTTATATCACAAGCAATAAAAACATACTGCAACTAACACCAAACCCGATGAGCAAAACTCATCGGGTTTAATCATATCCAAATGTGCAAACATATATCTGCTCATATGGAAGTAGCTGTCCAAAATTTGGACAGCATAGGGCCGTAACGTTTTGTTACTACCTTGAGCCTTAGTTTTTCATACCACACTCAAGAATTTTTTTTACAGAGAATTGCAACCGCCAAATATGCGATATTCAGTTGGTTGATATAATTTATTTTGAAAAGAAAGATATATTTGCGGTGTAAAAATTACTACGGAGTAACCAAAGAAAAGCGGTTTTGCAGTACATAAAAAATTGTGGGACAACATGTGGTCGTAAAAACAGCAAATTTCAAAAAGTGGAGCGTAAACGCCTAAAAACGACATAAAAATTGACCGAAAGTGGGGATTGAACCTCATTATCGGTCAAGAAATTGGTCGAGGTGACAAGACTTGCCCGGCGAAAGTGTTTCGCCGGCACGAACGCGGGCTTCGCAACCGTCCACCGGAAGGTTGCAATATGCCTTACGGCATACCGCCCTTTTCAAGTCTTGTCATATATAAAAAGAAAAGTCTACACACCGCAAAAGCGGTATATAGACTTTTTTGGTCGAGGTGACAAGACTTGAACTTGCGGCCTCTGCGTCCCGAACGCAGCGCTCTACCAAACTGAGCCACACCTCGAAATTTATCGACTAAATTATTATATACATTTTAAGTATAAATGTCAAGCATCACTTTTATATTTTCAAGAAAACCCGGACGGAGAATTTTCCGCCCGGGTTACGCCTTTTTAAAGCTGTATGTGTTTAGAAAAGAGTTTTGCGATTCTTTGAGAGGCAACCTTGATATCCTCGGGATTTCCGAATGCGGAAAATTCGGTGTATTTTTGATTTCAAAGCCCCTATCCGTTTCTACCATGGCGCTTGCCATTGACTGGCTTAAAAGCGCGAGAGAACGCCTTCGTCGGTTTTTTATATGAAAATGTGCTTATTTGTATTCGATTTTTATGCTGTTGATAACCGGTTGCTCGCTCGCGGGAATGGTGCCGTTATCGTCGACGGGTTGCGCGGTTGTGCAAACCTTATCCACAATATCCATACCTTCGGTTACATATCCAAAGCAGGCGTATTGTCCGTCTAAAAATGTCGAATCCTTGTGAACAATAAAGAACTGGGAACTTCCGCTGTCAGGCGGTGTCGCCCTTGCCATTGAGATGGCGCCCCTTGTATGAGAGAGGTTATTGGTTACGCCGTTTTGTGCAAATTCGCCTTTTATGTTTCTGTCGCTGCCACCCGAACCGTTGCCTTGCGGGTCTCCGCCTTGCATCATAAATCCTTCTATAATGCGATGGAATGTAAGCCCGTCATAAAACTTTGTCTGTGCAAGGTTTATAAAGTTGCTGACCGTTATCGGCGCCGATTTCGGGTCGAGCTTGACGGTTATTTTGCCGAAATCCTTAACGTCAATTACGGCGTAAGGGGTTTTGCCTTCGGGAATTTCTACATTTTCAAGCGGCTTTGTTATAATCGATGAGTCGGTGGAAGTGCTGCCGCCTGTGCTGTCAGTCGCTGCAGAGCCCCTATATACATTAGCGCCGTTGTCTTCATTGCAGCCACCGAAACAAAGCGCAAGCAACGAAACCGCCAAAACCGAACAAATAAGTTTATAAAGCATTTTTTTCATAGCGCTCTTTCCTTTCTTGTTTATCGACAAAAAGTAATATACCATATTTTATTATTATTTTCAAGTGCAAAAAAACGGCGCTGCGGTAAAAGCAATTGCCTCAGATTTTTAATCGCCGTTGGTTGACAAATTTCGACAAAAGCAATATAATTATACTACCTTGTATTTTAAGGCGGTTTTGTATGCGAGAATTGTTAAGAGAAAGAAAAGATATATATTGGCTTTTGGCATGGCCTTTGTTGGGGGCTTTTTATTTTGTCTGTAAACTTTTTATAAGCAACTATCATATCGTTCATTTTGCATTTGACGATAAAATACCGTTTTTGCCGGCTTTTGTTTTACCGTATGTTCTATGGTATCTTTATGTTCCGGGCTTGATGATTTTGACTTTTTTAAATAATAAGGACGCCTTCAAAAGGCAACAATTCGCATTTTACACCGGAGCAATCATTTGCAGTCTTGTTTTTGTTATTTACCCTACAATGATTGATTTTCGCCCGGATGCGAGCGGAAAAGGGCTTTTTTTGTGGATGGTAAGGATTACCTATTCTAATGATACGCCTGCGGCAAATGTTTTTCCGAGTCTTCACTGTTATGAGGCGTTAAGTGTTCATCTTACCACATTTACGGTTGAACCTTTTAAGAAAAAAGTGATATGGCGAACGGCATCCGCGATATCTGTTCTTCTTATCTGTCTTTCAACCGTTTTCATAAAGCAGCACTCTTTTGTTGATGTTATATCGGGCTGTTTAATGGCAGTTGTATCTTGGCTTTTCATAAATATTCTATTTGGGGGAAATAAAAATGGGACCGAAAATAAAACCGTTTAACGGAACATATTTAATCTGTTGGGGAATTGCAGTGATTTTGATTGTTGCGATCGGGCTTTTACTTAAAAACAGGGACGAAAAGGCAAAGAAAACCTTTCTTGTAGGTCTTTGCGTTGTAAATATAATCGTCTTTTTTGTATACAAGGGATTTTTATCCGTAGATAGAGATTTTCTTGCAAAAGCCGAAATCGAGGGCGGGTTTAACTGGTTTAACGAGTTGCCGCTTCAGCTTTGCAACATAAATATGTTTTTAATACCGATAGGTCTTTTGACAAAGAAAAGGGGAATTCTCGGTTTTTCTTTCTTCTTGGCACCCTTGGGGGCTACTATGGCGCTTGTGTTCCCCGAGCCCGCCTTCCAAAACGAGCCATTATTTATGCCGAGAATACTTGGCTTTTATGCCACCCATTTCTTGATTGTAACGGCAGGTATATCGCTCGCTACGCTCGGCTTCTTCCGCCCGAAATTCAAGGATCTGCCGAAGGTTTTTTTAACCCTTATCGTCGTTTCGTTCGGCGTTCACCTTGTCAATTTATTGTTAAGGGCAACCGGTATTTGCAGTTATGCCAACTATTTCTTTACAATGGAAGACGGGGGAGTCAGCCTTCTTAAACTGTTTGCGAAAATAACTACCGTACCGTTTATTTATATGTTGCCGTCCTTGCTTATTTTGGCGGTTTATATGGGAATAATATCATTGGTTTTCTTTGTTGTTGATAAATTGAAAGGTGTCGGCAATAAGGCGAGCGAAACGCCTGAAAAAGAAACTGTAAACGCATAACTTAAAGGAGTGTCATTATGGCTGGATGCAATGGTAATTGTGAGTCCTGCGGCGGAAACTGCTCTTCAAAGGAGAACGGCAGTCTCATTGTGCCGACGGGTGAATTCAACGATATAAAGCACATAGTTGCGGTAGTGAGCGGAAAAGGCGGCGTCGGTAAGTCTATGGTAACCTCAATGCTGGCGGTCGAGATGAACCGCAGGGGATATAATGTAGGCATTCTCGACGCCGACATTACAGGTCCTTCCATACCCAAGGCTTTCGGTATCAACGAGAGGGCTATGCAAAACGAGCTCGGTCTTATGCCCGCTGAGACTAAAACCGGAATTAAGGTCATTTCGGTCAATATGATGCTCGAAAAGAGCGATGCGCCCGTAGTTTGGCGCGGACCCGTTATCTCGGGGCTTGTTAAGCAGTTTTGGCAGGAGGTTGTCTGGGGCGATCTTGACTATCTGTTTATTGACTGTCCGCCCGGAACCGGAGATGTTCCGCTTACCGTGTTTCAAACTATACCGATAGACGGCGCCGTTGTGGTAACTTCTCCACAGGACCTTGTTTCGCTTATCGTTAAAAAGGCGGTAAATATGGCAAATCTTATGAACATTCCCGTTCTCGGATTTGTTGAGAATATGAGTTATGTTAAATGCCCCGACTGCGGAAAAGAGTTTTCGGTTTTCGGGTCAAACGATACCGATATTTACGCCGAAACGGGTCTGCCGCTTTTGGCGAAAATGCCTATCAATCCCGAACTTGCAAAGCAGGTCGATTTGGGAGTAATCGAACTTTTTGAAGGCGATTATCTTTCTGCCGCCGCCGATAAACTGGAAGAATAAAACGTATGAGAATGCGAAAAAAGAAACATCTCGAAGAAAGGCTTTCGGATGTTGGAGGTATTTTGTTTGCTCTTCAAAGCGAGGATAAGCATTTTAAAACGGGCATCGACAAAAAAGAGTATATTGAATTTAAGGAATTATTCGGCAACGATAACCCGGTTTTTCTTGAAATAGGGTGCGGAAAGGGTAAATTTGCGATAACATACGCAAAAACCCATCCCGATATAAATCTGTTAGCTATAGAAAAAGAAGCAAATGTTATCGTATCCGCCTGCGAAAAGGCAATTGCCGAGGGGGTAAAAAATGTGTTTTTCGTTAAAACCTCGGCAGAGTATCTCGAAAAATACATAAAACCCGGTTCCATAGACGGTATTTTTCTTAATTTTTCCTGCCCCTATCCTAAAAAGAGGTACGCGCCGCATAGGCTTACAAGCGAGAATTTTTTAAAGATTTATAAAACAATTCTCAAAGATAACGCCGAAATCCACCAAAAAACCGATAATATGGGGCTTTTTGAGTTTTCGATAGAGCAGTTTTCAAGTTGCGGATTTGCCCTTAAAAATGTATCGCTCGATGTTCATAAAACCGATTTTGAGAATTCGGATGAAAACATAATAACCGAGTATGAACAGAGGTTTATGGCTTTAAATCAACCGATTTATCGCCTTGAAGCATATATAAAGAAATAAGCATTCGCACCGCAGAAAAAAATGCGGTGCGAATAATCTTTGCCCCTAAACGAATCTATTCGAGGGCGGGTTTAATTGTTTTCGGAATAAAGTTTAACCGGGTCAAAAGGAACTCCGTCTTTCATACATACAATATGAATATGACATTCGTCGAGACACTCGCACGGTGGGTTTTTAGCCGTCCCGATTATATCTCCCGCCGCCACGGTATCGCCTTTGGCAACATTTGCCGTACCGAGGCCGCAGTATTGTGCGGTATAACCGTTTCCGTGGTCAACGGTTATTATTTTATTGAAGGAAGCGCTGTCGGTAACGCTCATAACAGTACCGGCGGTTACCGAAACAATTTGGTCGTTTTCATTGCAGGAAATATCAACGGCTTTGTGAATTCTCATATCCCCGAAGGTTCTGTCGTATTGGAGTGTATCCTCGCTGTATCCTTTGATTATCTTTCCTTTCACGGGCGGAACAAAGGTTTTTACATCATCTTGTTTTGGCTCTTCTTCTTTCTTTTCAGGCTCGGTGTACGGGATATCCTCCGCCTTTTTTTCGGTGGGTTCTGCCGTAATTTCGTCGTTTTCGGAGTTGTTATCAGTATATGACTCCTTTTGTTCGGTGATAACCGGATCTTCGCTTTTTTGCGTCTTTTTATCTTCTCTGTTTTTGGAAACGGCGATATACGATGTCAAGGCTATCGCAACAAGGCAAACGGCGGTTACGATATAAAAGCTTTTTGTGTTTTTGCTTTTGTTTGAATATTGCATAAATCTATCCCCTAAATCTTTTTTCGGTTTTAGTATTGACGGGTGATGTTCATAATATTCATACAATTTGTTTAAAAACCGTTCATATTGTGTTCACTTTTAAAGATTAGAATACAATTGAACTTAAAGGAAGCCGCAGCCTTTAAGTTGTCCATATAGGATATTTCTCCTCTAACCCTATTAAAGATATTGCCTGTGTATTTCACGCGGGCAATATCTTTTTTTTAGCTTGTCGAAAGAATCGACAAGCTTTTGGCGGGAATGCCGCTCGCCGAAAATGAAACATTTTCGGACTGCACTCTACTCCCG
>DEWC01000079.1 GCA_002363095.1 Ruminococcaceae bacterium UBA3220 | reverse complement strand
GGCTCTTAAACTTGGATTTTCCAGCATTATGTTTGACGGATCTGCCGGAGATAGCAATATGAATATGGCGGAAACAAGAGAGGTTGTCAGGATAGCACATGCTATGGGTGCCACCGTTGAAGGTGAGATAGGTCATGTAGGCGAAGCGGCTTCTTGTGATAATGCCACATCCGACCGCTACACGACAGTTAAGGAAGCAAAAGAGTTTCTTGATGCTACCGGTGTTGATGCTCTTGCAATAGCAATAGGAACAGCGCACGGCGCGTATAAGGCAAAGCCGTGCCTGGATATTGAGCGCCTTAAAGAGATAAGGGCAAATGTTGACACTCCGCTTGTGCTACACGGCGGCTCGGGGCTTTCGGACGACGATTTTCGCAACACCATAAAAGAGGGAATAGCCAAAGTTAACATATTTACCGATCTTTGTGTTGCAGGTGAAAACGCCGTAAAGCAGGCAATTGCCGAAAACAAGGGCTATCTTGAAATGCGGAATATGAAGGTAAACGCAATAAAGCAAGCCGTTAAAACAAAAATAAAACTATTCGGTTCGGAAAATAAAGGATAAAACTTAATCGCAAAATAATAAATCATATTCAAAAGGCAGTTGATGTAACGAATTAAGACCGTCCCATCTGCCATACGGTAATATCGGGGAGATAAAACAATTCTCTTTCGGCATAAAAAGGCATCTTTCAAGCTGTGAATATTTTGATGTTTGTTATTATGACTTGACCGGAAAAACCGATTTTCATTCAAACGACAGATTTATATCTCTGCTTGTTATTGAAGGTGAAATCACGGTTTTATATTATGGTGGCAATATTTCCGCAAAAAAGGGAACATGTGTGTTTATTCCTAAAGGTTTAAGCGTAAGTGTTTGCGGAAATGCCGAAATCATTTGTTCGAAATGCAAATAAACAGAGGGTGAGATTTTGTATCATTTAGCAATAGATATCGGCGCTTCAAGCGGCAGGCATATTTTGGGCAGTCTTGACTGTGGGAAACTGAAACTTGAAGAAATCTACCGTTTTGAAAACGGGATAAAAGAGGTTGACGGCAACCTGACATGGGATATAGATGCCCTCACACAAAGTGTTATAAACGGCATAAAGAAATGCGCTGAACTCGGAAAAATCCCCGACACCGTGGCGATAGATACATGGGGAGTGGATTATGTCCTCCTTGATAAGAATAATAATGTTTTAAAACCGGTTTTTGCCTATCGCGACCCGCGCACCGACGGAATTCCCGAAAAGGTCGATGAAATCATCTCACGAAAAGACCTTTTTGCGAGAACCGGAATTCAGTCAATAAACTTCAATACAATTTATCAGCTTTACGCGGATAAGCTTTCGGGCAAACTCGAAGGCGCAGAGCATTTTATGATGATACCCGATTATCTTTCATATAGGTTGACCGGCATTATGGCAAACGAATATACAAACGCCACCACCGGCTCGCTTGTGAATGCGAGGACCAACGACTGGGACTATGAACTTATCGAAACGCTCGGGTTTAATAAAGACTTGTTCCTGCCTCTGGCAAAGCCTGCAACCCTGCTTGGCGTTTTTTCGGATGAAATAAGGGAGAAGGTAGGCTTTAATGCAAAGGTCGTCCACGCACCGAGTCACGATACCGCATCCGCGGTTGCCGCCTGCCCGATAGACGATAAAAGCGTGTATATATCGTCAGGCACATGGTCGCTTATAGGCGCGGAAAATATAAATCCCACCCTCGGATTTGAGGCAAGTGAAGCCGGATTTACAAACGAGGGCGGAGTAGAGTACAGATACAGATTTCTTGAAAACATAATGGGAATGTGGCTTTTCCAGAACATTCGTAAGAACTTAAACAAGAAATATACATACGACGAAATGATGAATATGGCAATGCAAAGTGATTACGACAAACTTATTAACCCGAACGATTCATCATTTACGGCGCCCCAAAGTATGGTCGAAGCAATAAGAAAATATTTAGGAGATAAAGACCTGCCGATAGGTGACATCTTAAAAAGCGTTTATCTTTCTCTTGCAAATTCGTATAATGCCGCCGTAAAAACAATAGAGAAATTCTCAAATAAAAGGATAGAGAATATCTTTATCGTAGGCGGAGGAAGTAAGGATAAATATCTGAATGAGCTTACCTCAAAAATCACAGGCAAAAAGGTCACAATAGGTCTTAGCGAAGCCACAGCTACCGGTAATATACTTTCGCAAATTATGTACAGCGAAAACATTGACCTTCAAAAGGCAAGAGAGATAGTAAAAAATTCTTTTGATATAAAGGAGATAAAGGGATGAGCAGATACGAAACAGCAAAAGAGATTTACGCAAAATACGGTGTAGATACCGATAAGGCTATCGAGAGATTAAAAGATGTAACAATATCTATACACTGCTGGCAGGGTGATGATGTTGTTGGATTTGATAACCGCGAGAGCCTTTCGGGTGGTATTCAAACTACCGGAAATTATCCCGGCAAAGCCATCACACCCGAAGAGCTTATGGCAGATATAGATAAAGCCTTTTCACTCATCCCCTGCAAAAAGAAACTAAATCTTCATGCTTGCTATGCAATAGGCGAGCCGGGTGAGAAAATAGAGCGTAACAAAATTGAACCGAGGCACTTTAAAAGGTGGGTTCAGTTTGCAAAGGAACGAAATATGGGAATAGATTTTAATCCCACATTTTTTGCTCATCCGAAAGTTAAGGATAATTTGACTCTTTCATCCCCTGATGAAGATACAAGGAATTATTGGATAGAACACGGCAAGGCTTGTATCAGAATATCCGAATATTTTGCAAATGAAACAGGTATTCCGTGTGTTATGAATATATGGATACCGGACGGATATAAGGATATTCCCGCGGATAGAATCGGCCCCCGCGCCCGTTTCAAAGATTCGCTCGATAAAATACTTTCAGAGCCGTACGATAAGAAAAAGGTATATATAACCCTTGAATCAAAAGTGTTCGGTATAGGTCTTGAAAGCTATACAGTAGGCTCGGGTGAATTCTGCCTTTCTTATTCAAATTATAAGGGTATTACACCGCTTATGGATAACGGTCACTATCATCCTACAGAGGTGGTAAGCGATAAAATATCGGCTCTGTTGCTGTTCAATGAAAAGATAGCACTTCATGTAACAAGACCGGTCCGCTGGGATAGCGACCATGTAGTGTTATTTGATGATGAAACAAGAGAAATCGCAAAAGAAATCGTCAGATGCGATGCACTCGATCGTGTGTTTATCGCAACCGATTATTTTGACGCATCCATAAATAGGATATCCGCATGGGTAACAGGTGTTCGTAATCTTCAAAAGGCGCTTCTTTTTGCCCTTTTGGAGCCGAATAAGATGCTCAAAGAGCTTCAGGAGCAAAACCGCCTTACAGAGCTTATGGTGACAAGTGAAGAGCTTAAGACCGCGCCTATAGGAGATGTATGGGATGAGTTTTTGAGTAGAGAAAACAAAGAAAATAATTATATTGACGAAGTTTTAAAATATGAGAAAGAAGTTTTGGTGAACAGATAATGAAAGACATTTTAACCGCCCCGTTTGTAGAAGAAATGAAGAGAACTACCGCTAATATGTACAGGCTCGGTTGGGACGAGCGCAACGGCGGAAATATAAGCATGCTGCTTGATGAAGCACAAGTGGCGGAATACCTTGACCTTAATAAAGTGATAAGGACAATACCGACAGGGTTTAAAGCAGATATGCTTATAGGCAAGATATTTATAGTAACAGGTACAGGTAAGTATTTTAAAAATGTAGAATTTGACCCGGCAAACAACCTCGGTATTATAAGAATAGCCGCGGACGGTACAACGGCGGAACTGCTTTGGGGATATTCTGACGGCGGACGCTTTACAAGTGAACTTCCGGCACACCTTATGAGCCATATGGCGCGCCTTAAAGTAAACCCCGAAAACAGAGTTATACTTCACTGCCATCCTACATATACGCTTGCTATGAACTATGTTCACGAGCTTGATGAAAAGAAGTTTACACATACTCTTTGGGAAACCTGCACAGAGTGTATGGTAGTGTTCCCGGACGGCGTCGGCGTTCTTCCGTGGATGCTTTGCGGCACCAACGAGATAGGTGAGGCGACCGCCAAAAAAATGGAAGAATTCAGGCTGGTAGTCTGGGGACTTCACGGCTTATACGGTGCCGGTAAGGATATCGACGAAGCGTTCGGGCTCGTTGAAACGGTAGAAAAAGCGGCGCAGCTATATATGATTTCTGCGCACCTGCCGAGAATTAACACTATAACCGATGACCAACTTCGTGAAATCGCCGAAGGTTTCGGCGTCAAGTATAGGGAAGATTTCTTGAACTAAACGAAAAAACTGCGCCCGGGTTGGTTCTCCGCCCAGGTGTTTTCGCGCTTGAAAATGCTTGAAAAAATTGATTTTTTCGCTTGATGCGTCGGTCGTTTTGGCTAAACTTGAAAACACGATCTTCGTCTCGGGGCTTATTCTCGGCACTTTTATAACTAATTTTACGGTCGAGCGCATATCTTCGGCGTGGAAACTGCTTTTAATCAGCAGTGGCATCGGTGCCGTTGCGATAGCCTTTGCCATTGTTGCCTCAAGGCTTATAACAAAGGATAGATATATCAGGAATATTTACACCTACGGTCTGTCATTTGCCAACTTCGGTTTTATGGGCAACGCCGTTGTTAAAGGGCTTTTCCCCGAAACTTTCTTTGAGTATCTGCTTTTTACCCTGCCGCTGTGGATAATTATCTACGTTTGGGGTGTCCCAGTGCTTTTGATATCCGATTCGGGGAAAAAGAACACCGCAAAGGACACACTGAAAGCCTTCTTGAACCCGATGTTTATAAGTGTTTTTCTCGGTGTGCTGATCGGATTGCTTAACTTAAAACTGCCGGATTTTATATTGTCGATAATTACCGTTTCGGGCGAATGTATGTTGCGATAGCACAGCATTCTCACAAAATTGCAACTTTTGCAAAAACGATAATGAATACTTCAATGAAATATGCCATAAGCAAAGGTAAACTGTCGGATAATCCCGCATTAGATGTTTCGTTGCCAAAGGCGGTAAAAACAAACGCTTATCACACACGAACAATCAAGGAAAAAACACGCTTAATTTGGAGCAACTTACAGTTTTGATTGAAGCAAGTAGAAATACTGAGATTTATTTACAAATTTTGTTTGCTACGCCTATGGGATTACGACGAGGAGAAATAAACGGTTTAAAGTATAGTGATGTAGATTTTGTCAGGCAAAAACTTCATGTCTCAAGGCAACTTGGAAGAGCCGCAAATAGCGATAGCCCGTATTTGCACCTAAAACAATCACAAAGCAAGAAATCAAACTTAAAACAGAGTCGAGTGATAATATTCCGGATGTGTTTGAAAGTTTAATCGCATAAAAAGAAAAAGGAACGGATATTAAAACTGTCCGTTCCTTTATTTACTTATAAGAATTTTTGTTGTATAATAGTGTTGTTAAAGGTTATTTTGTGTTATCCTGTTTTAATTGATATTAGTTTGTGTTACGGTGTAGGAAATAAAAATTTGTGACCAAAATTCGTGTAATGGCATTTTAGGCAGGTTTTTAGGACAGTTTTGACATAAAATATTACACGAATTGTTTGGCTAATAATAAGCATAGTGAGAAAGAGAGTATTTTGTGGACAAGTTTATTTTGCATTCAAATTATAAGCCGACGGGTGACCAGCCTCAGGCGATAGATAAGTTAGTTAAAGGTCTCGAAAACGGCGATAAAGAGCAGGTTCTCTTAGGCGTTACCGGTTCGGGAAAAACCTTTACAATGGCAAACGTTATCGAGCGGGTCAACCGCCCGACGCTTGTTCTTGCCCACAATAAAACCCTCGCCGCACAACTGTGCACTGAGTTTAAGGAATTTTTCCCTGAGAATGCGGTTGAGTATTTTGTTTCTTACTACGACTATTACCAGCCGGAGGCGTATATTCCGGGGACAGACACCTACATTGAAAAGGATTCCTCTATAAATGACGAAATAGATAAACTTCGACACAGTGCCACCTGCGCATTATCCGAGCGCAGGGATGTTATAATCGTAGCGTCGGTTTCCTGCATATATTCTCTCGGTAACCCGATAGATTACCGCAATATGGTTATTTCACTTCGTACCGGTATGGAAAAAAGCAGGGACGAGCTTATAAGAAAACTTGTTACTCTTCAATATGAGCGAAACGATATAAATTTCACCCGAAACAAATTCAGGGTGAGGGGAGATGTCGTTGATGTTTATCCGGCGTATTCCTATGAAAACGCCGTCAGAATTGAATTCTTCGGCGATGAAATCGAGCGTATTTGCGAGATAAACGCGCTAACCGGGGAATTAAAGGAGATCCTCTCCCACGCCGCCATATATCCTGCATCTCACTATATTGTTACCGAAGAACATCTCACCGAGGCGCTCGAGGAATTACGGCAGGAAATGGAGGAGCAGGTTAAAACATTTACCGAGCAGGGAAAACTTATTGAAGCGCAAAGAATAAGGCAAAGAACCGAATATGATATTGAAATGCTTCGCGAGGTCGGAACCTGCAAGGGGGTAGAAAACTATTCGCGTGTTTTATCAAGGCGCCCTAAAGGGAGTGTCCCGTTTACCTTGCTTGACTATTTCCCGGAGGACTTTGTTCTGTTTGTCGACGAATCGCATGTAACCCTGCCTCAGGTCAGAGGAATGTTCGGCGGAGACAGGGGACGAAAAGAAAACCTTGTAGAATACGGTTTTCGTTTGCCTTCGGCTTTTGATAACCGCCCTCTTAATTTCAACGAGTTTTATAAGCATATAAATCAGGCAATTTTTGTTTCGGCAACGCCGGGCGATTTTGAAAAAGAGCACGCAACGCAGATTGCCGAGCAGATAATAAGACCTACGGGGCTTTTAGACCCACAGGTCATCGTAAAGCCGTCTGAGGGGCAGATTGACGACCTCGTTTCGGAAATAAATATAAGAACCGAGCGAAAAGAAAGAGTTCTTATAACTACACTTACTAAAAAAATGGCGGAGGACCTGACAGAGTACTTGAAAAATCTGCAAATTAAAGTAAGATATATGCATTATGATATTGACACTATCGAGCGTATGGAGATAATCAGGGATTTGCGACTCGGGGAATTTGATGTTTTGGTTGGAATCAACCTATTGCGTGAGGGACTTGATATTCCCGAAGTATCGCTCGTTGCCATTCTTGACGCCGATAAAGAAGGATTCCTTCGAAGTGAAACTTCGCTTGTTCAAACAATCGGGCGCGCGGCGAGAAACGCCAACGGTACGGTTATTATGTATGCCGATAATGTTACCCGCTCCATGGAAAACGCCATAAGAGAAACCGAGCGTCGCCGTTCAATTCAGCAAAAATACAACCAAGAACACGGAATTGTTCCCAAAACGATTGTAAAGGATGTTCGTGATATAATTGAAATCGGAACAAAGGTTGAAAAAGATATAACCGCCAAAAAATTATCTAAAATTGAGAAAGAAAATCTTATCAAAAAACTCACCGCCGAGATGCAACAAGCGGCTAAAATTCTTGAATTTGAGCATGCGGCATATCTGCGAGACAAAATCAATAAACTTAAAGGGAAACAGTAGTTTTGCCAATAACTGCAACGCGCTTTACTGCTTTAGTGAAATAAAGCAATAAAGCGCTGTTTTTTACTGTTTTGTTTGTGTAAAATTAACAAACTTTCAAAAAAGCACTTTACAACTTTATCGCAATAAAGTATAATACCATTACAATATTTATACCGAAAGGGAAAAGGAGAAACAAAAATGAAAAAAATACTTGCGCTATTGATGGCGGCAACAATGATGCTCTGTTTCGCGGGTTGCGGAAAGAAAGATGTTAAACTTAAAATCATTAACGAGGAACTCGGGGCTGAGTATTACGGAATTGCCTTCCGTAAGGGTGATGAAGAAACCTGCAAATATATTGACGCCGCCGTTCAGGAACTTGTTAAAAACGGTGAGTACAAAAAGATTGCCGATAAAAAAGATTACAAGGATATAGTCGGAAATCTTATGTTCCTTGCTGAGGATTATAAGGCGAAAGAATATGATGTTGATATAACTAATGCCGAAAAGAGAACGTTTACAATCGGTATTGACCCCGAATACCCGCCTTTCAGTTATATGGGGGATGACGGTAAGTATACCGGGTTTGATATAGATGTATGTCAGGCAGCTTGTGATTTGCTTGGTTGGGAAATGAAGGTATTTACCGTTGACTGGGATTCAAAGCTTTTACAACTTGACGCAAAAGAATGTGATTGCATTTGGTCGGGAATGACAATTATGGACTCTATGAAAGAACAGGATTATGTAATTTCCGAGCCGTACTACTACAACACCCAGGTTCTTGTTGTTAAAGAGGGCAAAGGAATTAAGTCTTCTAAAGACCTTAAAGATAAAGTTGTTGCAGTTCAGAAGGGAACTTCCGGCGCAAGCCTTTTGGACGATGACCTTAAATCCCTCAAAAAGACCTTTAAAGAGGTAAAGACATTCAAGAGCTTCCTCGTTTGCTTCACCGAACTTGAATCCGGCGGCGTTGACGCGGTATTTGTTGACTATCCGGTTGCAAAATCTTATGTTGCAAAAAAGAATAAATAATAGGATTTAATTAAAAACGGCCTTCCAAAAAGGAAGGCCTAAATCCGCATTTATAGAAGTGTTTGAAATGGGGAAATGATTTGTCTATTGTAACAATGTTAAAACTAATGGCGCCGGGTATGGTAAAAACCTGCGCGATATTTTTCTTTACCTTGTTATTTTCGTTGCCTTTAGGTTTGATTTTTACATTCCTTCACACATCAAAAAACAGGGTTATTTCCGGCATTATGCATTTTATTATTTCGGTTTTGCGCGGCACACCGTTAATGTTGCAGTTAATTGCCGTCAACTTCGGTCCGTGGTATTTATTCGGGATTGAAACAATAAGGGAAAAACTTATTCCCGTTGTAATTGCTTTTTCGATAAACTATGCCGCATACTTTTCCGAGATTTACAGGGGTGGAATTGAATCTATACCGGTGGGGCAATATGAAGGTGCCACCGTTTTGGGTTATTCCAAAGCACAGACTTTTTTCAGAATTATTCTACCTCAGGTCGTTAAAACAATATTACCCAGCGTTACAAACGAGATAATTACCCTTGTCAAGGATACTTCGCTCGCATCCACCTTATCATATGCGGAAATATTCCTGCTGAGTCAGCAATACAGTAACACAATACAGCAGTTTACTCCGCTGCTGGTCGCAGGCGTATTTTACTATGTTTTCAACCTTGTCGTTACCGTTGTAATGAGCAGAGTTGAGAAGAAAATGTCTTATTATAAGATTTAAGGAGGATTTTTATGAGCATTTTATCTATGTCAAATATCAAAAAATCCTTCGGTGATAATAATGTTCTTAAGGACATTTCACTTGAAGTTAACAAAGGTGAAGTGGTTTCGATTATCGGACCTTCGGGCGGAGGCAAATCCACCTTGCTTCGTTGCGCCACCTTGCTTGAAACGATTGACGGCGGATGTCTTAAATATAATGGTATTCCGGTTACCCACACAAACGAGTCAGGTAAAATCGTTTATGAAAAAAATCTTAATCAATTCAGAAAAATCTTCGGTCTTGTTTTCCAAAACTTTAATCTTTTTCCGCATTTCAGCGTTCTTAAAAATGTTATTGACGCACCTGTGAATGTTTTAAAAAAGACGAAAGAGGAAGCGATAGAAGAAGCGCTTGCACTTCTGAAAAAGATGGGGCTTGAGGGTAAAGAGAATATGTATCCATGCGACCTTTCGGGCGGTATGCAACAGCGTGTATCTATCGTAAGAGCCTTGGCGATGAACCCGGATATTCTCTTTTTCGACGAGCCGACAAGCGCTCTTGACCCGGAACTCACCGGAGAGGTTTTAAAGGTTATAAAACAACTTGCAGACGATAAAATGACCATGGTTATCGTAACCCACGAAATGGCGTTTGCCAAGGCGGTTTCCGATAGAATATTGTTTATCGATAAAGGCCTCGTTGTTGAAGAAGGAACACCGGCGGAACTGTTTGACGATACTAAAAATGACCGTACAAAGCAATTCCTTATGAATTATAACAATATATGATGCTGGAATACTATATAATAAACCCTACGGGGAATATAACGGCGCTTGTCGTAAGCGATGTTAAGAAAAAACACTATAAAATCATTTCCCGGTTAATAATGCAAAAACACCGCGATGTAGAGCAGGTTGGTTTTGTCGATTTTTCCGAAAATCTACCCAAATTACATATGGCGGGCGGAGAATTCTGCGGAAACGCTACCATAAGCACTGCGGTGTTATACTGTGCGTTAAACGGTATCAAAGAAGGCAAAATCAGTGTTTCGGTTTACGGTGCGAAGGAACCGGTTTTTGTTGATGTTAAGAGCGAAAACGGCAAATTTTACGGTACGGGGAGTTTTGAAAAAGCAGCCTTTATCGCAAAACGCGATTTTACGCTCGGAGATACGACATACAGCCTTCCGTTGTTTGCCTTGCCCGGCATTGCACACATTATTGCCGATAACGCTTTAAGCCGTGATAAGGCTGAAAAGATGCTTCGAAAATATTCGAAAGAATTAAACTATCCTGCAATGGGGGTTATGATTCTTAATAGGGAAGACCAATCTTTATTGCCGGTAGTTTATGTTCAAGAGTGCGACACGCTTACATACGAAAATTCCTGTGTAAGCGGCAGTGTTGCCGTAGCATCTTATTTGCTTAGTGAAAACAGTTCTGTTAACCTGCAACTAAAACAGCCGGGCGGAATTATAAGAATTTCCGCTTCGAACAGCGACCCGAAAATCAAGATTTTCGGTAACGCGATTATTCAAAAACACATCAAAGAGGATTTTTATTATGAGCGATAAAAACATTCGGTCTGATGATATAAAAGAACTTTACAAGGTTCTGTTAAAGCTGAAAACGGTAGAGGACTGCGAACTGTTGTTTGAAGACCTATGCACAAACAAGGAAATTGAGCAGATGGCTTCACGGATTAAGGCGGCAAAAATGCTCATAGAAGGCAACACTTATAACGGTGTTATCGAAAAGACTGATATTTCATCGGCAACATTAAGCCGTGTTTCGAGATGCGTTAAATACGGAAAGGGATATACAAAGTTCTTAAAATAAAAACTGATTGATTTTGCACAAGAATTGTGTTAATATATAATTGGTGATTTTTATGAGAAGAAAATTATCCCAAAGGTTTATAATAAATCAAGCAACGACAATGTTGCTTGATTATATTATCGTTGTTGTTTCTACTATTCTTGCTTTAACTATCAGCTGTATAAACGATTTCAGTATTAGTTCAATGGGCGGCGTTTTCGCTGATAAAATACTGTTACTGGCAGTATTCGTTATCCACCCGATGGTTTTTATAACTTTGGCTTACTTTTTCAATATATATGCGATACTTTGGAAATACGCAGATCTTGTTTCGTATTTGAGAATAGTTATAGTCAGTATTTTTTCGGTGGGTATAACTTTTGTCGTCTATGTGGCGATTCAACAGCCCCGTCTCGAAAATTTGCCGCTTTCGATGATATTTCTGGCGATTCTTTTTATAACCCTTTTTGAGACTATGGCTAAGTATATACTGCACTATCGTGATTTAAAGAAAAGGGGCACTGATGAATCAATAAGCGGTAACATTATGATTATCGGCGGCGGAATTGCCGGAAGCCTCCTGATCAACGATATTAAAAGCAATACAAAGCGTTCAAACTGCCGAATTAAATGCATCGTCGACGATGACAAGTCTAAAATCGGCAGAAGTATAAACGGCGTAACTATCGAAGGGGATACATCCGATATTATTTCGCTTGTTGATAAGCACGATATTGATATAATCTTGCTTGCAATTCCTTCCTGTTCGAGCGAAAGAAAAGCGGCAATCTTGAATTTATGCCAAAAAACCGATTGCAAGATAAGGATTATTCCTTCTTATTACAAACTTGCTGACGAAAAATCAACATCGCTGAATGTTTCTGCGTTGCGTGAAGTTCAGATTGAAGACCTTTTGGGTCGAGAACCGATTGATATAGAGGTTGAATCTGTTCTTGACTATGTTTCAGGTCAAACCGTTCTTGTTACCGGCGGAGGCGGTTCGATTGGCAGTGAACTTTGCAGGCAGATTTCCAAACATCTCCCTGCTCAGCTTATAATTTTTGATATCTATGAAAACAATGCCTATGATATTCAAAATGAATTGTTAAGAGAAAACCCTGATTTAAACTTAACGGTTTTGATAGGCTCTGTTCGGGATAAAGACCGTCTTAAAGGTGTTTTTGAAAAATATAAACCTCAAATAGTTTTCCATGCCGCTGCCCATAAACATGTTCCGCTTATGGAGGAAAGCCCGAATGAATCCATTAAAAACAATGTTTTCGGAACATATAATGTTGCTGAATGCGCGGACAAGTTCGGCGTAAAAAAATTCATTCTTATATCGACCGACAAGGCGGTAAATCCAACCAATATAATGGGTGCGAGCAAGCGTATTTGTGAAATGATAATTCAGTATTTTTCGCATCATTCCAAAACCGAATTCGCTGCCGTTCGTTTCGGAAATGTTTTAGGCAGCAACGGTTCTGTAATACCGCTTTTCAAAAAACAGATTGCCGATGGCGGTCCCGTTACGGTCACCGACCCCAATATAATACGCTATTTTATGACCATCCCTGAAGCGGTTTCGCTTGTCTTGCAGGCCGGCGCAACGGCAAAGGGCGGAGAAATATTTGTCCTTGATATGGGTGAACCGGTAAAAATTATTGACCTTGCCGAGAATCTTATTCGCCTTTCGGGGTACAAGCCGTATACCGAGATTAAGATTGAATTCACCGGGCTTCGCCCCGGCGAAAAGATGTATGAGGAAAAGCTTCTGATGGAAGAGGGGCTTAAAAGAACTTCGAACAGTCTTATACACATCGGTAAGCCTATTGTTTTCGATGAAGAAGAGTTTGTTTCAACTTTAAAAGAACTTAAAAAGAATATGTCTGACGATGATTATGATGTAAGAAAAACCGTAAAATCCATCGTTCCGACATTTAATTATTCTGACTAATAAATTAAGCGGTTGTGTTTTCACAACCGCTTTGAGCTTGTCGACTTTTTCGACAAGCTCAAGGACTAGAATGCCGTTCGCAGAAAATCAGAGATTTTCTGACTGCACTCTACTCCCGCCAATACCACCCACGCACCCTTGAAAACCGCTCT
>DEWC01000074.1 GCA_002363095.1 Ruminococcaceae bacterium UBA3220 | reverse complement strand
AACAACAGGTTTATCGACAGACTGTGCCGACGGAAAATCCGTCGGCTTTTTTGCATATTATTAATATTTTTATGCATATTTTCTTGAAAAATGCAAACTATTGTAGTATAATAATATAGATTTATCTTTTACAAAGACAAATTTTGCCGTATGGCAAGCGGGGTAGGTAATAATATGACAAGAAAGCAAGCAAGGGAAGAAGCATTCATCCTGATTTTTGAAAAACAGTTTTCAGCCGACAGTTTGCAGGATATTCTTGAAATTGCAGTTGAGGTTAGGGATATTGTGCCCGATGAGTATATCAAGACCGTGTTTTTCGGCGCTTATGACAGCATAGAAGAAATAGACGCCATAATATCCGATAACGCAATCGGTTGGAGTATCAAGCGAATTTCCAAAACCGCTCTCGCTATTTTAAGACTTGCCGTATTTGAAATGAAATATATGGAAGATATACCTGTTGCGGTTTCTATAAACGAAGCGGTGGAACTTTCAAAAAAATATGCTACAAAGGACGACGCGTCATTCGTAAACGGTATTCTTTCAACCGTTTCGAAACAACTTAAAACCGATGAATAATCCCATAAGCGTAAAACAACTAAACCTTTATGTAAAATCGCTTCTTGAAACCGACACCCGGCTTAATTCCATTACCGTTACAGGTGAACTGTCTAATTTTAAAAACCACTATGCAAGCGGACATTGGTATTTCACCCTTAAAGATAACGATGCCTCGGTGCGTTGCGTGATGTTCAAAGGCTATACTCCGAAGGTAACCTTTTCCCCGGAGGACGGGAATAAGGTTGTAGTAAAGGGATATGTTTCGCTTTACGAGCGCGACGGTCAGTATCAGTTTTATGCAAGCGAACTTTCGTTGTTCGGGCAAGGTGATATTTCGTTTCAGGTAAAGGCGCTCGCCGAGAAACTCCGAAAGGAGGGGCTGTTTGACCCTTCCTCAAAACGCCCGGTTGCAAAATTCCCGAAAAGAATTGCGGTTATAACCTCTTCGGCAGGCGCCGCGGTCAGGGATATATGCGCTACGCTTGAAAAGAGGCTGCCTTCGTGCGAGGTTATTCTATGCCCTGTAACGGTGCAGGGTGAAGGCGCGGCGGAAAGTATGGTAAAAACCCTTGACAGGGTTTACGGGCTTCAAGGGGTCGATACGGTTATAATAGGGCGCGGCGGAGGTTCGGCAGAAGACCTCGGCGCATTTAACGACGAACGCTTAGCCCGAAAAATATACGAATCTCCGTTTCCAGTTATTTCGGCGGTAGGTCATGAAATTGATTTTTCGATATGCGATTATGTCGCTGATAAAAGGGCGGCAACTCCTACCGAGGCGGCGGTAATTGCCACCGGGGATAAAGGTGAATATAAAGCGTATACGGAAGGTATAAAATCAAGGCTTAACAATGCCTTGCAGGCGGTATTAAGAGGCTACGAGTACCGACTTCTCTCGGCGGATGTCAAAAAAATATCCCGGAATGCCGTGAATCTTATTGACCGTAAATTGCAAACGATTGATTACATACACAGGGATATGTTAAACTCGGTTTCCCGCATTTTAAACCGCGGTGAACGGGATTTTGATAATCTCTTAACAAAACTTGATTCTTTAAGTCCTTTAGAAACGCTTAAAAGAGGATACGCCGTTGTTTCCCGTCAGGGGGGCGTTGTGGCGTCTGCCGACCAAGTCTCGCCGGGCGACCGCATAGAGGTAAGACTTAAAGACGGCAAACTGAATTGTGAGGTAAAGAGTAATGAAAGATTTTGATTTTGAAAACTCTCTTAAAGAACTCGAACAAACGGTTTCGGCGCTCGAAAAGGGCGATATGCCGCTTGATGAATCCATAAAAGCGTTTGAAAAAGGGATAGCGCTTTCAAAAGAATGCTCAAAGTATCTTGAAAATGCAAAACAAAAAATAATTTCTTTAAGCGAAGCCGAAGACGGAGAAAACAATGATTGAACTTGCCTTAAAAAATTACTGTGAAAAGATTGATAAGCGCCTTGACATTCTTTTGCCGGCGTCAAGCCAATACTACAAAGCCGTGAGTGAGGCGGCTAGATATAGCGTCTTTGCCGGAGGAAAGCGCATAAGACCGGTAATTCTGCTTGAGTTTTATAAGCTTTTCGGCGGAGACGACGACTGCGCTTACAATTTTGCCTGTGCGGTTGAAATGATACATACCTATTCGCTTATACATGACGATTTGCCCTGTATGGATAACGACGATATGCGTCGCGGTAAGCCGTCTAATCACAAAAAATACGGTGAAGCCATGGCGCTTCTCGCCGGCGACGCCCTGCTTACCGAAAGTTTCGGCGTGGCGTCGAGAACACTCGGGATAGAGCCCGAGCGTATTGTTCGCGCACTCGGGTTTCTGTCAAAAAACGCCGGTATTGACGGTATGATAGGCGGTCAGGTAATCGATACCTGTTCGGGTGAACCGGCAACCGAGGAGATACTTAAAAAAACCTACCTTTTAAAAACCGGGGCTCTTATTAAAGCGTCGGCTGTTTGCGGCGCGATACTCGCGGGAGCGACCGACCGTGAATTAGAAATGGCAGCAGAATATGCCGAATGCGTAGGAATGGCGTTTCAGATTATCGACGATATTCTTGATTGCAGCGGCGATGAAAAAACCCTGGGTAAGCCTGTGGGAAGCGACAAAAAGAACAGTAAAACTACAATGGTCGATTTGCTCGGCGTTGAACGGTGCAGAGCGCTTTGTAAAGATTTAACCGACAGGGCGATGGGAATACTAAGCGACTTTGAGGGCGAAACCGATTTACTGAAAGAATTGACAGAATATTTACTGAAAAGGAATTATTAAACCAAGAGGACGATAGTTTTGGATTATAAATATCTAAGCCGGATAAAATCTCCCGAAGATGTAAAAAAACTCAACTATTCCGAGCTTGACATATTGTGCGAGGAAATTCGGGATGATATTATAGAAACCGTTTCAAAAAACGGTGGGCATCTTGCGTCAAATCTGGGTGTTGTTGAACTGACGGTTGCATTGCACCGGATTTTTAACTCTCCGGATGACGCAATCATCTTTGATGTAGGGCATCAGAGTTATACCCATAAGTTGCTGACGGGAAGGTATGAAAGATTCTCTACCCTCCGAAAAAAGGACGGTATTTCGGGATTTATGCGTCCTGCCGAGAGCGAGCACGACCCGGTTGTTACAGGGCACAGCAGTAACTCGATTTCCGCAGCCTACGGCATATACAAAGCCAAGCGTTTAAGGGGTGAAAGCGGAACTGCGGTAGCCGTTATCGGCGACGGAGCCATGACCGGCGGAATTGCATTTGAAGGATTAAACAATGCCGGAAGAACACGCGGCAATTTTGTAATTGTGCTTAATGATAACAAGATGTCGATTTCTCATAATGTCGGCGCCATATCAAAGGCGATAACCCACCTTCGCAACCGTCCGCGATATCATTCGGTCAAATTTGCCGTCAACAGATTTTTAAAAAGAATACCTTTTATCGGCGAAAAAACGGCGAAATTCGTCTTTCGCGTAAAAGAGGTATTCAAACGCGCGGTTTATCGGAACAGTTTTTTCGAAACCCTCGGATACAATTATTTAGGTCCGGTGGACGGTCACGATATAAGAGCTCTCGAACACCTTTTGTGGACAGCCGAAAGATATGTCCGTCCTTCCATTGTTCATGTTATTACGACTAAGGGCAAGGGCTATCAGTTTGCCGAAAACAAGCCGAAGGATTATCACGGCGTTTCTCCGTTTGATGTCGAAGTCGGAGCGGTTGAAAGCGAAAAACTTACCTTTTCCGATGTTGCAGGAGAGACCCTCGTCAAAATAGCCGAAAGCAACCAAAGGATTTGCGCTATAACCGCCGCAATGACGACCGGAACGGGACTTTCGGAATTCAAAGAAAAATTCAGAAACAGATTTTTTGATGTCGGAATTGCCGAGCAACACGCCGTAACCTTTGCGGCAGGGCTGGCAAAGGGCGGTATGATTCCTTTCTTTGCGGTTTATTCAAGTTTCCTTCAACGCGGATTTGACCAAATTATTCACGACGCCGCAATCGGCAATGTTCCGATAAAGCTTCTCGTTGACAGGGCCGGGCTGGTAGGCGAAGACGGAGAAAGCCACCAGGGAGTTTTCGATGTTTCCTACCTTTCGATGATACCCAATATGAATATCTATTCGCCTTGTTATTATGACGAACTTGAATACAGAATAAAATTTATTGCCGAAAACGATATGCTTGCCGCCGTCAGATATCCGAGGGGATGTCAGTCCGGCAATGTTAAACTTGATTACAGTTTGGATTTTAACCATCTTCAAAGGAACGGCGAACAGCTCGTTATTACATACGGAAGGCTTTTTTCAAATGTGTATAAGGCCACCGAAAACACCGATATATCGATCATAAAGCTTAATAAGATATATCCGCTTGGGGAAGAGGTCGTAAACGCGGCAACCTGTTATAAAACCGTATGGTTTTATGAGGAGTCATCAAAAAAGGGCGGAATAGGAGAATATTTCGGTAGTTTACTATACGAAAACGGATTTAAAGGCGATTTAAGAATTATTGCAATAGACGAAGAATTTGTTCCGCAATCGAGTGTTTCGGAGAGTTTCAAACGCTTCGGGTTCGATGTGGATTCAATCAAGAAAACTCTCGGAGTAAAGTGATGCAGGATAAGAAAAGACTTGATATCGCACTCTTTGAAAAGGGGTATGCGGACAGTCGCGAAAAGGCAAAAGCCCTAATAATGTCGGGCATTGTATACATAAACAACCAAAAATGTGATAAACCGGGCACCAGTGTTAGGGATGATGACCGAATTGAGGTTCGCGGCAATACATTAAAATATGTAAGTAGGGGCGGATTGAAACTCGAAAAAGCAATAAATGTCTTTGTGCCTGATTTAAAGGGAAAGATTTGTGCCGATGTCGGAGCTTCAACCGGAGGTTTTACAGATTGTATGCTCCAAAACGGCGCCGAAAAGGTTTATGCCATTGATGTCGGCTACGGTCAACTTGCATGGAAACTTCGCACCGACAGCCGTGTTGTAAACCTCGAAAGGACCAATTTTCGTTATGTAACACGCGAACAGATTGCACAACCGCTTGATTTTGCAAGCGTTGATGTTTCTTTTATTTCGCTTTACCATATTTTGCCGGTTCTGAAAACACTACTCAAAGAAAAAGGCAAAGCCGTTTGTCTTATTAAACCGCAATTTGAGGCGGGAAAAGAAAATGTCGGCAAAAAAGGGGTCGTACGCGATAAATCGGTACACATCAGTGTTATCCAAAAAGTTTTGGGATATGTTAAGGACAACGAATTCAGAGTTTTGGGACTTGATTATTCGCCCGTTAAGGGACCCGAGGGCAACATTGAGTACCTATGCTATATCGAGAATTCGAATGACCCCGATAATGAAACAGAAATAATACCTACCGTGGAAAAATCATATAAAGAATTGAACGGAAGTGATTAAATGACCATTACGGTACTGCCTAATGTAGACAAAAACGGTTGCCTTGAAACACTTGAAAACATAGGTAAGTTTTTCAGGGAAAACGGGATAAAAGGCTATCTTCCGCAAACGGTGTGCTGTTCTAATTTTGAATCTCTGCCCGAGGAAGAATTATTCCAAAAGGGCGATTTTATTGTTACGATTGGCGGAGACGGAACGATAATCCGATACGCAAAAAAGGCGGCGCAGGCAAAAAAACCAATCATAGGCATTAACGCCGGGAGGGTAGGTTATCTTGCCAACATAGAGCAGGGAGAATACAAACTTCTTTCAAAACTTAAAACCGGTGAATACACAACCGAAAAGCGAATGATGCTTGATATAACCGTCAGCGATGAAAACGGGAATGTAAGCATATATAAAGCGCTTAATGACGCCGTAATAACCAGCGGTTATATTTCAAGAATTGTTGATATTTACGCCGGCATTGAAAACGACAGCATCCATTACCGTGCCGACGGAATAATAATTTCAACGCCTACCGGCTCTACCGCGTATTCGCTTTCTGCCGGGGGTCCGATAATCGACTCTTCGGCGCAGTGCATTTGCATAACCCCTATTTGTTCGCATTCACTCTCGGCTAAACCGATAATTTTGGGAAGCGACAGAGTGATTAAGGTGAATGCATTTTCGAAAAAAAGGGCGGACATTTATTTGACGGTCGACGGGCGAAAGGTTGCTCAGGTGAGACCTAAAACAAAAATCACTATCGCAAAATCGGATGAATATGTTGAACTGATTCGCCTTAACGATAAAAACTTTTATTCGACCCTTTCAATGAAATTTTCGGAATTTTCAAAATGATATTTTGGGAGGCATAACATTGAAAAATACACGGCAGAAAAAAATTCTTGAAATAATCGGCAAATCCCCGGTTTACACTCAGGATGAGCTTCAAAACGCCTTGATGAAATACGGATTTAATGTTACACAGTCGACCGTTTCAAGAGATATAAGAGAACTTAAACTGGTTAAAAGCCACGACACTTCGGGAAACTATTGCTATGTCGCACCGAAGCAATATGCTTCCGAAACATCGGTAGAATTCAAGCAAATTATGCTTCAATCGGTCAAGAGCGTAGATTACGCCATGAACGATATTGTCATAAAATGTCTTACAGGTATGGCGCAAAGTGTTTGCGTTGCGCTTGAAGCCGAGTTTGACGAGGTTATGCTGGGCTCTATTGCCGGCGATGACACCGTTTTGCTTATAACAAGAACCGAGCAGGACGCACACTGGCTTTGTGAAAAGATAAAGGAAATGCTTTAACGGCGGGTTTGATATGCTTAAATATTTGTTGATAGAAAACATCGCCGTTATCGAAAAGGCGGAAATTGATTTCGGTAAAGGCTTTAATGTTCTGACAGGCGAGACCGGCGCGGGAAAATCCATAATTATTGATTCGATAAACGCGGTGCTCGGCGAACGGACAAGCCGGGACCTGATAAGAAAAGGTTGCGACAGGGCGAGCGTTACCGCCATATTCGGCAATTTTACCGCAAGCACAACAGCCCTTTTAAAGTCCTTTGATATTGAACCCGATGATGAAGGTAATTTGCTTATTCTGCGAATTATTACTTCATCGGGAAGCGCTGTAAAGATAAACGGCAAAACCGCAACCGTAGGTATTCTTAAAGAAATCGGAAAGTTTCTTGTGGATATTCACGGTCAGCATGATTCGCAAATGCTTTTAAACCCCGATAATCATTGCGGATATATTGACAGAATGTCCGCTAATACCGACAAAAGGCAACGCTATTACGATGAGTTTAAAAAGCTGAACGCCATAAGGCGTGAACTTAACGACTTAAATCTTAAGGATGACGAAAAAGCGCGAAAGCGGGAGTATTTGTCCTTTTGTATTAACGAGATAGAATCGGCAAAGCTTAATCCCGGCGAGAGGGAAGAACTCAAAGAAAAACTCACCCTTGCCGAAAACTATGAGAAAACCATAGAAGCGATAAGCGGAGCAGTTTCTATGCTTTCGGGAAACGACCAAGCCGAGGGGGCAATCGGTCTCGTCAGAGGCGCTAAAAAGAATATTTCCGGCTTGAAGGTTAAGGAAATCGCCTCGTACCTTGATTTGCTTGATTCGGCTTTTGCCGAAATAGAGAGTGTTTCCGACGGGCTTAGGGACGCTCTTGCCCGGACAGAGACCGTAAGAACCGACAAATCGGAGGTTGCCGAAAGGCTTGATACCGTTAACCGCCTAATCAAAAAATACGGCGGAAGCGAGCAGGCGCTTTTTGATTTTCTCGAAACTTCAAAAAATGAACTTTCAAAAATCGAAACGAGTGAAGAAAAAACAAAAGAGCTTTCAAAAAAACTTGAGGAATCGAAAAAGCGTCTTGTCGATTTGGCGGAAATTCTCTCGGTTGACCGCAAAAAAACCGCCGAAAAGTTTTCGCGTGATGTAACCGCAGTGCTTAAATATCTTGATATGGCAAATGTCGAATTTTCGGTAAGTATCGAAAAAGGAAGATACACAAAGAGCGGTTGTGATGTTGTTGAATTTGAGATAAAATCAAATGTCGGTGAAGACTATAAACCGCTCGGCAAAATCGCTTCGGGAGGCGAACTTTCCCGTATAATGCTGGCGATAAAGAGCGTCCTTTCGGATAACGATGATGTTGAAACGATGATTTTCGATGAAATAGATACCGGAATAAGCGGATTTGCCGCCGGAAAGGTCGGAAAGCAACTCAAAGAGATTTCCGGTATCAGACAGGTGGTTTGCGTAACCCATTTAGCGCAGATTGCGGCGTTTGCCGATAATCATATAAAAACCAAAAAGACGGTAAAAGACGGCAGGACATTTACCGAAACCTTGTCCCTCGGGTATGAAGAGCGCATAGCCGAGATTGCAAGGATAATGTCCGGAACGGAAATTACCGACAATCTTTATAATTCAGCCAAAGAACTGTTAGATAGGAGCAAATGAAATGGAAATTTATGAAGAACTTGTTGCAAGGGGACTTATAGCCCAAGTAACCGATGAAAAGGAAATAAGGGAGCTTATCAATAACGGTAAGGCAACCTTTTATATCGGGTTCGACCCGACCGCCGACAGCCTGCATGTAGGGCATTTTATGGCGCTTTGTCTTATGAAACGACTTCAAATGGCGGGCAATAAACCGATTGCCCTTATAGGCGGAGGAACGGGATACATAGGAGACCCATCGGGCAGGACGGATATGCGCTCAATGATGACTCCGGAGATGATTCAGCATAACTGTGATTGCTTTAAAAAGCAGATGAGCCGTTTTATCGAATTCGGCGAGGGAAAAGCACAGATGGTGAACAATGCCGACTGGCTTTTAAAACTTAACTACATCGACCTTTTACGAGATGTAGGCGCCTGCTTCTCGGTAAACAATATGCTGCGCGCCGAGTGCTACAAGCAAAGAATGGAAAAAGGTCTTTCTTTCCTTGAATTTAACTATATGATAATGCAAAGTTACGATTTTTATCACCTTTACAAGGAATACGGTTGTAATATGCAGTTCGGCGGCGA
>DEWC01000087.1 GCA_002363095.1 Ruminococcaceae bacterium UBA3220 | reverse complement strand
TCAAGGGCGATAAGGTTCCCGATATAGACCTCAACTTTTCCGATGAGGTTCAGGGAAGGGTTCAGGACTTCACAAAAACCCTTTTCGGCGAAAAGAATGTCTTTAAGGCGGGAACCATAACGAGTATAGCGGAAAAAACCGCCTTCGGTTTTACAAAGGCATATGCCGAAAAGATGAATATCACCCTTAATAACGCCGAACTTAACCGCCTTGCCGCAAAGGTTGAAAAAGCAAAGGTAAAAACAACCACCGGTCAGCACCCGGCGGGAATGATAATCGTACCGGAGGGAATGTCGATATATGATTTCTGTCCGGTTCAGCACCCTGCCGACGATGTTGACAGCGATATTATAACCACCCATTTTGACTTCCATTCAATTCACGATACCATTCTTAAACTTGATGAGCTCGGGCATGTTGTCCCCACAACATATAAATATCTTGAAGACTATTCGGGAATACCGGTAAACGATATTACCATGTCCGACCCGAAAGTTTACAGCATATTTACTTCGACCGACGCATTGGGCGTTACCCCCGAGGAAATCGGTGTTCCGACAGGGACGCTCGGAATTCCCGAATTCGGCACAAAATTAACACTTGATATGCTTGTTGACTGCAAACCGAAAAACTTTGCCGACCTTCTCCAGATTTCGGGTCTTTCTCACGGCACCAATGTCTACCACGGCAACGCAAAGGACCTCATAGACAACGGCACCTGTACCATTTCTGAGGTAATAGGAACCAGAGATAACATAATGATGTACCTCATACATAAAGGGATGGACAGTCAGCTCGCCTTCAAGATAACCGAAACGGTTCGAAAAGGCTTTGTTGCAAAGGGTGTTATTTCCGAGGCGGACTGGAATAAATACGCCGATGAAATGCGTGCCGTAGGCGTTCCCGAATGGTATATAAACAGTTGTAAGAAAATTGAATATATGTTCCCGAAAGCGCACGCCGCCGCTTATGTTATTTCGGCGCTTCGTATCGGGTGGTATAAGGTTTATAAACCGCTCGCCTACTACTGTGCCTATTTTACCGCCCGACCCGAGGATGTTGATGTTGCTACGGTTATTGCCGGGCGCGACAGGGTAAAAAGCGTTATGGAAAGTATCAAGGCAAAGGGCAAGGAAGCCGAGAAAAAGGAACTGGATAACTATAAGAACCTGCTTATCTTTAATGAGATGATGGCACGGGGCATAGAAGTCTTGCCGATTGATATAAGCAAATCCCACGCCGTGAAATACCTCCCCGAGGACGGCAAAATGCGCCTGCCCTTCTGCGCTATGTCGGGTTGCGGCGAAAAGGCTGCGTATTCGATTTATAACGCCGCCCAAAAAGGCGATTATATTTCGGTTGAGGATTTCGCGTTGCAGTCGGGCGTTTCAAAGACAATTATCAAGAATCTTTCAGATTTAGGCGCCTTTGCCGACCTGCCCGACACAAACCAGTTATCACTTTTTTAAATGACTTATAAAGGAGGATTTTAAATGCTTAAAATTGAACATCTTACAAAAGTCTACGGTGATATTAAGGCTGTTGACGACCTTTCATTAACCGTTGAACCGGGTGAAATTTACGGATTTATAGGACACAACGGTGCGGGAAAGACGACCACCCTTAAAAGTATAGCCGGGATTTTGAAGTTTGAAAGCGGTGATATTTTTATTGACGGCGAATCGGTTGTCAAAAACCCCTTGTCCTGCAAGAAAAAAATTGCCTATATCCCCGATAATCCCGACCTTTATGAATTTATGACGGGTATGGAGTTTTTAAATTTTATCGCCGATGTTTTTGAAATTCCGGGTGACCGGAGAAATGCTAAAATCAAAGAGTATGCCGATGTTTTCGAACTTACCGGCGACCTTGCAAGCCCTATTTCTTCATATTCCCACGGAATGAAGCAAAAACTTGCGATTATTTCCGCCTTTATTCACGACCCGAAACTCATTATAATGGATGAGCCGTTTGTAGGGCTTGACCCCAAGGCTTCTCACTCGCTTAAAGAAATGATGCACGGTGTTTGCGAGGCGGGCGGTGTGATTTTCTTTTCGACCCATGTCTTGGATGTTGCCGAAAAGCTTTGCCAAAAGGTGGCAATAATTAAGAACGGAAAACTAATCAAGTCCGGCACAATGGAAGAGGTCAAGGGCGATGAAAGTCTTGAATCGGCATTTCTTGAACTGGAGGAATGATTATGCATAATCCTCTTATAAAGAAACAGTTTGTTGAATTATTCAAGTCGTATTTCGTAAATGCCAAGACAGGTAAAAAGCGCACAAAGGCAAAAACGGCGCTTTTGTTTTCGCTCTTTGCCGTGTTGCTCTTATTCCTCTGCGCCACCTTCCTCGGTATGGCGTGGCTCTTGGTTGATATTGTAAAGGGACCGCCGGAAATAAAGTGGATTTATTTCGCCGTTATGGGCATTATAGCAATTGTTTTGGGGATTTTCGGAAGCGTTTTTAACACATATGCTTCGCTTTATCTTTCAAAGGATAACGAACTTCTTTTATCGCTTCCCATACCTCCGATTAAGATTTTATCCTCAAGAATTATTGCGGTATACGGGCTTTCACTTATGTATTCGGGAATAGTTTGGGTACCCGTTTGCGCTTTGTATTTTATATTCGGGCAGCCATCGGTTTTGGCGGTAATATTCTGCGTGCTGCTGCTTTTTATAATAGCGCTTTTCGTTACAGTTTTAACGGTTATTTTGGGCTTTGCGGTTGCCGCGATTTCGTTGCGGCTGAAAAACAACGCCATCTTGACCGTTCTTATAACGCTTGCCGCTCTTGGCGCATACTACTTCGTGTGGTTTAGAATGACCGACACATTAGAAGGCATTGTCGAAAATCCCGTCGCGGCCGGCGAAGGGCTTAAAAAATGGGGCAATATATTCTTTGTAATCGGCAAGGCGTCAACCGGAGACATTAAGTATTTCGGACTGTTCTGCCTTATATCCATTGCCCTTTTTGCGGTTTGCATTTTTGTTTTATCGAAAACCTTCCTTTATATCTCCACCCTCAAGCGAGGCGAAAAAAAGCAAAGTGTGGCATTTGAATCCGATAAAAAAATCAAAAGCCGTTCCGAAAGCCTTTTATGGCGTGAAGCAAAGCGGTTTTTGAGTAGTCCGACATATATTCTTAACTGCGCGCTCGGGACGCTTTTAGCCCCCATCGGCGCCGCCGCGGTTATCATAAAACGAAATTCAATACGGGATTTAATTAACTTTTTCAGGGAAACGCCCTTTGATATTGACGATTATTTGCCCCTGATTATCGCCGGGATTGCGCTTATGATAGCATCAACGAATACCGTTTCGACCCCCTCAATTTCGCTTGAAGGCAAAAAACTATGGATATTAAAATCCCTTCCGGTCGACTACCGCGATATACTTACGGCAAAACGGGATTTTCATCTTCTTCTCACCGTGCCGACAACAGTCCTTTCGTTTATTGTTGCCGGCGTAACCCTCGGATTTTACAAGGAAGAAATCATCGTTATATCGGCGCTTATCTTCTTTGTCGCCTTTTTCGAAGCCGATATGGGTCTGTTTTTAGGTCTTCACCGCTCCGATTTTAATTGGACGAACGAAACAAAACCGATAAAGCAATCGCTTAATTCTCTGATTATTCTGCTTATCGGTTGGATAATTCCGGTCGCCGTTGTTGCCGGCTATTATCTTATCGACCGTTATACTGCGTTGCCGATAACATCCTTCATTTTCCTTTGTATCGCCCTTGCCGTATTTATTGCGGCGGCGGCGATAACCGATAGATGGGTATTAAAAAAAGGACCCCGGTTATTGGAAAATATGTAAAGTATGGGATATAATATTTCCACAGGAAAATCCCGACATTTTTTGGCAACAAATATGCACCCCGTTCGGGGTGCATATTTCAGTCTGTCGATATACCTGTTGTTATGGTGTGGCGCCGTTCTCAGCGCCATTTTGTTTTTCCGGCGACAGGTGCGGCGGAAAAACTCCTTATAGGCGAAAACCGCCTATAAGAGCGGTTTTCAAGGGTGCGTGGGTGGTATTGGCGGGAGTAGAGTGCAGTCAGAAAATCTCTGATTTTCTGCGAACGGCATTCCCGTCCAAGAGCTTGTCGACTTTTTCGACAAGCTCAGCCGG
>DEWC01000064.1 GCA_002363095.1 Ruminococcaceae bacterium UBA3220 | reverse complement strand
GGTCGACAAGCGCGTGATCGTAACCCTTGATTCGAATACGGATTTTTTCTTTCACTGCCATGTGAAAATTCGCCTCCTTAATTAGTTGGCGGGCAAAACTTACACCGTGCCGTGCATTTCTTATCGGCACAATATAAAACCGGCATTGCTGGGTTTTTAGGCAATTCCGGACGACGGCTCGCACCGTCGCAGCATTTGAGATTCGCAAGTATCCCCATGCTTCCTTATTCTTTCGCCCGGTTTGAAAATCGGACATACTCCGCGGAAATTTCCCGACCTGAAAGTCGGCCACCTCCCGCATCAACGCATGTTTAACGCCACAATTTTGCAGCGTACCTTAGAATGATAACACATAAAACTAAAAAATGCAAGTGTTTTTTTTAAAAAAATTCAACCTTTTTTGCGCCAAAAAACAATACGGTTTTTTCCTTTAAAAGTATATCCCTGCTTTTGCGCAGGGATTATCCGAAAATATATCTTTTACAGCCTTATCCTGCCGGCGCTTTGCTTTTTGTTTGCGCCGATTATCCCACCGATAGCCGAAGAAAGCAGAATTATAATCAAGTGGAAAAGCGTATTTGAAGTAAACCCGGCCCCGTCAACCGCAAGCGAAATAATTGCAATAACAACAAAGTAACATATTCCGGTTAAAAGCCCCGAGATAATTCCCTTAAGCTTCGTTCGCTTCGCGACAAAAAACGCCGAGACAAATGAGCCTGCCGAAACGCTCAGCGTTGCAAAAAGCGACGCATACATTCTGTCAATATTCGCGAGCAGCATTATTACGGCGAATATGCAGATGAAGATTACGGTTACTGCGAAGCCTGCCAATGCGCCAAACAACAACACCTTGCCGATATCCGCTTCCGGCTTTTCAGACGGGAAACCGGATTTCCGCTTTTTACCCTTTAGTGAATTCAACAAACTGCTCATAAAAAATCCCTCCGCAGTAACATTATACTGCGAAGGGAGATTATCTATTACTTTTTCTTCGGCGCGTCGTCGTGAACAGTCAAATTTTGCTGTAAAGCCCAACGGGCAAAAGTAAGTTTTGAATGGTCGCTCTTGGATTCTATAACCATAGTATCTTCTTTAAGAGAGATAATCCTGCCGTAGATACCGCCGATGGTTACAATCTCATCGCCGACCTTCAGATTCTCGCGCATTTCCTTTTCTTCTTTGGATTTTTTGCGCTGCGGACGAATCATCAAAAAATACATTATTGCGATTAATACAACAAAGTAAATAATCATAAAGCCGCCACTCATAAATCTCTACCTCCTTGATTTCAACAAACTACATTATACAAAATAAAGCGCTGAATTGCAACTATTATTTACTGCTACTCTATTTTTTTCTTTCGCGGGTCGAAATTTTTAATAAATTCATCCCACTCTTTTTCCGAAACGGTAAAATCGTCGGCATCGGTTTTCTTTTTATATTCTTCATAAATGTTTTCAAGAACCTTATCGTAAAGCTTTCGCGACCTTACCCGCTCTCGAATTGCGATAAATAACATCCAGGCGCAAAAAATAAGGATAAACACATAATTTATCAGATACCGCCAATAAAAGGAGCCTTTGTATCCGAAAAAGCCGGCGTTATATTCCGATATTTGCGCCGAAACACCGCTTACCTTTGAAACGGTTGCGTAAATTACCGTAAAAACCGGAAGAGGTACTATATTAAGAATATTTCCGGTTATGCAGAATTTCATTTTGTTAAGAACAACGCCTGCAATCTCTAAAAGCGTTCCGATTATCAGCAAAGCGATGCCCCATTTTGCCACCTTGATGTTGGATTTAACAAGTTCCTCAACATTCATATTATGCGCTTTAACATATTTATAGTCAATATTCTTTCTTACCTGCATTTCAACAAATATGAAACTTGCAACCGAGATAATATTCATTACGGCAAGGTAAATAACGCAAAGCATATTAAGCCTACGGACAACCGTATATTGGCGGTCGGTCGTTTTAATATACCCTATCCCCATTTTGTATTCAATCTTTTTAACCTTTTCTCTTATATTTTTATATTTTTCCATAGTTTATTCCTTTTGAAGAAATTATACATATATTATAGTGGATATTTCAGATATTGACAACAGAAATTTTTTTATCTATAATTTTAAGCGGTGATATATATGGCTGTAATCAATATTGTTATGGTAGAACCGGAAATACCGCAAAACACAGGAAATGTCGCAAGAACCTGCGCCGCAACGGGAGCAAGACTGCACCTTGTAGGACCTATGGGGTTTAAGATAGATGACAAAAAACTCAAAAGAGCGGGACTTGACTACTGGCAATATCTCGATATAACTTATTATGACAATCTATCCGACTTTTTTGCGAAAAACAGCGGCGCGTTTTTCTTTTTTACAACGAAGGGGAGAAAAGCACATTCAGAAGTCTCCTACCCCGATAATTGCTACCTCTTTTTCGGCAAGGAAACCAAGGGACTGCCCGAAGAACTGCTCATAGAAAATAAAGACTTTTGCGTAAGAATCCCGATGGCAAACGATATACGAAGCCTCAACCTTTCAAACTCGGTCGCGATTGCGGTTTATGAGGTCCTGCGGCAATGGGATTACCCCGCTTTGCAGAATAAGGGACAACTTCACAATTACCGTTGGGAAGATATTTAATCACATTTTAAAAAACACTCCATATTATGTATTGAAGTAAAGCAAATTCTTCAATCTTTTACGGAGGTTTTTTTATGGCTGAAAGCAAATTACAGAATTTTGACAGCAGTCGCATTAGAGAAGCGGTTTGCATAAATGCCGACCGCGTTTACGATTCCTGTTGCGACCGCGACTGTCTTGAAGATCTGCGGGTATTTTTCACCGAGGAGACGCAGGCGCTTGTCAACAATGCTGCAAGTGTTAAAATCACGGACTCGAATGTACTTAATGTTTCGATTGATGTTGAGCCCATCAGTTTCAACAAGGGCTATTATGCCTGTGACTTGACATTTACATTCCTTAATGACCTTGACCTTTATACATCACCTAACGAAATTCCCGCATCGGTAAAGGGTGTTTCCTCCTTTACGAAGAAGGTTATCCTTTACGGCGGCGAAGGCAATGTTAAGGTGTTCACAAGCGATGACAATACAGTTGCTCCGACTCCTCGCCTCATCGGCGAAAACACTAACGGTCCGAAATGCGTTTTGCAGTGCGTTGACCCGGTTGCCTTAACTTCGCGACTTGCCGAAGGCTCCACCGATTACCCGAATGTTTTCTTCCCTGCAATTGTAGAAGAATATTTGGGCGGACCGGTTGACACGCAACCGACAGAGGACGATACGGCAGTTTACGCCACCCTCGGGCTATTCACCATTGTTCAACTTATAAGGGATGTTCAGATGGTCGTTCCGGTTTACGATTTCTATATCCCCGAAAAGCAGTGCGACGATATTTTGGATACCCCCTGCGATGTGTTCAGGAAAATTGACTTCCCGACCGGCGAGTTTTTCCCGCCCGAGCCGTTGACCCCTGCCTGCAACAATAACGACTGACGGTGTTTTTATTCAGCAAAAATTCCCGCTCAATATGAGCGGGAATTTTTCATTTACGGTATTTTTATTTCTTTAAGGCGTTTTATTGCCTCTTCATTGGTAATTTTAAGGTTTTCCGCCACCGCCGTTTCGGGCGATACAAATTTTTTGTTTTTAAGCGTGAGTTTGAAGAAAACGCCTTTTATTCTTTTAAGTTCCTTTTTCGGTATAAACGGATAGTCATAATTTCCCATTTTTGCCCGAAGTTTTTTCATGACGCTGAAATCCGCTTTGTCCTCAATGCCGTTTTTCAAAGAATATTCTGCATATTTTTTAATACAATTGAAGGCGGAGAAAAATAAGAATTCTTTGTCCTCTTCAAAGGGGGTCGTTTCAAATAAATCAAAATAAACGAGCGCCTTTATCCTGTTAAGCTTATGAATATTCCATGTATGGGTGTTGCTTTGAACATTAACACGCTGGAGGATAAAAAACAAATCGTTTTCGATTTTTATGTTTTTTGCCCTTGAAAAGCAAAGATATCTGAACGCCGATTCAATATCCTGCGCCCTGTATTCATAAAATTTAATATTGTTTTTCCTTAAAAATCCGGCGTTGTAAATTCCGGTCCAGAATTCAAGGCGCGGTATTTTGTTGTTTACTTCCTCCGCCGTTTCGGGATAAAGGATTTCGATATCCGCCGATAAATCAAAGTTTGTTTTGGCGCGCGGTGCGTAGATTATCTCGGTTTCATCGTTTGCGGCGCGAAGATAACCGAGCAGTTTTGTACCGTAAATAAAGGTATCGTCGGCATCAAGGTAGGCTATCCACTTTCCCGAAGCCTTCTTAAATCCAAAATTCCTCGCATATCCCGTTCCGTGATTTGAAATGGTTTCAACAATAATGCTTTTATTGTTACTGTACCTTTTCAGCACCTCATCGGTATTATCGGTCGAGCCGTCGTTAACGACGATTATCTCAACATCATCCGAATTAAGCAAAAGCACGGACTCTATCGCCGTTTCGACAAAATCGCCTGAATTATATGAAGGAATGATAACCGATAACA
>DEWC01000060.1 GCA_002363095.1 Ruminococcaceae bacterium UBA3220 | reverse complement strand
TAGGAAGACATCCGCCCGACATTGAAACTCCCTCATCCTGGTAGAGTTTCTGTTGTGCCTGTGCCATTTTTTGACGGTCATTACCGTATTTCTTCTTAAGTTCGTCAAGCTTCGGTTTGATTCGCATCTGCTGCACCGATGATTTCTGGCTCTTAATGGTAAGCGGTATCAAAATTAAATTGATAATAAGGGTAAACACCGCGACAGCCGCAGCAAAGGAATTACCGAACCATCCTGCAAAAAGTTGCAAAAGCAAACTCAAAGGCTTATTTATAAATGGTATATCCATTATTTTTCCACCTTTCTGAAAGGTCTTTTTTCGGGGACGGGGTCGTACCCGCCCTTACACCATGGATTGCAACGCAAAACTCTCCATATAACGAGAGGCAATCCGACAAATAATCCATGTTTCTCTAACGCTTCTACAGCGTACGCCGAACATGTTGGCGTAAATCTGCAACAAGATATCTTACGGGGCGAAACGCCTTTTTGATAAATCTTAATAATCCATACCAAAAATTTACTAATCGGACGGAATTTCACACCAAACACCTGCCGCTCTCAAATGTTTTTCCATACCTTCGGCAATTGTATAACTCTTTTTTTCAAGCATCCTGATTCTTGCAACAAAAATAAAATCATAGCCGGGCGTTATCCTATCCGCCAATGACGAAAAAGCCGCTCTGATAAGCCGTTTTGCCCGATTACGGCAGACGGCGCACCCGATTTTTTTGCCTGCGGTTATGCCTATGCGTGTTTTCCCTTTTTTACCCTTTGCAACATACATCACAAAACAGGGGTCGACAAATGACTTACCCCTAAAATAAAGACGCTTAAAATCCTTGTTTTCCTTTATGGATATATATCGCTTCATAAGGTTTTGTTCCTCCGATAAAAGGAAAAGCCGCCCTCAGCGGCTGTTTTCAGAGACAATTAGTAGGTTAATTGCTTTCTTCCTTTTGCTCTGCGACGCGCAAGCACCTTTCTGCCATTGGCAGTAGCCATTCTCTTAAGAAAACCGTGTTCCTTTTTACGATGAAGCTTTTTCGGCTGATATGTTCTCTTCATTTTGTTTACCTCCCTTAAATTCAAATCGTTATTATAATACACCGGTTCGGGCAACCGATGAATAAAGCATAAAAATCGGCAACATACGGCAAACCTTTGTAAGCCTAACCTATCAATTATGAATTATACCTCAAAACCACGCTGATTGTCAACAAAAATATTTAAAATTGCTCCTAAATATTAAAAAATGCGACCGCTTCAACCGGCGGCCGCATAAGTCTTACGGTTTTAATCACCTTTCGGGAAATTAAACTCTTTTCCATTTTCTTGGTTCTTCGAATCATCCGAAGGTATGCTCTCGACTTCTTTCTTTTCGGTAGAATATGAGGATTCACCGATATTGGCTTTAAGTTTTACCGATAATTCGTTTGAATTCCCTTTTTCATCAACAACGGTGAGTTTTATAACATCATTGGCATAACTGTCGTCAATAATATCAAGAACCGTTTCGGCTCTTTTAATCTCGTTGCCGTTTATATGGGTGATAATGCTCCCCTTTTCTACTTTACCCGCCAAATCGCTGTCTTCACTGACCGCGGTGATGTAAAGACCCGTATACTTAGAATTGTTAAGTTCTGCTTCAAGGGCGGTAATTTCCGTATAGGTTATTCCGAGTTTTGCCCTGTTTACAACCTTGCCGTCGGAAGACAACTGAGGCACTATTCGCGCAACGGTTTTTGCCGGAATGGCAAAGCCGATTGATGTTCCCGCGTCAGAAGATATTTTTGAAGAGGTTATTCCTATAACCTGACCGTACATATTTACAAGGGCGCCTCCGGAGCTGCCTTCAAATATATCGCAGTCGGTTTGAATCATACGAACGGTATAATTCGATGTGATTTGCGCGCGGCGGCACGGGTTTGATACAATGCCGGTCGATATTGATGAAGGCGAACGGGCATCACCCGGTCTTCCGACTGCAACAACATTTTCACCGAACTGAACCTGCGCGGAATCGCCGAACTGAGGGGCTTTGAGACCCTTTGCGCCTTTAACCTTCAAAAGCGCCAAATCGCTGATAGTATCACCGGCAACATAATCGGCGTCGTACATTTCTCCCGTGCTTGTAAACACTTTGAATTTTGGCGAAGGAACCGAAGCGTAAATGTGGTCATTGGTTAAAACATACTCATTTTCGGTGTAAACGACGCCGCTTGCCTGTGAAGCAGTTCCATCCTCACTGTATACTATTATTCCGACAATCGAGTCATTGATTTTGTCATAAACCTCCTGGGCTGACATTTCATCGGTATTCGCAGGCTTAGGATAGACCTTCATTTCGGTTTTTCTGTAGAGTTCGCTATCGGTTTTTTTATTTTTGCCGAGGTTGTAGCATACCGTGCAGGAAACCGTAAATATTAAAATCAACGCCAAAAAACAGGCAAAAATTCTAAGCCCGCCTGATTTTGTTTTTCCTGTGTCGGGCTCCTTTTCAAAGTCCGGTTCGATTCTTTTAAAGGCTTTTTCGGGATAGTAATTGATGTCAACGCCGGTATTATCCGGTGAGTAAGGAGCGGCGCTATCGTTAAAATCACCGTTCGGAGTTTCTTCCCGAAGGTCATCATGTCCCGAATTGATATCGTCATTCCCGATATCTGAAGTATTGTTCTGATTTTCAAAATTGTCCATGTTAATCACCCTAAAAATTTTTTAAATACTGACAAAGATATCATAAACCTATCGGTAAAGTAAAACTGAATGTAGTCAGTTCATTCTCTTTGCTCTTAACGGAAATGGAGCCGCCGTGCTTCTTAATTATGGTTTTAGCCATATACAGCCCTAAACCGGTACTGTTTTTGTTTGCCGAGCGCGATTTATCCGATTTATAAAAGCGCTCAAATACATACGGCAAATCTTTGGAAGATATTCCTTTTCCGGTGTTTGAAATAGAAAATACAAGTTGATTTGAATCAAACTTAAGTTTAAATGTTATTGAGCCGCCGTTGTCGGTAAACTTTATTGCATTGTCCACAAGATTATAAACAACGCGGTGAATTAAATCCTTATCGGCGTTAACCGTTATGCTGTTAAACAAATCGAGCCCGACAATATCGATATTACCGGCTTCTATTCGTTGCTCCTGACTTAATACAACATTTAAAACCGTTTCCTTAAAGTCGAATTTTGAAGGTTTAAGAACAAACTCTTCGGATTCAATTCTTGCAATATTCAGCATCGAATTTACCATTCGGGAAAGCCTCTTTATTTCTTCGGAAACAAGCATAAGATAATGCTTTTCCTTGCTTTCATCAATGGTTCCGTCAATAATACCGTCAATAAATCCGCCAATGGTGGTCATCGGGGTTTTAAGCTCGTGCGAGACATCGGCGATAAAGCTTTTACGCATACTTTCAAGCCTTGAAAGAGAATCGGTCATATCATTAAACGAAGCCGCCAAATCACCTATTTCGTCATTTGAAGTAACGGGGATACGCGATGAGAAATCGCCCTTTGCCATTGCTTTTGCCGCATTTGACATCAGTTTCAGCGGTTTTGTCATCCTGTTTGTTATTATATAAAGCGCAACGAACAAAAGCAGTAACGGCACTATTGCACTGAATATATAAATCCGACCTATGCTTTCAAACATCGCCGATAAACCGGAGATAGGACAGGTTGCAACAACCGTCCCCACAACTAAACCGTCGGAATCTTTAATGTCCGCAGTAACCGCGTACCGCTGATCGCTGTAAATGCCGAGATCGGTAATTTGCCCGCCCGACTTTTTGGTGCTTTCAAGTGTTTTTGTACTTATCGCCGTTGCCGTGTGTTCGCACCGTCCGTTATGAAACCATTCATCACAATCGCATATGGTGATATATCCGTTTGTATCGGTTATAAACATATTATTTTCCGAAACATGAGATAAATTATTAATAATAAAATGGACTTTCTTTCGTGCCGAGAAGGTTGTGATTCCCTCCGGCTCCTTTTCGTAGTATTCCGCCACCGAATTGCATGAACGCCTGAGTGTCTGATACTTTGAATCAGAAATATACTTGCTGTAAACTACCGTCATAATCATCATCATAAGGGTCAAACAGGCGATAACGACAATTCCTGTCGCAAGAAAATACTTTATAAACAATTTGCGCTTCATATTACTGTTTTGCCTCGAATTTATAACCAACTCCCCAAACAGTTCTTAAAGACCATTCGGGCGAAACATTTTCAAGTTTTTCTCTCAGGCGCTTTACATGAACATCAACCGTTCGCGAATCACCGTAGTAGTCAAAGCCCCAAACTTCGTCAAGAAGCTGATCTCTTGTGTAGACACGGTTCGGATTACTGGCAAGGTGGTAAACAAGTTCAAGTTCTTTCGGCGGCGCATCAATTCTTTTCCCGTCAACAATCAGCTCATAATTGGTCAAATTAATTTCAAGTTTATCGTATTTAACGATTTTTTCGGTGTCCTTATTTTTATCGCCGCTTCTGCGCAAAACAGCCTTAATTCGTGC
>DEWC01000097.1 GCA_002363095.1 Ruminococcaceae bacterium UBA3220 | reverse complement strand
AAGGTTGTTGAAAATATAGTTAAATCCAACGGTACGACGGTTATGATGGTAACCCACAACCCCGAGATCGCCAAAATGGCGGATCGCGTTATAAAGGTGCGCGGCGGGAAGATCGCAAGCATCAAAAGAAATATGCATCCGCTTAAAGCGGAAGAACTTGTGTGGTGATTTGGTATGAAGAAGACACAGTTCACCGATTGCCTGAGAAACATCCGGAAGATGAAAATTTCTTTCGTTTCGATTATTCTTATTGCCATTATGGGTATCACGGCGTACTTGGGTATCGGGTACACCTCTTCCGCTCTGCGCAAAAACGCTTCCGATATCTATGACAATCTCAATTTCCGTGATATTGAAATGGTCTCGACCCTCCTTTTTTCCGAAGAGGATATTGAAGATATTCGCGCCGTTGAGGGCGTCAAGGATGTTGAGCCGATAAGATACACGGGTGCTAAACTCCGCTATGCGGATGAGCGCGACAGCGTTAATGTTATATCGGTTTCAAACCGAATAAACCTGTCGGTGCCCGAAAAAGGGCGGTTGCCGAAAACTGCCGGCGAATGCGCCGTTGAGCAAAAAACCGCCGATGAATTCGGACTTAAAATCGGCGATACCGTTTCTTTGCTCGATGTTAAAGGCAATACCGCCGAGTATTTAGGCGGAAGTGATTATGTCATCACCGGCATTGCGAAGCATGCCGACCATATAAATGTACTCGCCCCTGACGCGGCGTATGTTTTTGTAACTTCGGACGCGTTTGACAGTGCCGCGCTTTCCGGTTGTTATATGAAGGCGGAAGTGGTTATAGAAAAGCCCGAAAAAATCGATCGCTTTTCAAAAGAGTACCAAGAGCGCGTCGCGAAAGTTACCGAACGGATAGAAAAACTGTCGGCATCAGCCACCGTCCGCCGCCTTAACGAGGTTAAAAACACTGCCAACGTGGATATTCTTGACGGTGAGAAAAGCCTCGACGAGGCGCTTAAAAAACTTGAAGACGCCAGACGGCAGCTTGACCAAAAGACAAAAGAACTGAAATCAGGGGAAAAAGAACTGATTTCCGGTCAATCGCGGCTGATTAACGCAAAGGCGGAACTTGACAGCGCCTATGAAACGCTGAAAAAAGCAAAAACCGAGATTGAAAACGGAAAAACGGCACTTAATGCCGAAAAAGGGAAACTCGTCTCCGGTAAGGCGGAACTTGACGGCGGTAAGCAGAAACTTGCAGACGGTTTTGCCGAAATTGAGGATGCAAAATCCAAAATTCGAAATATTGTAAAAGACGCGTATGAGAAGATATTTACAAGTGAAGAGGATAGAAATCTTATAAAATGGGCAACGGTAAAAACCGCGGAAACCGACAGTCCCGACGAAACGGCTAAGTATCTTTATATAACCGATACCGTTCGTTTTGATGTGAGCCGGAAAATTGAGGATGTCTTGGCTTCGGTTGTCAATTCCGTTAATGTGCCCGACAAACTTCTTGTCTCAATTTATGAGGCAACTCAGAAAAAAGAAGCGCCGAAAAACGGCGACGATTACGATATTGACGCTATAAAAGAAACTCTTTTGCAAACGGCGGCTACCGCTTTTGACGGTTACACTAAACTTTCAACCGCATGTGTGGAGTGGGATAAGGCGCATGGCAAATACATATCGGAACTGTCGAAATACCAAAGCGGACTTAAAAAGTTTAGGGAAGCCGAAGCTCAAATTGTAAGCGCCGAGAACGAGTACAAGAGCGGGCTTTCGTTATACAACGCCCAAAAAGCAAAATATGAGCAGGGTGTCAGAGAATTAAAGGCCGGCAAAAAAACGCTTGAAGACGGAAAGGTTAAAATTGCCGACGGCGAAGCCGAATATGAAAACGGGCTTACAGAGTATAACGACGGCAAATTAAAACTCGCCGACGCGAAAAAACAGTTCGATGAAATAGAAAACTGTGAATGGATATTGCTTGACAGCAGGGGAAACGCAAGTTTTGTTCAGACAATTGTCGGCAGTGAAAATTTTTCGAATATTAAAATGACATTTTCGCTGATGTTTGTGGCGGTCGGCGCGCTTGTGATTTTCGCAACCGTCGGGAAAATAGTCGACGAGCAACGCACCCTGGTCGGAACAACAAAGGCGCTTGGCTTTTTCAACCGTGAGATATTCGCAAAGTATATTGTTTTCGGCGTATCTGCAACGGTTATCGGGGCGTTTTTAGGCGTTGCCGGGGCATACTTCGTTATAGAGCCTATGATGCTTAACGGCTTTTCAAAGTATTATCAGTTTGATGTTTCAAAACCGACGGTCAGCATCCTGCCGGCAGTGATTGCTTTTATCGCGGGTATCATTTTGTCGTTTGTGTCGGTTTGGCTCGCAAGCGTTAAACTTGTAAGGGAACCGGCGGTTCGCCTTATGCAACCGAAGATGCCGACCGGCGGCAAAAAAACCGGAGGTAAAGGCAGGCTGTCGCTTTATTCACGGCTCGTTTTGCTTAACATACGAACCGACCTTAAAAGGGTTGTTGTAACCGTTGTGAGCGTTGCCGGTTGTTGCGCCCTTATCATAATAGGTGTTACACTTAAATTATCACTCAATAATTCCGAAAAAATCCATTATAACGAAGTATTGCAATATGATGTAGGCGTCCGGTATGACGGTGGCGCTTCCGATGCCGAAAACAGGATTAAAAATATACTCGATGCGGAAAATACGGAATATGTAAAACTTTTGAACACCAATGTTACATACAGAATAGACAATTTGCAGGTTGCCGAACTTTTTTGCGGCGACATAAGAAAATTGGATAAATTCTACCGCATAAGAGATTGGAAAACAGGAAAGCCGTTTGATAATATAACCGACGGTGTTTTAATTCAACGGCGTTTCGCGGAGGTTTATAACTTAGACAAGGGCAGTAGATTTGATATTACCTTGCGCGGAACAAAGACTGCGACATTACGCGTAGCGGGCGTGTTTGAAAACTATATAGGGCGCAGTATAGTTATGTCGCCCGGCTACTACGAGAAGGTTTTCAACGAAGATATTACCTACAACGGATTTTTTGTCCGGCTCGGAAATACCGATGCTTCGGATTTGGAAAAACAGCTCAAAAAAGTCGACGGTTTTGAAAAAATTACCCCCTTTGACGATGACAGGGAAGTAGTTGAAGCGTCGAATTCGACCGTAGATTCGGTAGTTGCGCTTTTTATTGTGATAGCGGCGGTTATGGCGCTGGTCGTTCAACTTAACCTTACCAATATGTACATAAACGGCAAAAAGCGGGAACTTATAATAATGCGTATAAACGGATTTACCGTTAAAGAGACAAAACAATATGTGATGAGAGAAACCGTTCTTACAACCGTTCTCGGTATAATGCTCGGATTCGGCGCAGGTTCGTTAATCGCGTATCGGATAATAAGAATACTCGAACAGCCCTTCTTCCGCTTTGACAGACGGGTAAGTTTCACCTCATGGCTTATTGCCGCCATAATCACAGTGGTATTCACGGTAATTGTCAATACGATTGCTCTTAGAAAAGTGAAAACTATGAAACTGACGGATATTCAATAAACCGTTACACCGTAAAACCGCTTTCCGAAGGCGAATTATACGCCGTCATGGCATTTGAGCCCTGACACGAGATAAAAAAGCCTCAGAAAATTGACTTAAATGCGTTTTTGTCGCATAAAAATATATTTTATTAAAAAGGTGATGTTTTAATGCTTTTGATTGATGTTACTAAAAACGGCAATAAGGTTGTCGTTGCTACCGAAGGAACGGTTGATACCGAGACGGCTCCGAAACTCAGCGAAACTCTGTTGAAACTTGATTACGGCGATCTGGACCTGACAATTGATTTTGACAAAACGGATTATATAACATCCGCCGGACTTCGGGTTTTACTTGTTGCCCGAAAAAAACTTTCGGAAACCACCATGCATATCATCAATGTCAATGAGATGATTGCCGAAGTATTTCAGATTACCGGATTTTCCAATATTCTGACATACACCCTCAAAGAGGTAAATGAGGTTGACTGTCATCTCAGTTTTAAAGAACTTTTGAAAAAGAGGTCGAACGACGGGCTCGCCTTTGTCTTTGCCGGTCGCAGTTACACATGGCGAGATATCGACCGTCTCTCGCAGATTGTAGCCAACGACCTTGCGAAGGCAGGCGTTAAGAAAGGCTCTCATGTCGGGATTTGCTCTCCGAACTCCATAAACTGGATTATAACATTTTTTGCGGTACAAAAACTCGGCGCGATTGCGCTTCTTGTAAACTACGGACTTAAACCCGACGAGATTGCAACCCTCGCGGAAATAGGTGAAATCACCTATCTTTGCTACGGAGCCATACCCGGGATTACCGATTTCGGCATTTTCTCCGCCGCATTGCTCGGCGGCAGATCCGCCGTAACATATATGTATGATATCGGAATGGGCGTAGATTTTACCGAACGGCTTGCGGAATATGATGATGTTTCGGATAAATTCAATGAAACATTCCATTTTGATGACCCGAGCGTTGTTATATTCACTTCGGGCTCCACCGGAAAACCGAAGGCGGTTCTTTCCTCTTCTTTCAATCTTCTTAATTCGGTAAAGGCAATAAGCGCGGAATGCGATTTTACAAGCGCGGATAAATCATGTGCGTTCCTGCCGTTTTTCCATGTGTTCGGTTTTGCCTCCTGTATAGGAATAGGGCTTTTGTACGGTTGCGTTTCCTACATTCCCGTTAACAATAAGCCCGAAACGCTGATAGATATAATTAAGAATGAAAAATGTACTATTTTTAATACCGTTCCCACAATGTTCCTTGCTATGATTCAGCAACCGTCGTTCACGCCGGAAGCCCTTTCGTCACTGCGCGTATCGGCTCTCGGAGGTTCTGCCATAAGCGAGTCGCAGATGACTATGCTCCACTCTCTCTTGCCGAACAATCATTTTTGTAATATCTACGGAATGTCGGAAAACGCCGTAATCACCATAACGCACTATGAGGACACTTTTGAGCATATCACGCAAACGGTAGGCACAAATGCGAACGGCATTGAAATCGAAATCCGTAACCCCGCAAACGGCAAAAAGGTTCCGGACGGAGAACCCGGCGAGATTTACATACGCTCAAAGGAAATGATTATATGCTACTATAACCTCCCCATTGAAAAGCAACCTCTTGATGACGAGGGCTGGCTTGCAACGGGAGACCTCGGCGTCGTCTTGCCGGACGGCTACTTAAAACTTGTCGGCAGGGCAAAGGATTTGATAATACGCGGCGGTGAGAATATTTCTCCCGGTGAGATTGCGGATGAAATCGCCAAACTTCCCGGTGTTGCCGATGTCAAGGTCATAGGCGTACCGCATGAGGTGCTCGGCGAGGAGGTTGCCGCCGTTATTATGCTGAAAGACGGCGCGGAATTTGACGAGGACGCCGCAAGACAGACGCTGTCTGATAAACTTGCAAAATATAAAATCCCCGCTTATTTTGTTATCGTCGATAAATTTCCGATGCTCGGCAGCGGAAAAATAGACGCAATAACGCTTAAAAAAGAAGTCCTTGCAAAACTTGGTTTGAGGTGATTGATGTGTCAGAAAATATTAAAAACCCGCTTATGAAAAAAGACCGTGATTATGCACACGATATAGCGAAAGGAATAGGTATTCTGCTTGTTATGCAGGTGCATATTTTTGATTACCCGAAGTGGTATCTTCTCGTTATAGCAATAACCGAAGTATGGCTTATGCCGTTTTATTTCACTCTCTCGGGCTATTATTACCGTCCCGGTGCCCGAACACCGTGGCAGTCAATCAAACGCCGCACTTTACAACTTGTAAAGCCTTATTTCATTTATTCTGTTGTAATATGGGTTATGACAACGGCGTATAACCTGATTACATCGGCTATGACACTTAAAGAATGCGCCCGGCAGTATCTTGCGTTTCTGTTAAGCCGTCATTCAACCGAAGATGTTCAAACAATGGGCGTTGTTACAAAAGGAATTCCGTTCACAAGCGTCGTGGGAACATTTTGGTTTATTGTTATTCTCTTTTTTGCGGATATTCTGTTTTTCCTTATTGCAGACTGGACTCTCGCTTCAATGAAACGCTTCTATTCGGTAACAACGGGTCTCGTTTTTCTTTCCTTCTTCTTAAATCTCCGCGTTGACAGTATGGGGAAGGGACTACCCCTTAATATTCAAAATGTGCCTATGGCAACGGCGCTTATACTTATAGGAGCAATGCTCGGCAAACATAAAGTTCTTTCAAAAGATTTCACAAAGAAAAAATGGATGGTTATCAATTCACTTGTAACCCTCGCTTTGATTACCTTAATCCAGTTGTCGTTCGGCGGCGCAGGCGCTTTTGCCGCAGGCATATTTATGTATTACGGTGCGCTCGATGTATTCCCTTGCGTACTCTACGGCATAATGGCGCCGTTTATGGTAATCTGTCTGAGCCGTCTTCTTGAAAAAGTACCGATTCTTAACAAAGCGCTCATCTGGATTGGATTCCGAACACTTCCGATTTTACTCGTACACATGGTTATTTCAACCTTTGTCGGAAGACTTACCGGTATTGAACCGAGAGTTATCGGGCAGTACGGCGTTAAAATGGGCGAAAGCGCGCTTAATTTTGCCATAACACTTGCCGTTATTGTAATCTACCGTATGGTATGGGAATTCATTTTAAAGAGAATATATAAGAATAAACTTTCGGCATAAAACAAGCAAAAGACAGGGAGCGTATCCCTGTCTTTTAATGTATGTATATGAAGTGGCGTTGCCGTGTAAAGGCGCGTCTTTTTGTGGATATTATCAGGTACTAACGGCTTATGTCTGACAGCGAAAAATAAACATATCCGCTTACTCTATCGTCGTTTCGGCAGATTTCGGTCTGCCGTTTTATTATTTCTTTGCCGTTTTTCCACTCCTCGCGGTCGGGCTCGGCAGCGGTGCCTGTTTTGTAAACGCCGAGCCCGATAACAAGGGCGGCTTCGGTATTCTTCAAGAGGTTTTTCCAATCATCAAGCAGTTTGTTAAAGCGGTAACTTCGGTCCGGGTATTCAAATCCGAAATAAAGCTGCGGAATAATAATATCAACGCAACCGTTTTCGCACCATGCCTTGACATCGGCAAAATAATCGGTTTTGTTTTTCTCTATCGAAGCCGCCGGGCTTACCGAAAAAACAATATCCTTTGAGCAGAACTTAACGGCGGTATAAACCGAGCTTATAAGTGAATTGACGCTTGAAATACGGTATTCGTCCAAGGGAAGGGGATGTTGGCTTTTCTGCTTATACTTATCATATGACACTTTATCGAAATTCTCATCATCCGTCGGATAAAAATAATCGTCAAAATGAATTCCGTCAACCTTATAATTAAGGCATATTTCCCTCACGCCTTCGGTTATCAGCCTTATTGCCGCAGGCGAGGCGGGATTAAGAAAAATCCCGCCCGATTCAATATAATCGTCGCCGGGCGTCATTTGCTTAACGGGGCTGTCGTCCGGTAAATTATCAATACCCGTTCCTTCTCTTGCTACCCTGTAAGGATTTATCCAGGCGTGAAGGCGGATTTCGTTTTGGTGGGCTTTTTTAACCGAATATTCAAGAAGGTCGGCATCATAATTTTTTGCAAGCTCGTTTTGCGGAAACAAATTTGATTTATAAAGCGAATTGCAAAAAGGTCTCACCGCTAAAAATATATCGGTTATTCTGTTTGCCTTGCAGGTATTAACGGCGCTGTCAAAAGCATCCTTGTATTTTCCGTCTTCGAGCATACTGTCAACCTCGGAATATGTAATCCATACGCCCGAGATAAAAGTTATAGGCTCTTTGTTTGTCGGTGCCGTTGCCGGCTTACAACCGGAAAGGATGATAAGTATAAGAACAATGGGTAAAATACGCTTCATAAATAATTCCCGCTATTTAACAGTATATTCAAAAGAGAGCTTTGAAAGTGAAAACGGCGCCGTGCCCGTTATTTCTGCCGAAACGGTAGACGAGGGCATTAAAAACGGATAGATTTTAATAACGCTTTCTCCGTTTATACGAATATTCTGAGTTGAAGCGTTTGTGCCGTTGTCAATGCTTATGCCGTAGGTGCCGTCGCCCGAAACAAACAGCTCGGTGAAGTTTATGCCTTTTTTCGTTGTGGGATATCCGAAATCATACGGGTTTGTTTTTATTTTGAATTCGATTTCTTTCTCTTGCCGAGTCCCTTGCTCGGCAGGATTCGGAATTATATCGGTATCGCCGGAAAACCGCATAATATATGCAACACGGTATTTCGAATGACGGCAGATAATATACGGCGTATCCCGAACGGCGGTGGCACTGCTGTAATAGTTCTGCGCGGGAAATTCAAGATAGTACCATTTCAGAAAACCGGAATCATCGGTATCAATGCGGTTTTTCGAATAGCCGAAATCCGATGTGTTATATTCGAGCAAAAATGCGCGATTGCCAATAAATAAAAGATACTTCTTGTCGTAACTTACGGCAAATATACGGTCCTTATTGCTTATTTCAAGAGAACTTAAAAGTCCGTTTACAGGAGAGGATATTTCTGAAATCCTTCCGTTTTCACGAATCATACAGAGTTTCCTGTCGCTCGATAAAAACACGGTGTTTTCGCCGCAGGCTTTTATGCTCTCATCGTTTTTGCATCCGATTATTTGCGAAAGTTCGGTGCTTTTAAGTCTGTTGGTTATTTTATAATTCCTACCCACATCAATAGGAAGTATCATATCGGTATTGTTTATCTGCTCATTAGATGAGATTTTATAAATGCCGCCATCCTTAAAAGCAAAAAGGCTTTTTCCGTTTGCGAATAATCTGTTCACCTTTGTGTGGCAGTTGCCTGCGGCGGTTTTCATTGATTCGGGGAAATACAGAGGATTATCACTTGAAGAACAGTATATTTCGTTTTTATAAAAATCGTTACCGTAAAGATAAATCTTATCCTCAAACATCAGCGCGCCCTTGGATGAAAGAACGGCTTTTTGGCTGTTTGGGAGTTTTTTGTGCGCGATAATCATAACATTGTTCCCGTTCAGATGATCTGATTTTGGTATCGCATAGGGGTTGCCGTTGCATGTAAACCGCACATATCCGGTCGAACAGTCAAGACTTGCGGTTACCTGAAAGCCGTTGAAGTTATGGGTCGAAGAACGGTTTGAAGGAGCGAATAGCCATTCGACGAAATGGTCGGCGTCATCATATATCCGGCAGGAACCGGGCATGGTATCGTCAAGTTGCCATATAGGAAGCTTGAAACCGGACGAAAACCCGTCTGAGGTATAGAAAGCTTTGAATTTTCCCGTTAAAAGATTTATATCCTCGGGGAAATCAGGTGTCTGGTCATAAACCCAACCCTCTTTTCTCGCTTCATTGAATTTGTTTCCGCGACCGTTTGTATAAATCACCGGTATATAAAGATTGTTTTCCAAAACCTGGGCAAAACCTTGTCTTGCACCCAGATATTCGTATATGACAAAGGTTCCGGATTTATATGTTTGAGTTCCGGGAGTGCAACACAGAAAAAGATAAAGACCGGTTCCGTTTACCGGTTCCCCGGTTAAAAACACTACGTTTTTCGGCATAAAAAACTGCCCGCCGGGGCTTCCCACGGTGATAGAACCAATTCGGTCGAGTGAGGCGTCGTCTTGAAAAATATAGGCGTTCACATAAGCAAATGTTACACCGTCGGTCCAGATATCATAAGCAAGCCTGCCCGATTGTGCATATACCGTTTCGGTAACCGTAAGCGGGGTCGAGAGCCAACCGAGCGCGTCATAATTCCCGATGGGAGTGTTTGTTACCGGCACAATTCCCTCGCGCGTTACGGGTTTTCCGTTTTTCGGCACAATATTTTTTGTATAGGCGAAATGGTTTCTCTTGTTTTGTTCAGAAGGAAAAGGATTTATTCCTCCGAAGGTACTTAAACATTTTAAGTTTTTGAGTTTTTTTGCCATATTAACCTCCGTAATTGCCCGGCATTCTATCGGATATTTCTTTAATTTCGCTTAAATAAAGTTTTCTTTTAGCGTTGAAAATGGCAAGCATCGTTGCCTGCTTTTCGTTTTCGCCCATAACCGTAGCAAGCACATATGCGGTACCGTATGAAATGAGAGTTGCCGCCTTTCGGTCTATTTGCAGGATGTCGTTAAGGCTTTTTATCGGCGGCGCCTTGCATAAATCACCCGCTAATTCGTTGATAACCGACAAAGCCGTTTTTCTTAACGGCAACTGCTGTTCAAGCGAGCCTTTTGAATTTATAAGTCCGAGTCTTATAAGGGCAGACTCAAAGATGTCAAATCCCGTCATTTGTTTCTCCTTTCTTTTCAATAGGTGAAACATCAATCGTTTCACAGTCAGGAATAAGCCCGCTCGGGAGCCGTTCGAAAAACTCTTTTTTGGTGATTATGTTCTTTTCGAGAAGCTCGGTTAAAAGGGAAATGCTCTCTTTGGCGGTGAATTCCGGTGCGGGAACTACCTCGGCAGAGCACGAAATGGTCAGTCCCTTATATCTGTCTCCGTTGAAGGGCATATACCAAATGCCGCTGTCATCGTTGATTTTGATTTTTCTGAGCCCGTACTGTGTTATCCAGAAGTCAGCCCAAATAAGCGCAACCTCTTCGACAAAGCGTTTGAAATTTTCCTTTATAAGGTTGAGGGGCATTGTCGCGGCGCTTCGCATAATGCTTAAAGCGCCCATATTATCTGCTTTGCTGTCCCCGAGAGCAACTTCGTTTGCTCCGCATTGTGTAAGAGTCGTCTCAATAAGTGTGTTAACACTGTTTCCGAAATTTGAAGTGATATCGGGCGGTGTTACATATTTGACAGAGCCGGCAACATCTTCGTTTGTGCCGAAAACCTTGATAATTTGCCCGGGGTCGTTTGTTATGTCCCCTTCAATCGTGTCTCCGTTTACAAGCATCAAAGGCATACCCATTGTGATGGCTGCCCATACATTTGCGGTAATCATCCTGTTTATGGCTATTTGGTTGGGGATAATATGTGTTATTTCGCTTTCACCGTAAACGGTAGATTTAAGGTCGTCCCATCTGAAAACCGCCAGCGGAAATCTGCGAAGTCTTGTGTTATAGGGCGGACATACGGTTTCGTTTTCGGTGAACTTCGCGCACATAACCGTTTCTTTTCCGTCGGCGTCGGTCGCCTTGTAGAGAAGTGTCAAAAGCGTTGCTTTTTCTCCGAGAGAACAGATGCGGTTAAGCGCGAACTCATCGCCGCCTCGCTCTAAGCACATTTTTGCGATATCATCCGTCGATTTGACCGAGGCAATGATAATAAACGGCTGCTTTTCGATATCTTTTTCGTAGGGGTTTCCAAAAGATACATTTCTGACATCCAAAACCTCTGTTTTAATATCCCCGGTTATAGGAACGCTGTTTTTAACCGTTCCTGTTTGAATTCTGCCGTCCCAATATGTATACACAATTCCGGTCCCGAAAATGTATGCGTCTTTAAGGGCGGCAGCGAAAGCCGAATTCAAATGAAGTCTTTTTGAGGTTACAAGGTAGTATTTGTCAAGAACATCTTCAAGATTGTTAAGCTCATCGTTTCCGATGTTTTTTGATTCCTTAATATTTAAAGCGCGGTTTTTCAGCGGAACCTTTGAAGCGCTTGACAGTCGCGGGACACCGTTAATTCCGTATTTAACGGAAAACGGGGAGGCGAGTATCTGCGCCATTTTAAATTCGCCGATTCTCTTAATAATATTATGCCGTACAAGGGGGCGTCTATTACCGCAATTTGCTCCGTGCCACTGGTCTCCGACATAGAATCTTTCGTTGATAACCGCCTGTTCGAAAATGCCGTGCTTTCCGATCGAATTTTTGAAATTTATGCTTTTTTTGTATTCCTCAAAAACTGAGGAAGGTGTAAGTTTTATCATTTATTCACCATATCTTTCCGGGAAACGGACCGACAAATCAAGACTTTTGCCGACCGTTGTTTCCAACTGCTTATTTTTACCGTCATTAAGCGGATTTTAATAAAAACTGCCCCGAGTATCTCGCTCGGGGCAGGGTCATGCAGTTTTACCTGCTTAAAAAAACATCCGCCTTATGCCGCGGCAACCGAAACGGTTGCAACATCGGTGTCGCGAGAGGCAATATTGTCGACCGTTATTTTGGCAAAATAGTAATAGGTGCCGTCCTCAAGCGTTGTGGGAATTGAGTAACTCGAACTTGTAGCGGATGCGATTTTAACGGCGTTTGATTTGTTCGTATCGGTGCAGGTGTACCACTGGTAAGAAAGTGTACCGGTGCTTGAAGCGGTAACCGAAAGCGAACCGCTTATATTGCCTTCGGTAACCGAAGCATCCTGAGGCTGTGCCGAAACGGTGATTTCGGGAGACAACCATGCCCAAATGGTGTCAAGACCGCTTTTCTTTACGAATACATCGTAATAAATTCGGTAGTCGAATTTATAAGCGTCGGCGTCGATATTCTGTTCCGGTGTGAAAACCCTGATTTGTTCGGTTTTTTTCACAAGATGAGCGCCGTTTTTCGGGCATACGAGCATATATATCTCTTTGGCGTTCTCAAGCGGGGTAAAACCGCCCGCGCCTGTGTTGTTAAAGGTGTAACCCGTTTTCATTCTTTCGGATACAACCGGTATAATCGCAACACCGTTAATCGACTTTACCTTGAGAGAAATATCGCCCTGCTTGAAATCGGTGATATCCATAATTCTTGAAATTTCGGTGCTGTTTTGGAATGCGGCGTACATGGCGCTGTCAACAAATGCCACAAGCTCCTCGTCGTACCCGGCCTGCTTTTGAACCTCGTTTATAAGAGAGCAAAGCGCCTCATAGGGCTTGGTTACATCGCCGTTTATAAGGTTAGACCTTGTTGCGGCGAGCCCTGCAAGCTTGGAAAGAACATAGGAGTCGCATTCGGGGACAACCTTTGTCCTTACATATTCACCGAGGATTTTACCGGCTAAATTGGCAATACCGGTTTCGTCCATATCCTCGCGGTCAATCTGTAAGGAGCGGGCTCTGTCCATATTCATGGTGTAGGAATTGTTGCTTACGGTAATGGCGCCGCGCGAAAATCCGGAATCGCGGTCATAGTCCGCAAGTCCCTCAAAATCGACATCGGGAATAATAACGGTTTTCGCACCTACGAATTTTGTTTTGAGTGCATTGTCGCAGAAGAAACCGGTTGCGCTTTTCTGTGTGAATACACGGTCAAGCTCTTGAGAGTATCTAACTGCGTTTTCAACTGAATTTATTGACATAAAAATCTCCGTTCTGCCGCAATATTTGTTTTTCGGGTTCTTCCTCATCTGCGGCAAATAAGTGAGGAAAAAGGCGTTTTTATAAAACACCGCGCCCGTTTGTCGGAACTTAACCGACATAAAAGGTATTATTTGCCCCAAATGCCTTTGAGGAATTCGCTGCCGGCAGGGTCAAAGCCGAACCGGCTTTCGCTGCTTTGAGAACCGGTGCTTCTGCTTTTCGCCGTGTTGTTTTGCGATATAACTTCCTGCTTTTGTTCAAGCGAATCAAGAAACTGCTCAACCGTCAGATTGTTTTTTTCGGCGAGTGAAGATAACCTGTTATCCGTTGAGTCTTTTTGATTGGGGGTGTTTTCCGATACCTTTTCATTTTTGTTTTCCATAATCTTACTCCTTTTGCCGTGTTGTGCCGTCATAGCTTAAAAAATTTTCGTATTCTTTGTCGGAAATGTAAAAATCAAATCCACCGTCTTTTAATTCGGTTTGGATATGCTTCTTCTTTTCTCCGGAGTTCGGAAAGGAAAGCCCTAACCAGAATCCGAGAATGAAAGCCCAGAATACGATAACCGTCCAAACGGAAAAAATCATATGTCCCATCCTCCCTTGAATGTATCCTTGAAGTTTCCGGTATTTTTTGCCTTGCTTTCAGGTTTGAAAAATCGCACATCGTAAAAGGCGTAACGCAATGCGTCGCAAAGATGATTGTCACAGTCCTTCGGCATCACGAGTCCGTTTTCACTTTTCTTGCGGTCATATGTATAGGTTGAGAGTTCTTTTATCATATTCACACATTTAGGGTTAACGGTGATACGGTATTCGTTTATGGTGGCGATGCCGTTTAGAATACTGTCTCTGCCCTTTACCGAAGGGACGATTCTTCCTATGCCCATTCGTTTAAGATCATCGTTGCTTTTAGGTTCGGCGCAATCCGCCCGGATTCGCTCCTTCGAATATCCCCGTTTTTTGATTTCTGCGGCGATATCGCAGTTGAGCATTCTTTTTTTGTAAAACTCATCGAAGATATAAACCTGTTTTTTTACGGGATTGACCTTGAAGGCGACAAAGGCGGTAGGGTCGTTTGAATATCCGTAGTCAAGACCGAAAAAGTTTTTCCAATTGCCGATATCTTTTTCGTCGATATCTATACTCCCGATTTCATAGTTTTCATAAACAAGTCCTTCCGATATCCCCCAGTTTCCGAGTCCGGCGACATCATATTTTCGCGGATTACTCTTTTTCATATTCTCGAAAACGGCAATATCGGTTTTGTCCAAAAACTCATTTATAAGGTAGTTAGTGGAAAAAACATCGCAATTCTCACAGGGCTTATCGAAAAATCTTTTTTTAAGCCAATGCGTTTCACTCCAGGGATTAAAGGTTATGGTGGTTTGCTTGAACAGTCCGTCGCCAACCGCTCCTCTCGGCGCCGATAAATCAAGTTTGTCGAAGTCTGCCTCGTTTGCTATTTCAAACGCTTCTTCAATCCAAACAAAATTGAGATAACCTTTTGAAACCGTTGTCGAGGCAAGTTTCAAAACATCATCGAAGCCGCGAAATAGGATTTTCTGACCGGTCGGTATAAAGGTCATCTCCATCGGGGAAACGGTGTTGCTCCAAAGGTGAGAAACTTTCAGTTGTTCCTGCGCCCACTTAAGCTGGGCGAAGGTGCTGTCTCTGTGGGTATTCATGACTTGGCGCACAACAAGAAGATTACTGTTTTTGTATTTCATCAGGCGGAAGATAAAGTTAAGCGCGGTGGTCGTGCTTTTCTTTGAGGCTTTTCCGCCTTTTAATACCCGATACCTTTTTTTGCTGTTCCAAAAATCGTCATAGCCTTTACCTACAATTTCAGAGATTTTGTAAGCGGATATCATCGATAATTGTCACCGTCCCTTTGTACCCTTCGGATTTACAGTCCGAAAGGATACTGTCGATTTCCCTTATTGCCGAGAGGTCGCCTGATACGGCTTTCTTGTAAAGCGCTATCATAACCGCGGTCTTTCTTGTGGGCTTACTAATCTTAAACCCTTCGTCTTTAAGCGACTGAGCTTCCGGTTTGGGTAGCCTTTCATCAAGAAGAGAAGACAGGGTGCTTTGAAACTGCGAAACCTTGTCTTGCATATATCAGACATCCTTTCGTTATTTTTTGACGGCCTGTTTTTTGCCACCGCAAATATAATAAACCGTTCATTTGCGACATTCACCGACAATTCAGATGGCAGATGACAGATATCAGATAACAGACGATGAAACAAAAATGACCTTTCCTTTAAAATCTGACATCAGATATCTGCAATCTGACATCTGATACACCGCAATTATTCATTATTCATTCCTTCATTATTCATTAAAAACGGTCGATTTGTGAATCGATCGGTTTATAATCCGTCGGCTCTGCCGACACCTTGGTCTGGCATCTAACATCTAACATCTATTATCTAATATAATATTTCTTGCAATTATTTCGGTTTATGGTATAATTAGACTGTTATGGAGGGGAATACCTATGAAAAATTACAAAAACAGTGCAAAACTGTTGCTGTATGTTTCTTATTTTCTTTTCGGATTGCTGATTGCTCTCGTTTTTTTACTTCCGAAGGGCGCTTTTTGGTATACCGATATTAAACACAGACCGGACACTTTGCCGCAGGTGCTGATTTCCACATGTTATCCATGCGTTCCGTTTGCTTTTGTCGCGCTTTTGTCGGTAAGAAGGATTGCAAAAAATATACTTGACGATAAGATTTTTACCAAGAATACGCAAAAAAGTGTTTTTGTTTTCGGATTTTGCTGCCTGATGGCGGGACTTATAATGTTTTTTGCGGGATTTTTCTATTTCCCGTTCTTTATCGCAAGCGGAGCGGCTCTGTTTTGCGCTCTGATTTCAAAGGTTTTCTCGGATGTTTTTGCAATTCATATCTCCGGAGGCTTTGAGCCGTCCGACGAGGCGGAAGAACCCGAAAAAACCGCCGAAGACGGTGAAAATGCCGAAAAAGGCGAGGACGAGTCTGAGCCGGATTCCGTAAATCAGGAGGATTAAATTGAGAAGCATTGTAACGATTATCGGAAAAGACGAGGTTGGCATAACCGCAAAGGCGAGTACCGTCTGCGCCGATCTTAATGTGAATATAATAGACATTTCCCAGTCGGTGCTTAAAGATGTCTTCGTAATGGTAATGCTTACCGAGTTTGAGGACGGCTCCAAGGTAGTACCGAAGCTTAATGCCGAGTTCAAAAAACTATCCGAAAAATCCGGCCTTGATATCCGGGTCATAAACGAGGATGTTTTTAATTCCATGCATAAGATTTGAAGGTAAAACAGCATGCTTAATCTTATTGATATTGTAGAAACCGTCAATATGTTTGAGCAGGAAAATCTTGATATAAGAACGGTTACGATGGGGATTTCTTTGCTTGACTGCGCCGATTCGGATATTGACAAATCCTGCGAGAAGATATATAAAAAGATAATTGACAAAGCGGGCGATTTTGTTAAAACTGTTTGCGATATTGAATGCGAATACGGTGTTCCCATCATAAACAAACGGATTTCGGTTACCCCGATTTCGATGCTTGTCGCCGTTTCGGGCGGAGACCCCGTAAAGTACGCAAAGATTTTGCAAAAATGTGCCGATGATACCGGTGTAAACTTTATCGGAGGCTATTCCTCGCTTGTTCATAAAGGCTTTTCGGCAGGGGACAGGGAACTTATCGAATCAATACCCGAGGCTCTTGCCGTTACCGATAATATCTGCGCTTCGGTTAATATCGGCTCAACAAAATCCGGTATCAATATGGATGCCGTTAAGCAGATGGGCGAAATAGTAAAGCGCAGTGCCGAACTCACAAAGGACAAAAACTGCATAGGACCCGCAAAATTAGTGGTTCTTTGCAACGCACCTGAGGACAACCCCTTTATGGCGGGCGCCTTTCACGGTGTGGGCGAGCCTGATTGTGTTATCCATGTCGGCGTTTCGGGACCCGGCGTTGTTCAGTCTGCGATAAAAAAATGCCCCGACGGTGATGTGGGCGAGATTGCCGAGATAATCAAGCGCACCGCCTTTAAGATAACAAGGGTGGGGCAACTTATCGGAAACGTCGCTTCAGAGCGCCTCGGCATTCCTTTCGGCATAGTCGACCTTTCGTTGGCGCCTACGCCTGCCGTTGGCGATTCGGTTGCGAGGATACTTGAAGAGATGGGACTTGAGCAGTGCGGTATCCACGGCACCACCGCCGCCCTCGCCATGCTTAACGATGCGGTGAAAAAGGGCGGAGTTACCGCCTCATCATCGGTAGGCGGGCTATCGGGCGCCTTTATCCCCGTTTCGGAGGATGCGGGAATGATAGAAGCGGCAAGCGAGGGAACGCTGAGCATTGAAAAATTAGAGGCAATGACCGCCGTTTGTTCGGTGGGACTTGATATGATAGTGCTTCCGGGCAAGACCCCGAGCGAGGTCATTTCGGCGATTATCGCCGATGAAGCGGCAATAGGTATGGTAAACTCCAAAACGACCGCCGTTCGTGTTATCCCCGCAATAGGCAAGGATGTCGGCGACCAACTCGAATTCGGCGGACTTTTAGGCTCGGGACCGGTTATGAACATCAACATTTCAAAAAGCCCCAAAAGGTTTATCGACCGTGGCGGAAGAATACCGGCGCCGATGCAAAGCCTTAAAAATTGATGGTTCGGGTTGATTATCTGTGAAAAAACTCAAGAGATTTGATATAATTCTTATTGGCTTTTTGCTTTTTGCATCGCTTGTTCTTTTTACGGTTTTCGGAACGATAAAAAGAAAGGGCAAGCGGGTTGTTATAAAACAAAACGATACCGTGGTTTACAGCGGTGAACTTTCAAAGGACGGGGAAGTATCTCTTAAACACAATACCGTAAAAATCGAAAACGGTGAGGTTTTTATGAAATCGGCAGATTGCAAAAATCAAATATGCGTAAAAACCGGTAAAATATCAAAATCAGGGGAAACTATAATATGTCTTCCAAACAAAGTGATAGTGGAAATAGAATAAAATCGCTTACGGTTTATTCTCTTCTTTGCGCCTTTTGCATTGTTTGCGGATATATCGAGTTTTTAATCCCGACCGCAGCCATAGCGCCCGGTGTTAAACTTGGAATCTCAAATTCGGTTGCGCTTGTTTTGCTTATAAAGGGCGATATTAAGGGCGCTTTTGCCGTTAATATAACACGGATACTTTTAAGCGCCCTGCTTTTCGGGTCGCCGTTTTCGCTGCTCTTTTCCTTTTGTGCCGGTGTGATTTCCACCGTTGTTTGCGCCGTCTTGATAAAAATGCCGAAATTAAGCCCGATAGGCGTAAGCGTGGCAGGAGCAGTTTGTCATAACACGGTTCAAATCGCAATCGCTTCATTTATTTTCGGAAAAGGCGTTTGGTTTTATCTTCCCGTTTTGATTTTGTCGGGTGTAATCTGCGGAACGGCGATAGGTCTTTTAGGCATCGTTTTAACCGAAAAGATTAAATCGGATTTTTAATAAAAGTTTTTAAGGAGCTTCTTTATGTGTGGCTTTGTAGGTTTTACAAATAATATCGACGATAAAGGTACGGTTCTCGAACTTATGATGAACCGTATTGTTCACAGAGGACCCGATTCGGCGGGCAAGTATGTTGACGGTAATGTTGCCCTCGGATTCAGGCGACTTTCGATTATTGACCTTGCCGAAGGCGGCCAGCCCATTTTTAACGAAGACAAATCGATGGTGCTCGTTTTTAACGGCGAGATATATAACTTCCCGGAACTAAGAGAGCAACTCGAAGCCCTCGGGCATACCTTTAACTGCCGTGCCGACAGCGAGGTTTTGATTCACGGTTACGAGCAATGGGGAGAAGCCCTTGTGAGCAGGCTCCGCGGAATGTTTGCTTTTGTTATTTACAATAAAAATGACGGCACTCTTTTCGGTGCGCGTGATATGTTCGGAATTAAGCCGTTTTACTATACTTTAATGGACGGTAATTTTATTTTCGGCTCCGAAATAAAGGCGTTTCTCGACCATCCGAACTTTAAAAAAGAATTAAACGAAGATGCGCTCGGGCATTATCTTTCTTTCCAGTATTCTCCTACCGAGGAGACATTCTTTAAAAATGTTTTCAAACTTCCCCCGGCGCACTGCTTTTTGTATAAGGACGGTAAAATAGAGAAGAAAAGATACTGGAAACCCGATTTTCACGAGGTCCCCGGCGTACTTGATTATTATGCCGACAAGGTCGATGAGGCGATCAGAGAATCGGTAAAAGCCCATAAAATAGCCGATGTTGAAGTGGGTTCATTCCTTTCAAGCGGTATTGATTCAAGTTATATTGCCGAAGCCGCCAATGTTGATAAAACCTTTACCGTGGGTTTTGAAAGTAACGACGGCGACCGCTATAACGAGATAGGTTACGCCAAGGATTTTGCCAAAACCATAAATGTTGAGAATATATCAAAGGTCATAACCCCTACCGAGTATTGGGAAACCTTCCCGAAAATTCAGTATCATATGGACGAGCCGTTAGCAGACCCCGCCGCCATTGCGCTTTATTTTGTAAGCAACCTTGCAAGTCAGTATGTTAAGGTGGTAATGTCGGGCGAGGGCGCCGATGAACTGTTCGGCGGATATCGTATTTATTCCGAGCCGATTACCTTGACGGCGTATGACAAATTGCCGTTTTGTATCCGTCGGGCAATTTCGAAAATATGCGAGTATCTTCCCAAAAAACACGGTATAAATTATCTTGTCCGCCGCGGCAAAAAAATTGAAGAACGGTTTATAGGAAACGCCAATATCTTTTCAAAAAAAGAAAGGGACAGGGTGCTTAAAAGCGAAGCTGCCAAAAGGGCGGTCGAGCCAAAAATTCTTTGCGATAAATTCTATGCCGAGGTTGCCGATAAGGACGATATTACCAAGATGCAGTATCTTGACATAAATATGTGGCTTATGGGAGATATTCTTCTTAAAGCCGATAAAACGAGTATGGCAAATTCGCTTGAACTTCGCGTCCCTTTCCTCGATAAAAATGTTATGGCGCTTGCCGAGACAATTCCTCTTAACTGTCGGGTAAGCACCGCGTCGACCAAACTTGCCCTTCGCAAGGCGGCGGAAAAGACTTTGCCGGCGCGTACGGCTCGAAAGGACAAGTTGGGATTTCCGGTGCCTATCCGCGAATGGCTGAGGCAGGACGGCTATTATAATATCGTTAAAACAGCCTTTATATCTGAAGCGTCAGGCAGGTATTTTAATGTTGAAGAACTTGTTAAAATGCTTGATGAACACAAAGCCGGAAAGGCGGATTTAAGCCGAAAAATATGGACCGTTTATACCTTCCTTGTTTGGTATGAGCAGTTTTTTAAATAAAAAATATTTGCAAGAGCATAGATTAAGAAAGACACGGTGATAAAAATGAAAATCATTTATAAAGACGGGACGGTAGGCGAGGCAACTGCCGAACAGCAAAGCGAGGTTTTGCGCCATACTGCCGCCCATATTCTTGCGCAGGCGGTAAAGCGGCTTTACCCCGACGCTCACTTCGGTTACGGACCCGCAACCGAAAAAGGCTTTTATTACGATATTGATTTGGGCGATAACAAACTTCAGGATGACGCACTTGCCGAAATCGAAAAGGAAATGAAAAAAATCACCAAAGAAAATCTCCCCGTTAAGCCGTTCATTCTGCCTCGGGATGAGGCGATAAAACTTATGACCGAACGCGGCGAGGTTTATAAGGTCGAACATATCGGCGACCTTGAACCCGATGCCGTTATAAGTTTCTATCAGCAGGGCGAGTATATTGATATGTGCGTAGGGCCTCACCTTACCTATACAAAGGCGCTTAAAGCCTTTAAACTTACCGGAGTTTCGGGCGCCTACTGGAAAAACGACCAAAGCAACAAAATGCTTACAAGAATAAACGGCGTTGCCTTTGCAACCCAAGAGGAACTTGCCGAATATGAAGTTAAGGAAAAAGAGGCAAAAGCCCGTGACCATAGGCGAATAGGCAGGGAAATGAACCTTTTTATGACCGATGACTTGATTGGCAAAGGGCTTCCGATGTTCCTTCCGCAGGGATATACGGTTTGGCAGGAACTTGAAAACTATATCAAAGAGAAAGAGCGTATGCTCGGTTACCGCCATGTTCTGACTCCATGCGTCGGCAC
>DEWC01000030.1 GCA_002363095.1 Ruminococcaceae bacterium UBA3220 | reverse complement strand
TTATATTGAATTTATTGAAAAAGAAATAGGCTTTAAGATTTGTTATGTAAGCAACGGACCCGCCAGAGAAAATATCATTGTAAAGGAATAGCAACTTATGAATTTCAGTGTTCTTGATAACGGTAAGGTTGACGGATTTGCCATCGTAAAATCGGTTGATGTTAAGACCTCTTCAAAAGGCGACACATATCTTGATTTTACTCTCGGCGATAAATCGGGCGAAATTAACGCGAAACTGTGGCAATATAATAAGGCGGAGCACGGAGAATTTTCGGCTAACGATGTTATAAAAATCCGCGGTACTATTTCACCGTACAACGGTGCCGACCAACTCAGGATTGAAAGAATACGGCATTCCGCGCCGGGCGATGAGATTTCGGTTGAGGACTTGGTAAAGAGCGCCGAGTATTCTCCTGAGTTAATGTTTGATACGCTTATAAAAATCGCTGAAAATATGGCGGATGGCGAGCTTAAACTCATTGTGACAGAAATCTATAAGGATAGTAAGGAGAAACTTCTCTTCTGGCCTGCCGCATATAAACTTCACCACGCCATGAGGGGCGGACTTTTGATGCATACTCTTTCCATAGTAAGACTGTGTGAGAGGGTTTGTGAGATATATTCCTTTATTGATAAAGACCTTCTGATATCCGGAGCGATGCTTCACGATATTTCAAAACTTGAAGAGTATGTTGCGAGCGAGAGCGGTACCGCATCCGGATATTCGGTTAAGGGAAATCTGCTCGGGCACCTCACAATGGGTGCAGAGAAGGTCGGAAAATATGCTGAAAAGCTTGGCGTGTCTGATGAGAAAACGACCCTCATTAAACATATGATTTTATCTCATCACGGGGTTCCCGAGTTCGGCGCCGCCGTAAGGCCTATGTTTATCGAAGCCGAAATTCTATCCGAGCTCGACCTTCTTGATTCGCGAATTTATGAAATGCGCGACGCTCTTTCGGGAGTTAAAAAGGACGAATTTTCACATCCCGTGTGGGCACTTGAAAACCGTAAACTGTTTAATCATCAAAGGGCTAACCTTGATGGCTCGACAAAACTTATAACAACGGAGGAAAACTAATGAAAATCACAAAAGATATGCTTATAGGCGACATTCTTGATATGGATGTTGAAACAGGAAAATACTTTATGGCAATAGGTATGCATTGTCTCGGCTGTCCTCATTCGAGGAATGAGAGTGTTGAAGCGGCGTGTATGGCGCACGGAACCGACTGCGATGCCCTTGTTGCCGAGCTTAACAGGCATTTCGAAGCAAAACAATGAACGAGCTTGGTGAAAGGCTTAGAATAATTGCATCTTTTGTGCCGAAGGGTAAATCTGTTTGCGATGTCGGAACCGACCACGGATATCTCCCTGCGGCACTTTGTTTAAGCGGTGATTGCAGGAGCGTAACCGCAACCGATATCCGAAAGAAGCCTCTTGAAAACGCCTCGAAAAATCTTAAAAGACTTGGTGTAAAAAATGTCGAGCTTATACTTTGCGACGGGCTGCAAAAGGTTCCGCAGGAAAAAGCGCAGGCGGTGGTTATCGCCGGAATGGGCGGAGATGTTATAAGCGGAATAATTGACCGTTGCCCCTATAAAGAAAAGCCGGATTTCATTCTTTCTCCGACTACCGGCGCTTCAACGCTGAGGGAGTATCTTGCGGAAAACGGCTTCACGGTTGAAAAGGAAGTTGCAGTCAGTGAAAACGGGAAGATTTATTCTGTTATGCTCTGCCGTTTTGACGGGAAAATCAGGCATTTATCGCCGGCGGAAAAGAGAATAGGAAAACTTGATTTTCAAGACGAGGCCGGCGCGGCCTATATAAAGAAGCAACTATCTATTATCGAAAAATGCATTTTTGACCTTGAGAAAAGCGGCAAAAGGCAGGATTTTCTCTCGGAAAATATAATAGCAAAACAGGAAATATTGAACAAAAAGAAGGGATAATAATGGCGTTCGACGGCAACTTTACCGGTAAAATCGTAAAAGAACTTGAACAAGCGCTCGAGTCGCATATTGATAAAATATATCAGCCGTCGAATGATGAAATTGTTTTGGGGCTCAGAAAAAAAGGCTTTGCTAAACGCCTCATTATTTCGGTGAAGAGCGGAATGGCAAGAATTCATTTTACCGAAATGAGGCTCGAAAACCCCGATACCCCTCCGATGTTTTGTATGCTGTTTCGTAAATTTTTTTCGGGTGCCAGGCTCGTTAGCGTAAGTCAGAGCGGATTTGAAAGGCTTATTGAGTTTTGCTTTGAGACCTCAAATGAGATGGGAGACAGGGTAACAAGGCGGATAATTGTAGAACTTATCGGCAATCAAAGTAATCTTGTTTTGGTCGACCATAGCGGAAAAATCATCGACGCGTTAAAGCGAAGCGATATTCTTTCGAAAAAGCGCCTTATTCAGCCGGGCGCGAGGTACTCATATCCGGAATCACAGCCGAAATACGATATTAAAACAAACGATACCGGGTTTATAATTGAAAAAATCAAAGAAAAACCGGATGCACAGCTTTCTAAAGCCATCTTGGCAACGGTGGGCGGAATGTCGCCTCTTATCGCCGACGAAATAGTATATTCGGCAGGACTTTCTAATGTAAGAGTGGAAGAAACCGGGGATTTTAAGGCGCTTAAAGAGTCTATTGACAGTTATAAAAGCGCCTGCCTTTCAGAGTCAACCCCGTTTATGCTTTTAAAGGACGGCGTGCCGTATGATTTTTCCTTTATGGAAATAACGCATTTTAAAGGGCTGTGTACCGGAAAACGGTTTGATTCTTATTCGGAACTTCTTGACGCATTTTACTTTGAAAGGGCTAAAAACAGAGAGCAAAGCCGTATAACGGGAGAGGTCACAAAGCTTGTAAGCACCCTTATAGCAAGAACTGAAAAGAGGCTAAATAATCGAAAAAAGGAACTTCAAGACACAAAAAACCGCGAAGAACTTCGAATAAAGGGCGAACTCATCAAAGCTAATATTTCAAATATAAATCCGGGTGCTGCTGTGATTACCGTTCAAAATTTTTATGATGAAAATTTGGCGCCGGTTATGATAAAACTTGACCCGTCATTAAACGCCCAGAACAATGCTTCAAAGTATTTTAAGGAATATAAAAAGAGAAGCGTGGCTGCCGTAACGCTCGAAGGCTTGATTTCCGATGACATAACCGAAAAAGAATATCTTGAAACGGTTCTCGATAACCTTTCCCGCTGTCAAACATCCGCCGAGTTAAGCCAGATAAAAGAAGAACTCAGAATTACCGGGTATATTAAAAATGTCGGCAATAAAAGGAAAAATAAAAGTCCCGTGCCGAAATTCGAAGAATACGAGAGCAGCGAGGGATTCAGAATAATCGTGGGCAAAAATAATATTCAAAATGATTTGATAACAACAAAACTTGCGTCCAAAAACGATGTATGGTTCCATACAAAAAACATTCACGGCGCACATGTTGTTGTATTTTCCAACGGAGAAGAATTGAACGAGGAAACGGTTCTTTTTGCTGCCAAACTTGCCGCAAAGAATTCAAAGGCGGCGAATTCTTCGAATGTCCCGGTTGATTATACAAAAATCAAATTTGTGAAAAAACCGTCGGGCGCAAAACCCGGAATGGTAATTTATACGGACTATAAAACGGTGTTTGTAACCCCTTGAAACAATTATTGAGAAGGTATTATATGAAAATCGGCATATCAACTGCGTGTCTTTATCCCATGCTTACCGAAAAAGCTCTTGAAGAGGTAGGGAAAAGCGGAATTAAGGATGTTGAAATCTTTTTTAATTCAACGGGCGAACTTGAAAAAGACTTCGTTTCGCAATTAAAGACGATTAAAGATAACTTCGGGCTTAATATAATCTCGGTTCATCCTACATTTTCTCTGGCTGAATCATTTGTCTTTTTTTCGGCATACGACCGAAGAAAAGACGAGGGACTTGAAGTCTTTAAACGGTACGGAGAGATAACCGCCGAACTCGGCGCAAAATATGTGATTTTGCACGGCGGAAAGCCGAACGGAATTTTAAGCGACCGACAGTATTTTGATAGATTTGGGGAAATAGCCGCTGCCGTCAAATTAAACGGCGGAACGCTTTTACAGGAAAATGTTGTAAAATTCAGGGCGAACGACCTCGGATTTCTCAAAAAGATGTGTGATTATTTGGGCGAGGGCGCCGATATTTGCCTTGATGTTAAGCAGAGCATTCGGGGCGGATATTCTCCGTTTGATGCTGTAAAATTGCTAAGAGGAAACATAAAACACATTCATTTGAGTGACAATTCACCCGATAAGGATTGTGAGATTCCGTTTAACGGCACATTTGATATGATCGGATTTCTGGAGTATGCGGAAAAGTACGGATATAAGGGAAATTGTATTGTCGAAGTATATCGGGATGCGTATAATGATTATTCCGACCTATTTTCCTCGGTTGAAAGACTAAGAAAAGAATACGGCAATGCCGAAAAAATCACTTGAAAAGTTTATATTGTAGTGTTATAATTATTGCGTATAATTGTGCAATACACTCATAAGGGAGAAAAGTATCAAATGCAAGATATTTCAATAATGTATCTTTTTCATCTCGCCTGGCGGAGAATATGGGCTATAGTTATAGCGGCATGCCTTTGCGCCGCCATGACTTTTGCTTATTGTAAGTTTGTAGTAAACCCGAAATATAAGGCTCAGTCAACGATTTATGTTACCAACGGTAATATAAATCCGGGCGAGAATGTTGAAGAACAGGAAGAAACCGACGGCGTCAAAGGTACCGATGTTTCGGCGTCTGTTTCGCTTTCTTTTACCGTTGTTGATATTTTGAAGCAACCGGACATTTACAGAGAAATGGTCAACACTATTGAGAAATACAATGATAAAAATTATCGCCTTTTAAAAAATAAAATTTCTGTAAGCCGCTCGGAAGAGGAAAGGTCAATGCTTATCTATATTTCGGCAACTTCTACCGATAAGAACGAGGCAATTGATTTGGCAAATGATTTTGCCGCGCTTTGTCAAACTTTTATACCGAACAATGTAGATAAAAACATCCGTGTTTCAACGACTAACGCGGACAGCACGAGCGTTGTTTACCCGAGAACCGTTATGAGTACGGCAATTGCGTTTTTGGTAGGCGCAGTTTTGGCATTTGCCATTTCGTTTATAATTGATATCTCGGATCAGTCCATCCGCGGAGAGGATGAATTTGTCAATCAGTACGAAATACCGCTTTTGGGCTCTATTCCCGATTTTGACAATATTGTATCTTCGCCCAATTATAAGGGGTATTACGGAAAAGCATCGTATAGAAGCAGGTTGAAAAAGCATTTGACCGATTCAAATAATGCCGACGATTCCAAAGAAAGTGTTCTTGAAAAGAAGCAAATCCCGTTTGTTATAGTCGAATCATATAAAAATATCCGTACCGGTGTTGCCTATCTGCTTTCAAGAGAGGAAAAAAGCAGTTTTACCATTACCAGCGCCAATGCGGGTGAGGGTAAATCGACTACTGCGGCGAATTTGGCGGTTGCGTTTTCTCAACTCGGAAAAACCGTTTTGCTTGTTGACGCGGACCTTAGAAGGGCATCGCTTCACAAAAAGTTCAAGCTTGAAAACGGCAAAGGACTTGCGGATGTTTTGACCGGCACCGCAACCCTTGACGAGGCTATTGTAACGATAAAACCGGGGCTTAATATTTTAACTGCCGGATTTATCCCCCCCAATCCTTCGGAATTGCTTGACTCTGTTAATTTTGAAGAAACAATGAAGCTTTTGAACGAGCAGTATGACTATGTTATCGTTGATACTCCTCCGCTCAATGTCGTAACCGATTCAATGATTATTGCACCTCAAACCGGCGGCGTTATCCTTATAGTCAGAGACGGTTACACACCTCACTATTCAATCAAAAAGGTTCTCGGCGATATGGATTTTGCCAATATCAATATTTTAGGCGCGGTTATGAACGGTTCACATCCGAAGAACAAAAACAAATATATTTACCGCAAGTATTCTTACGGATACTACGGCAGTTACTATAAATACGATTATCATAAGAACGGATATAATTACGATTATACCTCCAAGCCCGAGTCTCAGAAGGAAACGGGCGAACAGTAAATAATTAAGGGGAGATGTCAGGTCTCCCTTTTTTTGAAAGCAGGTGATAAAAATGAGACTTATAGATATCCACTCGCATATTTTGCCGGAAATGGACGACGGCGCCAAAAATCTCGAAGAATCGAAAAAACTGCTTCGTATGTTGAAGGAGCAGGGGATTGATATGGTTGTTGCAACCCCTCATTTTTATCCTATGGACATGAATTTGGATGAATTTCTCGGAAAACGGAAAGACAGGCTTCAAATATTAAAAAAAGAGGTTGAAGGTCAGGGCTTTCCCGAGATATTTCTTGGCGCTGAAGTTTACTATTTCACCGGTATAGGTAAAAGTGAATCGATAAAGAAACTTGCCATAGAAAACACCCGTTATTTATTGCTTGAAATCCCGCTTGAAGACATAACTGATTCTTTGCTTAAAGACATAAGGGATATTCGTGAAAACCTTAACCTTATGCCTATTATCGCCCATATTGAAAGATATTCAAAGGTGAAAAGATTTAAGAATTTGCTCAAACTTATTTCCGAGGGTGTTTGTATGGCGCAAATAAACAGCTCGGCGTTAGTAAGAAGGTCGTTGCGGAAAACCGCGAAAAAACTGGTAAAGAAGAGATATATCGCTTTTGTCGCTTCCGACGCCCACTCTTCCGAACACCGTCCTCCTCATTTTGACGAGGCTTTTCTTGAAATTCAAACAACGATGGATTCTTCCGTTTACCAAACATTGCTTTCAAATTATGATATGATTTCAAGGGAAGTTTTAAAGGAAAAGAATAATGAAGAGTCAATCCCTTAACATTAACTTTTCGGGCGAACTTAAATATATCACCTTTCCGAAACTTGAAAAAACCGGTATTCTTAAACACTGTTTCACCACCAGGTCCGGCGGGGTTAGCGAAGGCTGTTTTTCCTCTATGAATATGAGTTTTTCACGCGGAGACAGTAGAGAAAATGTTGTAAGTAATTACGGGATTATTTGCGACGCCGCGGGAATTGATGTTTCCCACCTTGTTTTCACGGCGCAGACTCATACCGATAACTGTATCATCGTTACTGAAAATGATAGGGGAACCGGTTTTTCAAAACCCGGATTTTCGGATGTTGACGGACTTGTTACAGATAGAAAAGGCGTAGCTCTTGTAACCCAGTTTGCTGATTGCACGCCGATTTTGTTTTGCGACCCGAGAAAAAAAGTTATCGCTTCGGTACATTCCGGTTGGCGCGGCACGGTCAAGCGTATAGGGGAAAGGGCAGTCCGGATTATGCGAGAAAAATTCGGTTGCGAACCTAAGGATATTATTGCCGGAATAGGACCTTGTATCGGGCAATGCTGTTATGAGGTTGATGACCCCGTCTTCTCGGCTTTTCGTGATGCCGGATTTGATACATCGCTTATTTTTAAACCCAAAGATAACGGGCGGTATATGCTTAATATGGCGCTTGCCAATAAAACGGTTTTGGTATCCGCGGGGATAAATCCCCAAAACATAGATGTTCCGGATATTTGTACCTGTTGTAATTCGGATGAAATGTTTTCCCATAGAGCCTTAGGCGAAAAGCGGGGGAATATGGCGGCGATTATTGAACTTAAATAAAAAAGCGTTACCCGAAATTTTGCATTTCGGGTAACGCTTTTATGATATTTCGGTTAATCCTTAAAAAAGTCTCTCGCTTTATCGATGAATGACCTTTTCTTTTTGTAATTTTTCTCGCCTGTAACCGCATCGAACTCTTTAAGTTTTTGCTTTTGCTCTTTTGAAAGGTCTTTCGGAACTTCAACCGTTATTTTAACATATTGATCGCCTTTGCCGACATAGTTAAGGCGCTGTATTCCTTTGCCTTTTAATTTGAACTCGTCGCCCGGTTGGGTGCCTTCGTGGATTTTGAACTTGACCTTGCCGTCAAGTGTTGGAACGGTTATCTCGGCGCCGAGAGCTGCTTCTGAAAATGTGATAGGTATTTCGCAATAAACATCATATCCGTCCCGCTCAAAAATCGGGTGTGGACGAACATTAACGCTTACCCTCAAATCACCCGAGGGACCGCGATTCCGCCCTGCGTCTCCGCCGCCGCGCACCGATAAAACCTGACCGTCGTCGATTCCGGCAGGTATTTCGATTGTTTTTTCAACAGTATGACGAATTCTGCCCTTTCCGGCACAGGTATGGCAGGGATTATCGATGATTTTTCCGCTACCGTGGCAATTGTTGCAAACCGTTTGCGACCTGATTTGACCGAAAGGTGTTCTCTGAACGGTTTCAACCCGTCCGCTTCCGTGGCAAACGGGGCAGGTTTTGGAACTGCTTCCTTTTTCACAACCGGTACCGCCACAGTCGTTACAGTTGTCGATTTTGGTAACCTTTACGGTTTTTTTACAACCCTTTGCCGCTTCTTCAAAAGAAATATTGACCGCGGCCGAGGCGTCATTTCCGCGAGTCGGAGCGTTCGGGTCTCTTTGACGACCGCCGAATCCACCAAATCCGCCTCCGAAAATAGAACCGAAAATATCACCTAAATCACCGAAATCGCCGAACCCGCCGGCACCGTAGTTTCCGCCACCGGCACCAAAATTCGGGTCAACGCCGGCATGACCGAACTGGTCGTAACGGGCGCGCTTTTCCTTATCGGACAAAACTTCATAGGCCTCATTTACTTCTTTGAATTTTTTTTCGGCTTCCTTATCGCCCGGGTGCAAATCCGGGTGATATTTTTTCGCGGCTTTTCTGTATGCCTTTTTGAGCTCGTCGTCGCCAACCGATTTGTCGACACCTAAGACCTCATAGTAATCTCGTTTATTATCAGCCAAAATACATTTCTCCTGACAAAAATTATGTAATAGTGTCTTAGAGTGGCATATGCCACTCTAAGACAAATTTAATTATTTGTTGTTGTCGTCAACATCGGTAAAGTCGGCGTCGTAAACATTATCCGCGTTGGCGTCCGGCTGTGCATTCGCCGGGTTGCCGGTCGAGTTTGCGCCTGCTGCCGCCTGAGCCTCCTGCGCCGCCTTATAAACCTTTTCGCTTACGGCGTAGAGCTCTTTCTGAAGCTCTTCCTGTTTTGCCTTAATAGCGTCGATATCCTCGCCTTTAAGGGCTTCTTTGAGAGCGTCCTTAGCTGTTTCGATTTTTGATTTTTCATCTGCCGAGAGTTTATCGCCTAAATCGGTGATTGTCTTTTCGGTCTGATAAATCATCTGGTCGGCATTGTTGCGAATATCAACGACCTCACGGCGCTTTTTATCCTCCGCGGCATAACTTTCGGCTTCCT
>DEWC01000006.1 GCA_002363095.1 Ruminococcaceae bacterium UBA3220 | reverse complement strand
GATAGCAGCAATTTTATATATTATTTTTCGCGCTCATCACCTATATAGAACAATGCGACGGTTCCCGGACCGCAGTGGGACGCAACTATATTTCCGATATCCCGAATGACTACTTTCCCTTTCAAATTCGGGAATGTTTGTTCAACATCCTTTTTAAGGATAAGCGCGTCGGGATAGCAATTTGAATGATTTATGAAACATAAACCGTTATAGTCGGTGCCGTTTTCGGCATGGCTAATCATTTCGTCCAAGGTTCTTTTAAGGGCTTTTTTCTTTCCCCTGACCTTGTCGTAAGCAATTATCTTGCCATCGTAATCCAGATGCATAATCGGACAAATACCCAGAATTGAAGCCACCGTTGCCGTAGCACCCGAAACACGACCCGAGCGTTTAAAATACTTCATATCGGTAGAAAAGAACTGATGCTGAACGCGCCTTGAAAGATATATAATCCTTTCTTTTGTTTCCGAAAAGGTTTTACCGCCTGCCAGCATCTCATATGCCATACAAACAAGCAAGCCGTAGCCACCGCAGGAACATGTTGAATCAATAACGGTTATTCTCTCTTCACCGATTTCTTTGTTTACTTTTTCGGCTGCGTTGACTGCATTATTTACCGAAGGAGTCATACCTGAACCGAAGGCAATGTGCATTACCGGTTTTTCATACTGTAAGAGTCCTTTAAAAAACTCAAGATAATCAAATTCATTAATCTGCGAGGTTGTGGGAAGAATGTTGTCGGAAATTTTTTCATAAAAGTCTTTAAGTGATTTACTGTTTCTACCCATATTGTCTTCAAAATCCTGACCGTCCAACGTGTAGTGATAAAACAGCACCGGGATTTTTCTTTTTTCAAAATATGAGTACTCAATATCGGTTGTCGACTCACAAGAAATCATAAAGTTAAAATCCATTTTTCATTACCCCTTGTAAAATATTACGCTATCATTATACAATCTTTCAGGAGCAATATAAACCTACTGTCAACATAACCGATTCTACAATTCAAGTCTTAATAGTAGAGTCATTTATAACAACTCTACTGCGAGTAGAATTGTTATTTTTCTGTAATAACCGACAACTTATTATTATCATAAACAAATGTAACAGAGCCTTTATTTTTGGTAAAATAAATCTTAGTTTTTGCCTTTTTCAGGCGTTTGAGTGTTTCTTTATGAGGATGCGAATACTGATTTTTCGCTGCACACGAAATGACGGCGTATTCAGGCTTGCATTCACCTAAAAACTTTTGCGTGGAGGATGTGCGACCGCCGTGATGCGGCACTTTCAGAACATCGCAGTCAATATTGTACCCCTGCTCTAAAAGAAGAGATTCCTCCGACATTTCCGCATCTCCCGTAAAGAAAAACTTTTTATCAAAGATTTTAGCCATTATACACAGCGAACGGTTATTCTCCTCAGAAAAGTCGCCTGTTTGGAGGAGAACGGTCAGTTCAAAATCACCTATTTCAATCCGCTGACCGGTCTTAGCCACATAGAATTCTCCGTCCTCGGCGATACATTCTTTTTTAGCATACAAAACATCGTTAGAAACGGTGGTGTCGGGGTATTCGGGCGGGAAAATCAGGTTAGCAACATTATAATTGTTGACAATACCTTGAAGCGAACCGGTATGATCGGCATGGAAATGCGATATAATAATTATGTCAATGTTCTTAATACCCTTACCGTCAAGTTCCTTTTTGATTTTAGGGTAACTTTCCGCCGTACCTGTATCTATAAGGCAGTATTTTCCTTTGCTGGCAATCAGCGCACAGTCGCCCTGCCCTACATTGATGAATTCGACATAATTACCGTTAACATAATCAAAGTTTTCAACCGAATTGTTCTTGCCGAAACGCTGGGTTATAAAATATGTAAACGAAACTACAAACGATACGACGATACATAAAGTTCCTAAAACTTTTCTGTAAAATGATTTATTAAAATTCATTATTCTTCATCGGACGAAGTCGCCTGTTGTTCCATAAACTGGTCTTTGGTGATAAGAACCTTTCGAGGTTTTGAACCCTCATACGGGCCTACAACTCCCCTTGCCTCCATTTCGTCAACGATACGGGCAGCCCTCGCATATCCGAGTTTCAGCTTTCTTTGCAAAAGCGAAGTTGATGCCTGACCCATTTCTATAACGCAAAGAATTGCGTCGTTAAGGAGGGGGTCGTCTCCCGGCGCGTCCTCAGGCAGCCCTGTTTTTTTGCTCTTTTCGATTGCCGCCTGTCGTTCAATTTCATACATAATGTCATCATCATAATCAGCCTTTGCCGATAACTTGACAAAATCAACAACCTTTTGAACCTCTTTATCGCTTACAAAGCAGCCTTGTATGCGTTTTGCTTTGGAAGCTCCGAGCGGACTAAACAGCATATCACCTTTACCGAGAAGTTTTTCCGCGCCGCCGTAATCAAGGATTGTACGGCTGTCTGTTTGGGATGAAACGGCAAAAGCAATACGGGTTGGAATGTTTGCCTTAATAACACCGGTTACGACATCTACCGAGGGCCTCTGAGTTGCTATAAGAAGGTGCATACCCGCCGCCCTTGCCTTGGCGGCGATTCTGTTAATAGAATCCTCAACCTCGTTAGGCGCCGTCATCATAAGGTCGGCAAGCTCATCAATGATTATAACAATATGGGGGAGTTTTTTAATGTCGGGTTCATCCTTTAAGGTGTCAACAAATCTATTATAGCCCTCAATATCCCTTACGCCGCGGTCGGCAAACATAGCATATCGTTTTTCCATTTCGGTTACTGCCCATCCGAGGGCGCCTGCCGCTTTCTTCGGGTCGGTTACAACCGGTACCAAAAGATGCGGAATTCCGTTATAAACACCAAGTTCGACAACCTTCGGGTCAATCATAAGAAGTTTAACTTCATCAGGGGTTGCTTTATAAAGGATACTTACAATAATTGAGTTTATGCAGACCGATTTACCGGAACCGGTTGCACCTGCGATAAGCCCGTGAGGCATTTTTGCGATATCGCCGACAACAACATTACCGCCGATATCGCGACCTAAGGCAACAGTAAGTTTACTCTTGGAGGCGCCGAATGTCGATGACTCGATTATTTCTCTTACGCCTACCGTCGCACTTGTACGGTTAGGGACTTCTATTCCTACCGCCGCTTTATTGGGAATGGGCGCCTCTATACGAACTCCCGCCGCCGCAAGATTAAGCGCTATATCATCGGCAAGCCCCGTTATTTTACTGATTTTTACACCGGCGCAGGGTTGTAGTTCATATCTTGTTACTGTCGGACCTCGGCTTATATCAAGCACTCTTGTTTCAACGCCGAAACTTTTAAGCACCTCTACAAGTTTATCGGCGGTATGGTCAAGTTCCTTAGAGAGCGCTTTGACATCGGATGAATTTGTACTGTTAAGAAGTTCAAAAGGCGGATACTTATAATGTCTGATTGCATTATCGAGGTCCATTTCGCCTTCAAAATCGTCCATAATTATTTCAGTGCTCTTTTTGGCTTTTTTAGTCTTTTCAGAAGTCTCGATTTGTTCGCTTTCAGCATTCAATTCGTCCATAACCTCTGCGCTGTCAAAATCCTCCACATCGTTAAACTTTTCAGCAAGCTCGGACTGACGCTCGGTAAGATCTTCGTTATTTTGGTCTGATATCCGGGGCTCGGCGGTATCGTCGTCAACGGGGATATCAACATTGAAGCCCTTAAATATATGAAGGCGCCCTTTTTTGTTTGTCTTTTCAGTATTTTCGGAGGGTGCATCTACGGTTTCTTTTTGTACCTTTTCTCTGTTTGCCGACGCTTTAATGGGCGTGTAAACCTTTCGCAGGAAGGACAACAAGTTAGTTTCGGTAATAATCATAACGGTAACAAAAATCAGGAGAAGGAGGGTAAGTATGGCACCGATTTTACCAAACTGATGACAAAGAGGATTACCGAGAATTGCGCCGAAAAGACCGCCGCCTCTGAATTTAATACCGCGTTCATACGCTTTTAGAAGCTGATTTCCATATGTAGTTCGCGCGTTTTCTTTACATATAATAACACTGAAAAGTGTGCTGATAAAGTATAAAAGCACGCTCAGTTCAACCGCCTTTGTCATCAGCTTCTTTTCTTTATTTGCAACAAGAGCCACTGCAAAGAAACCCGTCAAAACCGGGTAAAGTACAGCCGGGATACCGAAAACTCCCAGAAAGAAATTATGCATATCCGTCCAGAAATTTTTTCCGGGAATTATTATAACCGACAAAAAGAAAATTGCCAGCGCAAACAATACAATAGCAATTAATTCTTTATTGGAATTTTTATTCTTACCTTTTGCAACGGGTTTTCGCTGTTTTGCAGCCATTTATGTAACGCTCCTTACTAACTTCCGCCCTGAGGCGGAATATTTGTTTCAATCATATTATTTATCTCATCAATTATAACATTTAATGTTCCGACCCCATCGATAAGCCCCTCTTTTACGGCGTCTTCACCGCAAAGGGTACTGCCGACATCGGTAACGAGCTCGCCTGTATTCATCATAAGCTCATAAAAGCGTTCGCGTGAAATATTGGAATTGCGAACAACAAAATCACTTATTCTGTCCTGCATTTTCGAAAAATGATTCATAGTTTGAGGAACGCCTATTACAAGCCCCGTCATCCTAACAGGATGAATTGTCATAGTTGCGGATGGCGCTATAAAGGATTTTTTAGCTGAAACTGCAAGCGGTACACCAATTGAATGACCGCCGCCCAAGACAAATGAAACGGTCGGCTTTTTCATTCCGGAAATCAGTTCCGAAATTGCAAGACCCGCCTCAACATCACCGCCTACGGTATTAAGAATGATTATAAGTCCGTCAATTTCCGGGCTTTGCTCTATTGCAACTATTTGCGGAATAATATGCTCATATTTAGTGGTCTTACTCTGTTCCGGTAAAATATTATGACCTTCAATTTCGCCAATTATGGTAAGGCAATAGATGTTATGCTTTCCGTTAAGCTTTGTAACGCCGTAATCCTTTTCCTCAACATCTGTTTCGTTATTCTTGTTTTCTTCGTTTTCCATTGTTTTCACCCAAATATAGTATTTAGGCAAAAACATAAATCTATACATTGTAATTATACTATCTTTTCAAAGTTTTTGCAATAAAAAAATCCGCACTGCATAAGCAGTGCGGACAAAAAACACTATGTATCAGTTTGTGATGGTCATCTCTGTGTCTTTATCGAACAGATGAATCTTCGCAGTTTCGATAGCGATCGTAATCTTATCGCCCGGCTTAGCGGTAGATTCGGGAGCAACTCGCGCATTGATCGACTGCTCCTCACTGTTCATATAAAGATATGTTTCGGCGCCCATAAGTTCAGTAACCTCAACATTTGCCTCAACAACACCGTCAGGATTTGCCTTAATAAGATCCGGCTCATCATGAACATCCTCGGGACGGATACCCATTATAACCTCTTTGCCGATATACGGAACAAGGCAATCATCCTTATTTTTGCTTGCCGGAAGTTTAATCTTATATTTAACGCCGGCGCGTGT
>DEWC01000050.1 GCA_002363095.1 Ruminococcaceae bacterium UBA3220 | reverse complement strand
TCAAACGAGTTTCCGGTATCGACACCTAAATCGAGTGTATACATCCATTCGATTTTATCGCCCGGCTTTACCTTATAATTACCGCATCCGACAAAAGGCGATTCACCGTTTACATGATAGACCCAGCCCGACATATCGCCGAACTGAAACTCGTAAATATTATTAATGGCAGAAACATACACAAAACCGTTGTCGCCCTTTTTTTCCATATGAATGGCTTTTTGCTTTACGGCGTAGTTAAGGACATCGTAAACAGTTTCGCCCTTTTCAATTTGTATTTCGGTATCCGCGAGAATACATCCGTCCTTCGGTATATTCTTTGAATCGGATTTGCCGACAATATTATCGCACCTTATCGAAATCGTAACAGTTCCTACGGGATTGTTTTTTAGCGGCACCTTGTTATGTTCGGACGCACTTTCAAAATTTGTGAAAATAATAAAGAGGACCGAGCCTGCTAATACACCGAAAAGCAAAATCATATTTTTCAGATTTGCTTTTTTCTTTAAGCGCAATAAAAAAGCCGTTCCGGCCGAAACAATAAGACAAATTATTATAACAACAGGTTTATATCCGATTCGCTTTTTTTTGGATTTAACCCTGTTTTCGCCTGCCGTTTTCGCAGTAATCTTCGCCGTTTTGCCGTTTTCGGTATTTTGCGAAGCCTCGCTATTTGCGCCGCCTTCACTTAACTCTTTCTCGCTTGATGAGGCGTTATTCTTATCTTTTCCCTTAGAATCGGTCTGGCTTGATTTATCCGGAGCGCTGGTATCGTCGGATGAACCGGCACCGGTCGTCGTTGTTTTATGATTTGCCGTCGCGGTAGCGGAATTGACATTTATAAGATGTGAAAAACCGCCACCGGAGAGGCGAAACAGTTTAAGCGCGTCAAGCGGAGTGTTACCGTTTTTTGAAAAGCGCGCATCAGTATTGCAGTCAATTTTCAAATCCGAAAGCGCCGTTATAACCTGAACGGTGCTTTCGCAATTCTCTTTTCCTAATGTTGAAAAGGTCCCGTTTGCATTTTGGCGAGAGGACAGAAAAGCAACACCACGGTCAACCGCCGGTTTTATTCTCGTTTCATTGCAGCAAGGAGCTAACGCCTGCAAAACCATGGCGGTAACATCAACATCTCCCTTTTGCCCGGCAATAGCCCAGCCCCCGTCAGAGCGTTGCATGTTAAGGAGCGTCGATTTAATCGAGTCTGCCGAATTTGTTTTGCTGATTATACCGTTATTATAAAGATGCAGCCCATAGACATACGCCATTATTGAATCGGTATTTGTTATCGGTCTGTCGGCTATATTTTGCACAACGCCATCGCGCTTACCGGTTGCAATTAACGCAAGCGCAAGTTTTTGCGCCGTTTGAACGGGACCGGGCATATTGTTTTCAAGATAATTCACAAGAGCGTTTTGATAGGCGCTGAAATCATATTTTCCGTTTTGCGAAAGGGCGATTACATACCATTCCGAACCCGATGCGCAATTCTTAGTAAGCGAGGTATTTATCCAGTTTTCTACCGAATTTTTTGCTTTTTTAGACGCAAGAATGCCGTCGGCAAGGTTTTTCACCTCACCAACGGTATCTGTGTTACAGTTCGCGTTCCCCTTGTTATCAAGAACATATAAAGGACTTTGTCCCCTCTTCATTCTTGCATATGAAACAAGGGAATAATATGTTTGGGTTGTGGCACTTTCACTGTAAGCCTCTTCCGCCGCCACGGAAAAAGACAGTGAGCAAACAAAGAAAATTGCCGCCCCGAAAAGCGCAAACAGTTTATTTTTCATACTGTTTAACCGTTATCATCATTCCTGATAAACCGATAATCGCGAATATCGTCAATAAAACGAATGTGGTATCACCCGTTTTCGGTGATTTTGAAACATTTGATGATGTTACCTGCGCCGTTGTTTCAGCGCTCTTGACTGTAACCTTCAAAACCGGAGGAACCAGCATCGGATCATCTCCGATTGCACTTACAAGATATTCACCTTCATTATCAATCGCAAAGGTAACCTTGCCGTTTGCATCGGTTTTATATTGAGTCTCTGTGCCGTTGAGAGTAACGGTCGCATTGACAGCCGGGATGTTGACAGGCTGAAAATCCGCACCATATTGAATAGTGGTCAATGTTACGGTAATATTTTGACCCGGCGTGGCGTCAATGTGCTTTTTATCAAAGAAGCTGTAACAATCAGCATCCATTTCATAGGTTATCGGGTCGAATTCCATTTTCTGATTAATGTAGGCATTAACATAATCTCCATCTTTAACCTCATCGGATAAACCGTTCGACATTTTGTCGTTAACACAATATCCGAAGTTTCCGCTTGTATCGCCCCATATTTTGGTCGCACCTAATCCGTATTGAGTTACCGCACTTGCATAGCCGGCAGCAGCACCTCCGGTGTATTTGGCTTCATGGGCGGCAAAAAGAACCTCATCAACATTAAACTTTCCATCGCTGTTTTTGTCGACAACGGTAATCTTCTCCTGCGCAAAGATAATTTTTCCGGTGCTGTCACTTAAGGTAAAATAGACATTTCCACTCTTTTCCTCAGCATATGCTCCGATTGAAAAACAACCGGCAACGATTATCACCGCAATTAACAGTCCCACGAGTTTTTTCATTTGAATTTCTCCTTTTTATTGATTTTAACTTAAATACTTTTACTACAAAAAAAGGCGCCGAAGAGTAGATCAAAAATCCGCAAAAATACGAATATACCGATTTCACTCTTCACGCCCAAGTCGTGTTAATCTAAGATACGGCAGGTAATCTGACTTATGACAAATAAGGAAAATTAAATAAATATTATGCAAAACGGAATTGTGCATAATACTATTTCGATTTCGTCAAACACAGTAATGGCGGTTGCTCCGGATTCGAACCGGATTTCCTTTTTAATCTACTCAGCTAACAACTTTTCAAACCGTATCTTCAAAAATATTTAAGTTTTCTGTATTTTACCATATTTTTTCCATTTTATCAAGAAAAAACAACAAAAAATTCCTGTCAAATTTCCTTTTCAAAAAGTTATTAAACTCTTGTATTAAAAAAAGATAAAAATGTAGTTGACTTTTTAATATCTTTGGCATATAATATTAAGGCAATGATATTTCGCGGGGTGGAGCAGTTGGTAGCTCGTCGGGCTCATAACCCGAAG
>DEWC01000044.1 GCA_002363095.1 Ruminococcaceae bacterium UBA3220 | reverse complement strand
GCTTATAGTGGTTATAAACGGCAACCGAAAGAGTTTTCTTTGCTCTGTCCTGCCCTATTACATATTCATCAAGCTTTGCCTTAATTTCAGAAGGCTTTGGTAAAACAAAACTCTTTTTTTTCTTTTTGTCGACCGAAAGTTCGTCTTCATAAAGAAGAGAATTACAATAATTTATACAACTGTCGCAAATATAGACATCAGGGCCTTCGATAAGTCTCGTAACCTCATCCTGAGACTTTCCGCAAAATGAACAGTAAATATCTTTGTCTTCGTTCTTCAAAACCGGAAAACTCCCTTATCTTTTAGTAATAACCTTATCAATCAGCCCGTATTCCGCCGCTTCCGCAGCAGACATAAAATTATCTCTGTCGGTATCTTTTTCGATGACTTCAAGAGGTTTGCCGGTTCTTTCGGCAAGAATTTTATTAAGTGTACTGCGGGTTTTTTGAATGTGATTGGCGTGAATTAAAATATCCGACGCCTGACCTTCGGTAGAACCTAACGGCTGATGAATCATAATCTCACTGTTAGGCAATGCATACCTCTTACCTTTTTCGCCTGCCGCCAAAAGAAAAGCGCCCATACTTGCCGCCATACCGAGACAAATCGTACTGACATCGCATTTAATGTAATTCATTGTGTCATAAATAGCCATACCCGCAGTAACGGAACCTCCGGGACTGTTAATATAGAAACTTATATCCTTATCGGGGTCCTGACCTTCAAGATAAAGCATTTGCGCGATAATTACGCTCGCCGAAGCGTTGTCAACCTGGTCATTAAGCATAATAATCCGATCGTTTAAAAGCCTTGAAAAAATGTCATAAGAGCGCTCACCGCGACTTGTTTGTTCGATTACATAAGGTACTAAACTCATATCCATTAGAAAAACTCCTTTTTATAATAGGTCGAAACAAGTTATCCCCCTCATTTCGACCCTTTTTATAATATTGACTTAATTTTAAAATTCTAAACCGTTATTTATCCGCGGCTTTTTTAGTTGTTGTTTTCTTTACGGCAGGCTTTTTTGCAGCCGAAGCTTTGGCAGACGAAGTTTTTTTGGCAGCAGTTTTCTTTTCGGCAGCTTCGTCATTTTTGTCTATCTCGGTAATAACCGCATTTTCTTTAACAAAGTCGATTGCCTTGCCTACGGCGATATCCTTAGAAATTTCCGACTCGGGTATAATTTCCTTTACCCGTTCAATTTCAACACCGTAAGTCTTTGCAAGTTCTTCATACCGTTTGTCAATCGACTCTTTATCGGCCTCAATTTTTTCGAGCTCAACGATTTTTTCAAGGGCCAGACGGTACTTAACCTGCATTTCAGCCTGCGGACGGAATGTTTCCTTAAAGTCCTCGAGAGAACTGTTGGTATACTTCAAATATAGGTCAAGATTCATACCCTGAGACTGAAGTCTGTAAGCAAATTCCTCAACGCTTGAATTAAGGCGATTTTCGAACATTGCCTCGGGAATTTCGCCCTTAATGCTATCGACAATTTGCTGTACCAATTCATTTTCAAGCGCTTCGTCGGCAGCATGCTCTTTTGTATGTAACGCTTTCTTTTTCAGATCGGCCTTTAAATCTTTGAGGGTATCAAATTCGCTGACATCCTTTGCAAACTCATCATCAATTTCGGGCAATTCCTTAACCTTTATTTCGTGAAGGACGATTTTAAAAATCGCGTCCTTACCGGCAAGTTCTTTTGCGCCGTAATCATCAGGAAATTTAACATTTATATCAAATTTATCATCAATATTTTTGCCGATTATCTGGTCTTCAAATCCCGGGATAAAGGTATTGGAGCCGAGTTCAAGAGACTGCGCCTCGGCTTTACCGCCGTCAAACGGCTTACCGTCAACAAAGCCTTCGTAATCAATTACTACGGTATCGCCTTTCTTTGCGGCTCTGTCCTCAACCGAAATCATTCTTGAGTTGCGCTCTGCCATCTGCTTTAACTGTGCAGTAATCTCAGAAGCTTTAACCTCAACCTTTTGTTTCGTTGCTTTAAGTCCCTTATATTTCCCAATCTCAATTTCGGGATATGTGGTAACGGTAACTTTAAAATCCACACCGTCTTCTTTGGAAATTGAAACCAGTTCAAAATCCATTTTATCCTCAATTGTTTTAAGTCCCGATTCCTTAATGGCGTCCTCAACCAAATCGCTATACAAAAGGTTGAGAGCGTCCTCATAAAAGACTTCCACACCGTAATATGTTTCTACCATATGAAGAGGTGCTTTTCCCTTTCTGAATCCCGGGACATTGATTTTTTTGCCGTTTTTCTTATAAGCTTCCTTTATAGCTTCGCGAAATTTTTCACCGTCAACGGTGATTTCAAGACTGTACTTATTGGTCTCAAGTTTTTTTGTTTCTTTTAAGCTCATTTTTTAAACCTCCGAACTAATTCAAATTATTATATCATACAATCTATAAAAATTCCAGTATTTTTTTAATTTATTTATCAGAGAACCGTTTTCGGTGTAAACGATAAAAGGTCGCTCGAAATATTATGAAGTCTTATTCCGTCGTATTCGGAAATAATTTTGTCCCTTCCGTTACCGTGAATATGCCCAAAATATACATCCTTTACCGCATACTCCTTCAGAATATTATAAATTTCCTCGCACAAGTAATCTCCGTAAACAAAAGGATAATGCAAAAAAACAATAATATTATCACCGAGTTTTAAGCCGGCGTTCAGAGAAGTTCTTAAACGTCCCGCCTCTCTTAAAATGACCTTTTCATCAAATTCCGAGGTTCCGTCGTAGACCCAACCGCGAGTGCCGCAAACAACAAGGTTACCAACTTTATAGGCGTTATTATGCAGTATTCTTATATCATCAAAGCCGTTTTCAGATAAAAACTCATTGATTTTCGAAGCGGTTGACCACCAAAAATCGTGATTGCCTTTTAATATTATTTTTTCACCGTTAAGGCGATGTATATATTCAAAATCGGGAATTGCGTCATTTAAGCTCAAAGTCCATGAAATATCACCCGGGATTACCACTGTATCCTCGGGAGCAACGATTTTTTGCCAGTTTTCATATAACCTTTCGGTATAATTATCCCAACCGCCGAAAATATCCATCGGTTTGTTTGCACCAAACGGTAAGTGTAAATCAGAAATAGCAAAAAGTCTCAAAATTTCACCTCACAGGCATAATTATAGAATAAATGCAAAAAATAGAATTAAATCTTAGTTGAAAGGAGAAACAATAATGTTTGAAACCGAAGAAAAATGTTGCGTTAAGTGCTCAGTAAAAAACTGCGTTCATCATTCGCCCGAAAATCTCTGCAAGGCGGAAAGCATTGAAGTCGGAAACTCAACCGCATGCTGTCAAAGCGAAACCTGCTGCGACACTTTCAGAGCGAGAGATTAAGCCAAAATATCCGGCCATCAAATAGCCGGATACATAATTATAAGTTAAGTTCGTTCCTGACCGCGTCAAAAATTTCGTCCTTACCGTAAACATCCGTAAACCTGATTTTAGCATTTTTAAGTCCGGCAATCGGAGCGGGAATTTTTGTGCCCGTATATTCCGACAAGAAATCAATATCGGCAAACTTATCCCCGGTCACTTCCTTGCCGAGCGCTTTGAGTACGCTGTTATAGAATTTATACGGAGACGCTGTCGAAGCAATAACGACCGGCTTATCGTCATTTGATTCAGAAAGATACTTATTGTAAGCGCCAAATGCAACGGCTGTATGTGTATCAATAAGATAGTTGTATTTTTCAAAGGTCGACTTAATGATTTTGTCAACCGTTGTATCATCAGTAAAAGCAGCGTAAAAGTATTCGTTCATTTTACTCTTAACGGCATCGTTTACAGTGTAAACACCGGCGTCGGTCAAATCTTTAATCAGCGAAGAAACATACGCATCATCACCGTCGGTCAATTCGAATAACAACCTTTCAAGATTGCTTGAAATAAGAATGTCCATAGACGGCGAGGTAGTTAAATAGAATTCACGGTTGCGATTGTATGTGCCGGATTCAAAGAAATCGGTTAAAACGCAGTTTTTGTTAGAGGCGCATATCAGCTTAGCTATCGGAACACCAATCTTTTTTGCGTAATAAGCCGCTAATATATTGCCGAAATTCCCGGT
>DEWC01000104.1:5643-11399 GCA_002363095.1 Ruminococcaceae bacterium UBA3220 | reverse complement strand
TGGTCAGCGGTAATGAAGGGGAGATTGATGTTTGCCGTAGTCATACCCGAAAGGTCAATTTTAGCCTTTTCGGCGGCTTCCTTGACTCTCTGCATTGCCATTTTATCGCCCGAAAGGTCGATGCCCTGTTCAGCCTTGAAGGTCGAAACTATATAATCCATAATTCTCTTATCAAAGTCATCGCCGCCTAAGCGGTTGTTGCCGGCGGTTGCGAGAACCTCTTGAACACCGTCGCCCATCTCGATAACCGAAACATCGAATGTGCCACCGCCAAGGTCATAAACCATAACCTTCTGGTCGTCCTCTTTGTCGATACTGTAAGCGAGGGCAGCCGCGGTAGGCTCGTTAATGATTCTCTTAACTTCAAGCCCCGCAATTTTGCCGGCGTCCTTGGTTGCCTGGCGTTGCGCGTCGGTAAAATATGCGGGAACGGTAATTACCGCTTCTGAAACGGTTGTTCCGAGATAACTTTCGGCGTCCGCTTTAAGTTTTTGAAGGATAATCGCCGAGATTTCCTGCGGAGTATAATCCTTGCCGTCAATAGAAACTTTATGGTCGCTTCCCATTTCTCTTTTTATTGAACTGATTGTCTTTTCGGGGTTTGTAATTGCCTGTCTTTTGGCAACCTGACCCACCATTCTTTCGCCTGTTTTTGAAAATGCAACAACCGACGGGGTTGTTCTTGAGCCCTCCGCGTTTGCAATTACAACCGGCTCGCCGCCTTCCATAACCGCAACACAAGAGTTTGTTGTACCAAGGTCAATACCAATAATTTTTCCCATAATGATTACTCCTTTACATATATATTATTTGATTTTTGACAGTTTTAATTTGCAACCTTTACCATTGCCGGGCGAATTACGGTGTCGCCCAATTTGTAACCCTTTTGAAGAACATCGGCAATTTCGTTCTCGCCGAAGTTTTCGTCCTCGATATGCATAACCGCGTCATGAAAATTCGGGTCGAATTTTTCACCCTTGCAACCGATTTCGGTTATGCCTAAATTATCCGCAAGTTCGCTGAATTGCTTTATAATCATCTCAATGCCCTTGATATAATCGGGACTTTCCTTGTCGGCAGCGCTTGCCCTTTCAATATTATCGAGTATGGGCAAAAGCGTTTTCACAACCGAAGACTTGGCATATTCCGCAATTGAGGATTTCTCGCGTTCGGTACGCTTTTTAAAGTTATCGAATTCCGCCGCCGTTCTGGTTAAAAGATCGGTTTTGTCGTCAAGCTCTTTGTTGAGTTTTTCGATAATCGAATCCTTTTTGTTCGGCTTTTTCTTCTTTTCCTCAGTAGGGGAAGGGGTTTCTGTTTGAGGGTTAATGTCCTTTTCGTCAGCCATCTTAGTTCCTCCTTTTTACATCGGAATTTGGTTGGATATGTCATTCAACAAGTTATATTATATCCAATGTTTTCCAAAAGTCAATACCTTTTTTGAAAATTTTTTTGACTTTCTCTGACCTTTTACAATTTGTTCACATTTTAACGGTCGAAAAAAGAAAAACGGTGCCGAATTATCAAGAAATACGGCACCGTAAAAAAAGGAATAAAAAATGAACAATATTAAATATGAAATATTATCAGTCAACCTTGGAGTTTGATTTTGCAAGTTTGAGTTTTTTGCGCCTGAAGTCGGAGAAAATGCGATTTTCAAAAGCGAGGACCTTTTCCTCATTAAATAATCCGAATATAACCAAACCTACCGCCATTGTTTCAATACTTGATTGAATTAAGTAACTTGTACTCATAATTTACCTCCGCCGAACATTTGTTCGATTTCCGTATTTTCATTATAACTGACCTTTTTTGTTTTGTCAAGTATTTTTTTGACAATTTTATTATAAATCTTTAAATGTCCCGAAGTTTGGACTCTCGTTAGGATTGCTTATTTTACTTTTTTATCATTGTAATTCAATATATTTAACAATTTGCGGGCTTACATTATTAAAGAAATTCGACGAATGGATAAAATCTAAACTGCCGAACTATGCGCCGACGCTTGAACAGTTAGAGAACAAGTGGCTCGAACCGGTAAAGAAAACAGAAGTAAAGGAAAAAGAAAACACCGCCGAGGACAGCGGTGTGAGGTATTCGATAGGCGTTTTAGAAAACGGCAATACTTTTGTTATCGGGGACAGAAATATAATAACCGCATCTGATGTAAGCGGAATACCTTTACGGCTCTGTTTTGTTTCTTTGGTACGCGTATATATTATATGCGTATATATTATATAATAAATAATAATCAATAAAAATGAAAAAAACACTTGACCTTTACCGTTGCTTGTGATATAATGGCACTACCTCTGAAAGGTTCTTTTTTTTTGCAAACAAAGAACCCATTTGTCGATTTGCCGTATTTTGCGCGATGCTTTCCCGGGCGCCTCAATATTTGGTGCCTGTGGCGTAGAATATTTGCGAGTTTGCAGAGGGAGGCGTTTACTTTAGCCGAGCAGTCGGCAAAGCAAAAAATATTTCCGTAAAACGGGAGGTGCCGTTATGAGAGTAAAGATTACCCTCGCTTGCACTGAGTGTAAGCAACGCAACTACAACACCATGAAAAACAAGAAAAACGATCCGGACAGACTTGAAATGAACAAGTATTGCAGGTTCTGCAGAAAGCACACCTTGCATAAGGAAACGAAATAAGGAGGCAGCAAATGAAAGTATTAAACAGAATTTGTCAGGCTCTTTGTATCGCTTGCGGACTTGCCGCATTGCTTCTGTTCTTTATGAACTTCGCGACAATTTCATTTCAAGGTAAGAGCGAGACCCTTGTAGGTACCGTTCTCGCATTCGGAGGAAAAACAAAAGGCATTATTTCCAAGGACGCTATCAAGATGGCTGTCTCTTCGAAAATCCTTTTTTGCCTCATCCTTACAACGGTAGGCGCTGTAATGAGCATTTTCTCATACAGAAAAAAGGGTCTTCGTTATGTTGTTCCTTTTGTCGCGCTGGGCGACGCCATCTTTATGCTGGTTGTAGCTCTTTCAAATCCGTGGAATTTTGTCGATATGTCGGCTTTTGTTGACTACAAGGCGGGAACTCGCCCCAGTGTTGACACTTTGGCATATTCTCCGAATGTTCTTGTGATAGCCATTCTGCTTTGTGCCTTTGCGGTTTTCGCAACTGCTTATCTCTTTATTGATGACTATATTGAGGTAAGCGAGTCTAAGGGCAAGAAAACAATATTGCAGAGAATCGGTCTTTTCTTCCGCGATTATAAGAGCGAAGTTAAGAAAATCGTTTGGCCCGGTATGAGCGATGTAGTTAAGAACACTATTATCGTACTTGCCATGTGTTTGATATTGGGTGCCTTTATTTGGTTGCTTGATTGGGGACTTGCTAATTTAGTTAAGCTCGTTCTTAAAATTAAAACTAAGTAATCGGAGGTAAGGACAATGCCCGACAAACAAGAGGCAAAATGGTATATTGTGCATACCTATTCCGGCTATGAAAACAAGGTCGCGAGCGACCTCAGAACTATGGTTGAAAGCAGAGGTATGCAGGATCTCATTCAGGAAATCAATGTTCCTACCGAGACAGTTACCGAAATCAAGGACGATAAAACCCGAGAAATTGAAAGAAAGCTTTTCCCGAGTTATGTTCTTATTAAGATGATCGTTACTAACGACAGCTGGTATTTAGTCCGTAACATCCGCGGATGTACCGGCTTTGTGGGACCCGGTTCCGAACCGGTTCCGCTGACAGACGAAGAGGTAGCCAATTTAGGCGTTGGAAAGCATAGCGTCGAAGTCGGCTATAAACCGGATGATTTCGTCAAGATTATCGACGGACCCCTTAAAGGTTACACCGGTAAGGTTAAAAGCGTCGATGTCGCAAACAACACCGCAAGCGTTTCTCTTGACGCGCTTCGCGGAACAACGGTTGAGCTTGAACTTAACCAGATTTCTTTGGATGAAAAATAATTGTTAATACGCATTATATGTGCTTATTAACTCCGGCATATAGGTTCTTTCGATTAGGTTAACCGGTCGTAAGGTGAGCGCTTATATGTCACGGTGGGAGGAACGGAATATGACCGTTCCGCCAAGTGTTGGATTATTTTCCAAAAAACACGGTTACCACGAATTTTGGAGGTGCTAAATATGGCTCAAAAAATCACAGGTTACATTAAATTGCAGATTCCTGCCGGCAAAGCAACACCTGCTCCCCCGGTAGGTCCCGCGCTCGGTCAGTACGGTGTAAACATTATGGAATTTACCAAGGCGTTCAATGAAAAAACAAAGAACGACACAGGTCTTATTATTCCGGTTGTTATTACCGTTTATGCTGACCACTCTTTCACTTTTATTACAAAGACTCCGCCTGCTGCCGTTCTTATCAAAAAAGCATGCGGAATTGAAACAGCTTCAGGCACACCTAACAAAACTAAGGTTGCCAAAATAACAAAAGAACAAATCAAAAAGATTGCAGAAACAAAAATGCCCGACCTTAATGCCGCTTCCATCGAATCAGCCATGAGTATGATTGCCGGAACCGCGCGTTCAATGGGCGTAGAAGTAGTCGATTAATTCTCTCTTGTGGGAGGAAATTTCCGATTTGACCACTTATTGGGAGGTAAACTATGAAACACGGAAAGAAATATAACGAAGGCGTAAAACTTATTGAAACAGGTAAGTTTTACGATGTTGACGAAGCGGTTGCCGTTGCTGTTAAAACCGGCACTGCTAAGTTTGATGAAACTGTTGAAATTCATGTTCGTTTGGGCGTTGACTCCCGCCACGCTGACCAGCAGGTCAGAGGCGCGGTTGTTCTTCCGAACGGAACCGGTAAAAAGGTAAGAACCCTCGTTCTTGCTAAGGGCGATAAGGCTGATGCCGCTAAGGAGGCAGGCTCCGATTATGTAGGCGCAGAGGAACTCGTTGCCAAAATTCAGAATGAAAACTGGCTCGATTTCGATGTTGTTATCGCAACACCCGATATGATGGGCGTTGTAGGCCGCTTGGGTAAGGTCTTAGGTCCCCGTGGACTTATGCCGACACCGAAGGCAGGCACCGTAACCCCCGATGTTGCGAGAGCGGTTACCGAGGCTAAGGCAGGTAAGATTGAGTACCGTCTTGATAAGACTAATATCATTCACTGCCCGATCGGTAAGGTTTCCTTCGGCGCTGAAAAGCTTCAGGAAAACTTTGACGCTCTTATGGGCGCTATCGTTAAGGCAAAACCTGCTGCTACTAAGGGACAGTATATTAAGTCCTGCACCATAGCTACAACAATGGGCCCCGGAATTAAACTCAATGTTTCAAAATTCGGTGCTTAATATCTAAGCTATTAAACTTAAAGCCGACCCTTATGGGCCGGCTTGAGTTTTTATGTTATAAGTTTTCAGTTAAGCTTTTAGAGAATATCAAAAAACAGAAGATTAACAAGAGTGAAATCAAAGGCATATGCCTTTGGTGAAATCGAAAGCGATGCTTTCGGTGAAATAAAATCCGTCCATTAACCTGAGCGAGGCGAGGATTTCACCGTGAAACGATTTCATCCGAACAAGGTGAGGATTTATCCCGTCCGCAAGGACGGATTTCGTTGAAAAGAGCACCCCTAAGGGTGCTCTTTTCTGGTGCCGGTGATCGGACTTGAACCGATACGCCATTGCTGACAACAGATTTTGAGTCTATCGCGTCTGCCATTCCGCCACACCGGCAAGGTGTAAACAATGTGTTTTAAAAAACAGCGGATACATTATTTAATGTACCCGCTGTTTCAAGTGGTGACCCGGACGAGAT
>DEWC01000104.1:0-5581 GCA_002363095.1 Ruminococcaceae bacterium UBA3220 | reverse complement strand
GTTACCGCCGTGAAAGGGCGGTGTCTTAGGCCTCTTGACCACCGGGCCGTATGGTGGCTGTAATTGGATTTGAACCAATGACACTGCGGGTATGAACCGCATGCTCTAGCCAACTGAGCTATACAGCCATATAGCCGTATTCGCTACGGCGACCTATTTATTATAAGTGTTTAAAGGGAGTTTGTCAAGCGTTTTTTTATATTTTTTCGGTTAAAAATATTTTATTGAAATAATACGGTTTAAAAAAGAAAAGCGGTGCCTTCGTCAATGCTTCGACACCGCTTTATTTTTATTCAACAGTAACCGATTTTGCGAGATTTCTCGGCTTATCGATATCACAGCCTTTATGGTAGGCGACATAGTACGCGTAAATCTGGAAGGGGATAACCTCTGTTGAGGCAACCAGCAATTCGTGAACACGGGGCACATAAATCATTTGATTGGATTCTTTTTCAAAATCGGTGTCTCCCTCATTAGCGCATGTGATTACATACGCTCCTCTTGCCGATACTTCTTTGATATTGCTCAGCATTTTGTCCGCAAGTGCCTTGTAGCAGGTGAGGGCAAAAACGGTACGGTTTTCCTCGATAAGAGAAATGGTACCGTGTTTCAGCTCGCCTGCCGCATACGCTTCGGAATGAATATACGATATCTCTTTGAGTTTAAGTGAGGCTTCAAGCGAAACGGCATAGTCGATATTTCTGCCTATAAAGAATAGTGATTCATCATTAACCGAGCGCTTTGCCATTTCTTTCAGCAGTCCCTCGAGTGATAATATTTCTTCTATTTTTTGAGGAAGCGCCTTGACTTCGGACAAGAAATCCGCAATATATTTATCGTCCTTTGTGCCTAAGTGTTTAGCCAACCAAGCCGCAAAAAGATACATTACCGCAATCTGCGTTGAATATCCCTTTGTTGTTGCAACCGCTATCTCGGGACCTGCCCATGTATAGATACAATCATCAGATGCCTTGGCTATGGAACTTCCGACAACATTTACAACCGAAACGGTGTGAGAACCTAAACGCTTTGCCTCTCTGAGTGCCGCAAGGGTATCTGCCGTTTCGCCCGATTGACTTATCACAATAGTGAGAGTTTTGTCATTTATAATGGGCTTTCTGTATCTTGATTCGCTTGCAAGGTCGACCTCGCAGGGAATGCGAACCATTTCTTCTATTACATATTTTCCTACAATTCCCGCGTGATAGGCGGAACCGCAGGCGATAATAACGATACGGTTTATTGACTTTAATTTTTCGGTTGTAAGGCTGAAGTCTTCAAATACAACCTCACCGTTTTTAATTCTTCCCGAAAGGGTTTGCTTTACAGCATGGGGCTGTTCGTGAATTTCCTTCATCATAAAGTATTCGAAACCGCCTTTTTCAGCCGCTGAAACATCCCATGTGATCTTGGACAAATCCTTTGAAATTTTATTGCCGGAAAGGTCAAAGACTTCCGCCTTTTCGGGCGTTAATACAGCAATCTCATTATCGTCAAGATAAATAATATCTTTTGTAACCGAGGCTATTGCCGTAACATCGGAGGCGATGATGTTTGCATTTTCCGAAATTCCGATTATAAGAGGACTAAAACGCCTTGCGGCAACAAGAGTGTCGGGAAAATCTGTGCAAATTATGCCGAGAGCAAAGGAGCCTTCAAGCAAATTGACAACCTTGCTGACCGCCTTTATAAGATCGCCGTCATAGTATTTTTCCAGTAGGTGAGGTACAACCTCAGTATCGGTCTCGCTTACAAACTTAACCCCTTCACCGATAAGTTGTTCGCGAAGAATGGCATAGTTTTCTATTATCCCGTTATGAACAACAGCAAATTTACGCTTACCGCTTAAATGAGGATGCGCGTTTTCAATAGACGGTGCGCCGTGGGTCGCCCATCTTGTATGTCCAACACCGACAAATCCGGGCGTCAAAGCGCCGGCGTTTGTTTGTTCTGAAAGTGCTTTTATCCGTCCCACCGTCTTTTCGGTGTTAATAACCGAATTCTCAATCACCGAAATACCTGCTGAATCATAACCGCGATATTCAAGCTTATGCAGTCCCTCCAAAAGAAAAGGCGCTGCGGCAGATTTTCCGGTAAAGCCTACTATTCCACACATATTGTTCATCCTTTATAAAAGTATTTATGTCGCCTGACAGTTTACACTTTCTAAATTGTAGGGGAAATATGGGAATATGTCAATAAACCCGAAGTTGCTTTTTTTACAATAACCTAAAGTTGCTTTAAAGAATTACCGAAAGAGTCAGCATACTTTTTACCTCATCGTACAATTCTTGCGCCGTCTCAATCGGGAGCGGATTTTTACCCTTTCCGATTTCTATCGTAAATCCCGGGCGGTCAAATTTTTCAATAAACCAATCCTTAAATCCGCCTCCGTCAGCCAATGATATCGGGTAGTCGAGAGCGTATCCCGATTCACTTGATAACAATTCTGCGATTTTTCGCGACCTTTCGGGCAGATGCTTTCCAAATGACCAGTAGATAACACGACCCTGTGAATGCAGGGCAAACGCCTGTCTTATATCGCTGTTTCGGCATAGGTCGCATATCGCTTTTGTTTCGGGTTCGCTTTCAGGCGAATAACCGCCGAACCTGCCGGGCGCCGGACCGAGAATTCCCGCCTTTTTCTCTTTATTATGTAATTCTTTCCAACCTGCGTCAAAATTATGATTAATATCGACACCGCGGAAGTTGGCGTTATACGTTTCGAAATGTCCGTTTGTCATCCGCGCAATATCGCGAGCCTTTTTGTCGCAGGCCGTTGCCCCTTTTATTGAAATATCGGAGCCGTCGGGATTGACGCGCGGGACGATTACTATGCCTTTTGAGAACAATGCTCTTGCAATGTCGATTTTGCCGACGGATGAGTTTTGGCTCAAAGCGATGCAGATATCTTCAAGCCACATCATAATTATGTTTGTTGTTATATGTTCGCTTCCGTGAAAGGCGGCGGCATATAAAGAGCATCCGCGGGGATTGCCGAGGTGCAATGCGAAAATATCCTTACCGAGTACGCTTTTTCCTATTGACTTTTTCTTTAAAAAAGTGTATTTTTTACATAATAGATTGATTTTTTCGTTGAGAGCAATTTGCTCTAAGTTTATCGGTAAAAATATCCTCGTCATTGTTATCACCCGTTTTAATATTTTTATATTTATACATTATATTACAGGGAAGGCGTTTTAATGATTTTAGATGAAAAAACACTTGAAAGCAACACAATATATAAGGGAAAAGTTATTGACTTAGTGGTTGATACCGCCCTTTTGCCGAACGGAGAAAAGGCAAAAAGGGAAGTGGTAAGGCATAAAGGCGGAGTGGCTGTCATTGCCGAAGACGACGACGGAAATATCCTTATGGTTAAGCAGTTCAGATATCCTTATAAGAAAGTGGTTCTTGAAATCCCTGCCGGTAAACGCGACAGCGTGGAGGAAAAACCGATAGTCTGCGGAAAGAGGGAGTTAAAAGAGGAAACGGGCGCTGTCGCAAAAGACTTCTTTTCGCTCGGAAAACTTTATCCTTCGCCGGGCTATTGCGGTGAGATAATCTGGATTTTCGCTGCAAAGGGGCTTACCTTCGGCAGTCAGCATCTTGACCATGACGAATTCTTGAATGTCGAAAGAATTCCGCTCGAAAAGGCAGTCGACATGGTGATGCGCGGTGAAATACCCGATGCAAAAACGCAGGTTGCAATACTTAAGTACAATCAATTTAAAAAAAGCGTTTGACATTAAATCGGTTGTATGATAATATAATTTAAAATGAAATTTGAGGGAGTAGCAGGCACATTTTGTGTGGCAAGTCAACAACCTCGGTCGATTTTGACCTGGCTTGTTTTAATTTGCGAGACTCATTGTATAACTTAAAGTCATACTGTGGGGCAACTGCGCTTTATTCGGGTATGACTTCGGTTATGCCCGTTTTATTATGTTAGGATAAGGTGAAAAAATATGTCTTTATCGGTGATTATAACGGTTGTTCTTTTTATTTTGGGAATATTCCTTGTAGTAAAAGGCGGGGACTATTTCGTTGACGCGGCGTCATGGATTGCCGAGGTAAGCGGAATTCCGAAACTTATTATCGGCGCCACCGTTGTCAGTCTTGCTACAACCCTGCCCGAAATGCTTGTTTCGGTAATGGCGGCGGCACAGGGCAAGGTTGATATGTCAATCGGTAACGCCGTAGGAAGCGTTACCGCCAACATCGGACTTATTATGGCTATTTCTCTTATTTGTATACCGAGTATTATAAAACGAAAAGACTATATGCTTAAATCGATTCTTATGCTTTCTGCGGCGGCGATAATAGTGGGTTGCGGATTTTTGGGTGAGGTCAGCATATACTTTTCCTGTCTTTTGCTTTTGATTTTCGGCGTTTTCTTTGTTGAAAATTATCTCAGCGCGAAAAAGGCGGTCGTTTCAGGCAAAGCCGAAAAAGCAGAGGAAAATCTTACTGCGAGAAAAACCGTTTTATTAAATATCGCCAAATTTGTTTTCGGCGCCGCCGGCATCGTTATCGGCGCACGCCTTCTTGTAGATGAGGGCAGCGAAATAGCAAGACTTTTAAGCGTTCCCGAAAGAATTATCGGCGTAACGATGGTAGCCATCGGAACATCACTTCCGGAACTGATAACAACCGTAACCGCAATTTCAAAGAAACAGTCTGAATTGTCGGTGGGTAATATTATCGGCGCTAACATAATGGACCTTACCCTTATCATGCCGATATCCGCGCTGGTTGCGGGAAAATCGTTACCGATTTCCCGTATGTCGATGTATATAGACCTTCCGGCATGCCTTTTTGTCGGGTTGATTGCTCTTGTTCCCGCGCTTATAAGAAAAAAGTTTTCAAGGGCGCAGGGAATATGTCTTCTCACTGTATATGTAGCCTATGTGATTTTAACCTGCTTTGTAAGCTTGTGATAAAATTGCGCGGTTGAATTCCACCCTCGATAAGGACGAAATATAGTCCTTGCCGAGGGTATTTTATATATGGAACAGAGCGATTTTTACATATGAATTGTTACAATATTGTTAATAATTTTTTCTGAAAACACGGCGAATAAATGAAATAAAACTTGACATATTTTGCCTTTTGATATATAATATTACTCGCTGACATATTGGGGAATTGTGTAACGGTAGCACGACAGACTCTGACTCTGTTTGTTGGGGTTCGAATCCCTATTCCCCAGCCATCAAAAACGCCTCTTTTGTCTATCGGACGAAAGGGGCATTTTTGAATGATGTTTGCCCTTTCGGGCAAATGATGTTACCTTCGGTAATGATGTCGCTTACGCTAATGATGTGTGCCTTCGGCACATTTAAAAGGCGGCAAACATCACATCATTGTGAGCGTTAGCGAACAACATCATTTCGGCAAAGCCGATACAACATTAGGCACTTTGCGCCGACATCATTATTCTCGCCCTCTCGGGCGTTTTCTTTTTGCATAAACACCGCAAAGATTTTAATATAAAAATAAGTTGTGCCCGTATTTCGTGACTTACAATGTAAAATTTTGTTTTATATAATTGTGATAAATATTAGATATCGTACGACAC
>DEWC01000004.1 GCA_002363095.1 Ruminococcaceae bacterium UBA3220 | reverse complement strand
TCGACTTACAGATTAATCGGAGGAAAAATATGTCTATTGTTGAATTCAAAAATGTATCTAAAATCTACAAAAGCGGCGACCACGAATTAAGGGCGCTCGATAATGTAAGCTTTACGCTCGAAAACGGAAAATTTGTCGTTATCCTCGGTCCTTCGGGCGCAGGCAAAAGCACGCTTCTTAACCTTTTGGGCGGTCTTGACAGCCCGAGCGAGGGGAAAATAACCGTTTCGGGTTCGGATATATCGAAACTTACCGATGATGAACTTGCCGATTACCGAGCCTCAACCGTAGGTTTTGTTTTTCAGTTTTACAACCTTATTCCGACGCTTACGGTTCTCGAAAATGTGAAACTTGTTTCGGAAATTTCGAAGAATGCGCTCGACGCCGAAGATATGATAGAAAAGGTGGGGTTACTTGACCATTCGTCTAACTTCCCCGCCGAGCTTTCGGGCGGCGAACAGCAAAGAATATCAATTGCGCGCGCGCTTTGTAAAAACCCGAAAATTCTGCTTTGCGACGAGCCTACCGGGGCGCTTGATTCCGAAACGGGCGTTATGGTGCTGAAACTACTGCTCGATATGGCGAAAAACTACGGAAAAACAATTGTTATAGTTACCCACAATCAGAACATCGCTAAAATGGCGGATATTGTAGTTCGGGTTAAAAACGGAAAAATCCGTTCGATCGACGAGCAGAAAAATCCGCTTTCGGCAGACGAGGTGGATTGGTAATGCTTTTTAAAAAACTAATTCGTACCGCTTGGAACTACAAAGCACAGTTTATTTCGATGATAATAATGATGACTCTCGGAATAGGTATTTTTCTCGGATTCAATATGGAATGGAAAACTATTGAATACGACACAACCCGTTTTTTTGATGAAACAAAATACGCCGACTACCGCCTTTATTGCGAAACTGGATTTACGGAGGATGACCTTCGAAGAATCGCCTCGATTGACGGAGTTGACGCCGCCACAAGGTTTTTATCGGTCAATCTTGATATCAAGGGCAAGGACAAAAAATCGCTTGCGCTCGATGTTTCGGAAAACTACACTGTTTCTACATTCACCCTGATAAAAGGTGAACAATACGACAAAAACGGCGACGGCATCTGGCTTTCGGACAAGTTCGCCGACACTAACGGTATTTTGATAGGCGATACCCTTACCCTCGAATTTCAGGGTATGGAAATAAACGGAAAGGTCGCAGGACTTATTAAGGCAGGCGAGCATATGATTTGCCTTGCCGACAGCAATCAGGTTATGCCCGACTACAACACCTTCGGATATGCATATATTTCCCCGAAAAAGTTGAAAACAATAATAAAAGAAAAGGTTTTAATAAATCTATCTTCCGAATTGCAAAAAGGAGGTTTACCCGAAGATGTCGCGACAGGTAAAGCAAAATCGATACTTACCGACCAAATGCTCAGTAAGGCGGCAGACGAGTCATTTTGTCAGATAAACATACTATCGGACCTCGAAAAAACCAAACTCGAAAAGACGGTTAAAAAAATGCTCGGAAAGACTCTAATGTTAGTCTCCAAAGACGAGCACACCGTCTACAAAGAGGCTATGGGAGAAGCAACCGAGGGCAAAGCGATGGGTTCAATATTGCCGGTGCTGTTCCTTGCTATTGCGATACTTACAATGGTTACGACAATGCACCGTATCGCCACCAACGAAAAAACTCAAATCGGAATATTAAAGGCGCTCGGGTTTAAGAACCGTACTATACTTTTGCACTATTCGTTCTACGGTTTGTTTATAGGAATTGTCGGCGCCGCACTCGGCTCAGTGCTCGGATATTTCGTCTGCAAAGCGGTTATGAGCGAAAACGGAATGATGGGCACATATTTCGATATGCCAGACTGGACCGCTGCCACTCCCGCGTTTTGCTATCCGATTATCATCCTTACGGTATTGCTTCTCGCCCTTATTAGTTTTCTTTCGGTTAGGGCTCAACTCAAAGGAACCGTTTCAGACGCCCTTCGTCCTTATTCTCCGAAAAAAATGAAAAAATCGGTTATCGAAAAAATTCCGTTTTCCGAAAAGATGAGTTTTTCTACCAAGTGGAACATCCGCGACCTCCAAAGACATAAAAGCCGTTTTGCAATGACGCTTATAGGCATTGTCGGATGTATGGTTCTTATGGTCGGCGGTCTCGGAATGAGGGATACAATGTCCGGATTTCTTGACCTTCTCGATAACGGCATATCCCACTATACGACCAAAGTTAATTTGGCTGAAAACACCTCGCCCGAAAAGGCAAGCGGACTCATAAAAGAACTTGACGCCGATTGGGAAAGCTACTTAGGGATAAGCCTGTACGGTGATACGGTAGCCCTTAATATTGTTCACAACGATAAGGGCAAATTTGATGTTATCGACAAAAACAACAAGCCGATAAGTTTGCGTGATGACGGCGTGTATCTCTGTCTAAGGCTTGCTAACAGGGCAAAAATCGGCGATTATATTGAGTTCTCCCCCTACGGAAGCAATAAAACATACAAAGCAAAGGTAATAGGATATAACCGTTCGATTATGACCGAAAGCGTTACCGCAACCGATACATATGCCCAAAAACTCGGTATAAAATACTCTGTTTCGGCATTGTACACCGATAAAAAATCAAGCGAAATCCCGGGTTCGGAAATAATTACAGGCAAACAGGATAAAAATCAACTGATTGACAGTTTTTCAAGTTTTATCGCCATAATGGACGGTATGGTAATAATCCTTATCGTCGCCGCCGTAATTCTCGGAATAGTGGTACTTTATAACCTCGGCATTATGAGTTACATTGAACGCTCCCGTGAACTCGCCACCCTTAAAGTGCTCGGATTTCGAAACAAAAAAATCTCACGGCTTTTGATTACCCAAAATCTGTGGCTCACGGTGATAGGGGTCATATTGGGACTTCCGGCAGGTCTTTTAACACTCAGTTGGATGTTGTCGGCGCTTGCGAAGGAATATGAAATGAAGTTGATGCTCGGGCCTATCACCTACACCGTTTCCATACTTCTTACCTTCGGTGTTTCGCTTCTTGTCGGCTGGATGGTTTCGCGCAAAAACAGGAAAATAAATATGGTTGAAGCGCTTAAAAACGCAGAATAAAGGATGATAATTATGCTTAAAGTAACTGTAAAAATTGACGGTATGATGTGTGGAATGTGCGAAGCGCATATCTGCGACGCCTTGAGAAATGCATTCCCGGGCGCAAAAAAGGTGAAGGCGTCCCGAAAACGCTCCGAGGCATCATTTGTAACCGATATCCCGGTAAACGAAGAATCTATTAAAAGGGTAATATCAAATACCGGATACACCCCCGTTTCCATATCGGTACAGCAGAATTAAAACAACCCATTTATTAAAAATATTTTTCAGAAAAGATTTCGTGCCTAAAACGGAATCTTTTCTCTTTTTAAAAGAAAATTTTGGAAATTATTGACAAAAACAGTTAACTATGTTAATATAATGATAGACAATCTATCAAAAATATTGTTTATCTATCATTTTAAGGGTGAGTGTAATAATTGACAATAAAAGACGCAAAACGAAATTTTGTGATTGAAAGCGCCTGCTCGCTGTTTCTTGAACACTCGATTCCGGCGGTAACCATAAAGGATATCGCCTGCGCCTCGGGGATAGGCGAAGCAACCGTATACCGCTATTTTTCAAAGCGTTCAGAGCTTATAGTGGAATGCGCGATAAAACTTGAAGAAAAGGTCGAGAAGGAGTTTTCAAACATTCTTGACGCCTGCTGCGGATACGAAAAGATAAGCCGTTTTTACGGGGTTTATCTTGATGTTTTTATAAATAAGCCCGCCCTTTACCGTTTTCTTAACGAGTTTGATGCATTCTGTATCAATGAAGGAAACATCGACCTTGAAAGATATGCCGACGGTTTAGACCGATTCAAGGCTCTGTTCTCGGACGCTTACAACGAGGGCATTGCCGACGGCACCGTTTCACGGTGCAAAAACATCGAACTCTTTTATTATACAACCACGCATTCGCTTCTCTCTCTTTGCAAAAAACTTGCCATTGAGGACGGCATAACAAGGCAGGATAAAGTATGTGATAACGCTTTGGAAGTTAAAACGCTTATCGAAATAATACTGTCTTCACTTAAATCCTGATTTAAGTGAATGTCAAACAATAATCATATATACAAAGGAGGATAATACTGTGAGAGCAGTATTAAAGCCGGTATGAACACAAAAAGACTGTCAAAAAGCAAAATGATTATCTTTGCCGTAGGGCAACTCGGATGGTCAACATTAAGCGGTATTATCAACGCATGGCTTGTTACTTTCTACCTTCCTACAAAGGGTGATATTAAAGCGGGAGCCACACAGTTTATAACACCGGGGCTTGTTGTTTTCGGCTTTCTGACCGTTTTAGGGCTCATAACAGCCCTAAGCCGTATTTTTGACGCCGTTACCGACCCGCTTATCGCCAATTTAAGCGACCGAAGCAAGAATAAAAGAGGACGCCGTATTCCGTTTATGCAGTGGGCGGCAATTCCTCTTTCGGCTATAACGGTTTTGCTGTTTTGCGCGCCGGTCAATAAGATAAGCGGAATAAATATTGCCTGGGTATCGGTATTTATCGTGCTTTTCTATTTGTTTATGACAATGTACTGCACGCCTTACAATGCCCTGATTTCGGAATTCGGTAAGACCCAGGACGATAGAATGTTCATTTCAACCGCCATTTCACTCACCTTCTTTGCAGGCACCCTTCTTGCCTATACACCATTCATTTTTTCGGGTATGCTCAGAAATGCCGTCGGATATTCGTGGAGTTACAGGGTATGCTTTATTGTACTTGCGGTAATTGCCTGCGTCGCCATGCTCCTTCCGACATTTCTTATTAGAGAAAAGGATTATATTGACGCAAAGCCCTCAAACGCCAATATGTTCAAATCGCTCGCCTCTACCTTTAAAAACCGTGATTTCAGGGTATTTGTAAGTTCAGATATTATGTACTGGATCGGGCTGACGCTTTTCCAGACCGGTCTTCCCTTCTTTGTAAAGGTTTCAATGAAACTTGACGAAGGCTACACCATGATATTTATGGGCGGTATGACGGTCCTTTCGGCAATGTTCTATCCGTTTGTTTCGGGATTTGTAAGAAAATTCGGCAAGAAAAAACTAACGATTTTCGGGTTTTGCGGACTCGCTGTCGCATATATCATAACCGCTATGATACGCTTTGTGCCGCTGAACGGGCTTGTATACGGCGTTACAATTTGCGTTGTCGCCGCCTTCCCGATGGCGCTTCTCGGCATTATACCGCAGGCTATTGTTGCCGATGTTGCCGAGGCTGACGGTATCGTAACCGGTGAAAAGCGTGAAGGTATGTTCTTTGCCGCCAGAACCTTCGCCATGAAATGGGGTCAGTCTATCGCTATGCTCGTTTTCACATCTCTTGCAATTATAGGCACCACCCAGAACACAAATTCGAACGATATAACCGCTTCGGCAAAGGGGCTTTCGATTGTCGCAATCGTTGCAGTGTGCTTCTGTCTGCTCGGCGCTGTAATTCTCAGTTTGTATAACGAAAAAAAGGTTATGAAAACCATTTACGAAAACAGATAATTATCGAAAAGGCATATTAAAGGAGTTAATAAAAATGGAAATAAAAAAAGAAGAATTCCGGGTCAAATCGAGTGATAAAGAGCATGACCTTGCAGGTATTTTATATATCCCCGATTGCGAGCCGAAGGGTATCTTTCAGGTTGTCCACGGGATGACAGAGTTTATAGGGCGGTATGACCGCTTTATGACCTTTATGGCGGAAAACGGATATATCGTTTGCGGACATGACCACTTAGGGCACGGCAGAACCGCAAGAGATCAAAGCGAACTCGGATTTTTCGCCCCGAAGGACGGTTACAAGCGTGTTGTTGACGATGTCGCAATATTCGGCACGGCGGTCAGAGAAAAGTTTTCAAAAAACCTCCCCTATTTCCTTATGGGACACAGTATGGGCTCATTTATCGTACGACTTACCGCCGCGCAGTATGATTTGCAGGATAAACTGATAATAATGGGAACCGGCGGTCCCAATCCCATTTCGGGAATCGGCTTATGTATTATAAAATGCCTTGAATTCTTTAAAGGCAAAAAGAATTATTCCGCCTTGCTTGATAAAATCGGTTTCGGCTCATACAACGAGCGCTTTGCCGATGAAAACGACCCGAAATCCTGGATATCATCTATTCCCGAAGAAAGGCATAAAACCAACGACGAACCCTATTGCAATTTCAAGTTTACGCTTTCCGCAAACCGGGACCTTGTTATGCTTAACCGCCTTTCAAACAAAAAAGCCTGGGCAAACTCGATGAACAAGAGCAAACCCGTTTTGCTGATTTCAGGCGCCGAGGACCCGGTAGGCGATTACGGAAAAGGGGTTGAAACGGTATATAATATGCTGAAAGACGCCGGTGTTCCGGTGAAAATGAAGTTGTATAAAAACGCCCGCCACGAGATTTTAAATGATATATCAATGGATGAGGTAAACAAAGATATCATCGAATTTATTGAGGGATAAAAAGCCTTTTTTATATAACAAAAAATCACCCGGCGCAGATGCGTCGGGTGAAAGTTTTCAGTTTAAGCGGTTTATTTGAAATACCTGTCAAGAAGTCCCTTAAATGCCTTGCCGTGCCGTGCTTCATCACGAAAAACGCCTGTTTTTTCTTTTATTATGCAGTTTATGTGAAAATAACACACAAAACAGCACACAAATCAAAAAAGATATGAGTGAAAAACAATGCCTTTTCAAATCACTTTTGATAAGAACTCTTGACAATTTCCGAAATAGGTTATATAATAAGGGTGGAAATAAGGTATGCCGTATAGACGGTTTTGCCCTCCAAAATATGAGATTAAAGAATTAATCGCCTTAACTTTGGTCGGGAAAGGCGGTTATTTCTTTTTTATTACCGTTAATACAAGGGTTATAACCGAAATTATAACAATACTAAACTGGAACATGTCCTGATTAGTTATGTACATGGGCTCCACCCCCGTTTCCGAGGGCAAGATTAAACCGCCTACCGTTAAAGCACACCTTATTCCGAAAGGTATTTTATCATATTACGACATATTTTGCAACAGAAAAGAATGAAATCGGCGGTGAGGATTTCCTCACCGCCGTCGATATAAACGCTCCACATTTTCGATATATGCACCAAAGGGTGCATTCGATATATACGCTTCGCGTATTCGATATGTGCCTTCGGCACAAGTTTTATATTATTTAAAATACCTGTCCAAGAGTCCCTTGAACGCTTTGCCATGCCGTGCATCATCGCGAAAAATGCCTATTATTCCCTTTATTTATGCGTTTCTTGAAAAAATAACACACTAAAAAAACACAAAGTCAAAAAAGACTTGTGGGCAAGTATATACCTTTTTATATAGCAAAAGTATTGTTTGCAGAAATGACAAAATCACCTTGTGGAATGAAGAAACTAATCGCATATCGGAAAAGAAACGGCTTGTTCTGAAAGGTGCTTATCATTTTAAGGCATTAAACCAACGAAACGTATTACCAATTCGTACAAATTTTGTAAACCGTTACAGAAGCAACGTTAATATTATGATATTCTCTCACTTCAAATCCTTTGATAAAAGACTTAAAATAATTTTTTTCATTCACGGATTTAGTAAGATATGCTGATTCTGGAATTATAGTGGCATTAACAAAGCCGATGCTTTTCAGGTTTTTGGACAGCTCGCCTAAAAAGAAGTCGGAAAATTTTAGGTCAAATATTCTCAATCCGCCATCGGTTGTGCTAATCGTTTTTTTATTGCTAAAATGCAAAGTAAGCCAATTAATATCTTCTTTATAAGATGATATGCCAACATACGACGTAGTTGATGTTTTAGCATAGTCACAAAACGAGCAATTACCTTTTTCGGCTTGAAACTCGCAACTCTTTTTAAATTCTTTGGCAACCCGTTTTGCGCAATCTGCGACTTTGTCTTTTTCTTCTTTTAAAAAATCTTCCATAGTTTTGGTTTTCTTTCTTAATTCTTCCTCAAATGACATAACAGTTTTCCTTTCAAAATGGATAACATAAGGCAGTATTCTAAAATGTATTCTATCATAATGCGACATATTTTTCAATTAAAATAACTAATAAAATGAGTAATTGTGGTGTTTACACACAAAAGCAAAGGACACCTACCAAAACGGCAGATGTCCTTAAAACCCTTTATTTATGCGGTTTTTTCGCTTATTTGAAATAGCGATTGAGAAGTCCCTCAAATGCCTTTCCATGCCGTGCTTCATCGCGTGCCATTTCATGAACGGTATCATGGATGGCGTCAAGTCCGAGCTCCTTAGCAAGCTTTGCGAGTTCGGTTTTGCCCATGGTGGCGCCGTTTTCGGCATCAACGCGAACCTTTAAGTTTTCCTTGGTGCTGTCGCTTACTACTTCGCCTAACATCTCGGCAAATTTAGCGGCATGCTCCACCTCTTCATAGGCGGCTTTTTCCCAGTAAAGACCGATTTCGGGATAGCCCTCTCTATGAGCTACGCGAGCCATGGCGAGATGCATACCAACCTCGGAGCATTCGCCGTTAAAGTTTTCGTGAAGACCCTCAACTATTCTCGGGTCAACACCCTTGGCAATGCCTACCACATGTTCGGCAGCCCAGGTCATATCGCCCGACTGCTCGGAAAACTTTGATGCGGGGGCATGACAAATGGGGCACTCTGCCGTAGCCTCTTCTCCCTCATAGGTGTAACCGCAGATAAGACATACAGACTTTTTCATTTAATTACTCTCCAATTATATTGATACTATCGTTTTACCATTTTTTTGGATTTTGTCAAGAAATATTGCTTGACTTTTGAATAAAAAAAGACTAATATATTCTTTGTTAAAAAAGTAAACAAGTCGAAAATCTTTTTGAGGTGGAAATGATGAGAAATAGAGAGATTTCCAACTCTGTTATAAGAAGATTGCCGAGATATTACCGCTTTTTGGGTGAGTTGAAATCAAAGGGCGTTTCCAAAATTTCGTCTGCCGAGCTCAGCAAACGAATGGGGCTTACCGCCAGCCAGATAAGGCAGGATTTTAACTGTTTCGGTGAATTCGGTCAACAGGGTTACGGATATAATGTTGAACTCTTACAAAGCGAAATAGGCTCTATTTTGGGGCTGAAATCCCCAAAAAATGTTATTATTATCGGCGTTGGCAATTTAGGGCGTGCCGTTACCCAGCATGTCAACTTCCCGTCGCTCGGTTTCCGTCTTATCGGTCTTTTTGATAAAAAAGAGTCGCTCGTAGGGCAAACGGTAAAGGATATCCCGATAAGAAATATTTCCGCGGTTGATGAATTCTGCCGCGAGAACAAACCCGAGGTTGCCGTTTTGTGTATTCCCAAGTCCTCGGCTTCGGCGATTACCGAACAGCTTATTAAACTGGGAATTAAAGCGTTTTGGAATTTCAGTCACTATGATATTGCCCTTAATCACCCCGGTGTTTCGGTTGAAGCCGTCCATTTTTCGGACAGTTTAATGACACTTTCTTATAAACTCTCAAATCAAAGCAAACAATAAATAAACAAATATGCACCC
>DEWC01000099.1 GCA_002363095.1 Ruminococcaceae bacterium UBA3220 | reverse complement strand
GGCAACTGGAAGATGAACAAAACCCCTTCGGAGGCGACGGCTCTTATAAATGAAATGAAACCGCTCGTTAAGGACGCAGGTTGCGATGTCGTTTTATGCGTGCCTTTCGTTGATATTTCCGCCGCTGTTCAGGCGACAAAAGGTTCAAATATCAAAATCGGTGCCGAGAATGTTCACTTCAAGGCATCCGGCGCTTACACCGGCGAAATCAGCGCAGATATGCTTAAAGAATGCGGTGTAGAGTATGTTGTTATCGGTCATAGTGAGAGAAGGCAGTATTTCGGCGAGACCGACCAGACCGTAAACCTTCGCACCCTTGCCGCGTTAAATGCAGGGCTTAAAGCGATTGTTTGCGTTGGCGAGACCTTGGAGCAGAGAGAACTCGGCTACACCGAAACACTGCTTAAATATCAGACAAAAATGGCGCTTACAAATGTAACCGCAGAACAGCTTAAAAATGTGATCATCGCCTATGAGCCGGTTTGGGCAATCGGTACAGGCGTAACCGCTACCGCAGACCAGGCTGACGAAGGAAACGGTTTTGTCCGTGCCGCTATTGCGGAAGCCTACGGCAAGGATGTTGCCGAGACCGTTACCGTTCAGTACGGCGGTTCGATGAACGCCAAGAACGCCGACGAACTTCTTTCAAAATATAATGTAGACGGCGGCCTTATCGGCGGTGCTTCGCTTAAAGCGGAGGACTTTTCGGTAATCGTTAAGGCGGCAGGCAAATAATTTATAAAAAAATGTGCGGTTGTCTTTTAAAGGCAACCGCAAAAAAATGATTTGGGAGATTTTTTATGAAAAAACCCGTTGTTTTAACAATTATGGACGGATTCGGTATCAATAAAGAAACGCACGGAAACGCTATTTTTTCGGCAAATACCCCCTGTCTTGACAAGATTTTTAAAGAGTGCGCTAATACTACCATCGGCGCTTCGGGGCTTGATGTAGGTCTTCCCGACGGACAGATGGGCAACAGCGAGGTAGGGCATACAAATATCGGTGCCGGCCGTGTTGTTTATCAGGAACTTACAAGGATAACCAAGTCGATTTCCGACGGTGATTTCTTCTGTAAAGAGGCATTTCTCGGCGCGATAGAAAACTGTAAAAAGAATGATAGCGCCCTGCACCTTATGGGGCTTTTGTCGGACGGTGGCGTTCATTCGCATAACACCCATCTCTACGCTCTTTTGGAACTCGCGAAGCAAAAGGGTCTTACAAAGGTTTATGTTCACGCTCTTTTGGACGGCAGAGATGTTCCGCCCGCCTCCGCCGCCGATTATATAGACGAGCTTGAAGCAAAACTCAAAGAGATAGGTTGCGGTAAGATTGCAACCGTTATGGGAAGATTTTACGGTATGGACAGGGACAACCGTTTCGAGCGAGTCGGCAAGGCTTATGCCGCCCTTGTTTACGGCGAGGGCATTATCGCCGACGATGCCGCGGCAGCCGTTCGCAAATCCTATACCGTGAAGGATGAGGAAGGTAAATTCCTTACCGATGAGTTTGTTTTGCCTACTGTTATCAATGGCACAAAGCGGATTAAAACGGGCGACAGCGTTATATTCTTTAACTTCCGTCCCGACAGGGCAAGGGAGATAACCAGAACCTTTGTCGATGACGATTTCTCGGGATTTGAGCGTAAGGGCGGAAGGCAGAAGGTATATTATGTTTGTATGACGCAGTATGACGCTTCGATGCCGAATGTTGAAATAGCCTTCAAGCCGGAAAGTCTTAGTAATACATTAGGCGAGTTTTTGGCAAAAAACGGAATGACTCAACTTCGTATCGCCGAAACCGAAAAGTACGCCCATGTAACCTTTTTCTTTAACGGCGGCCGTGAGGTTATGTTCGAGAATGAGGATAGAATTCTTGTCAATTCCCCTAAGGTTGCTACATACGATTTAAAACCTGAAATGAGCGCGGTTGAAGTTTGCGATAAGGTTTGTGATGCAATCGAGAGCGGAAAGTACGATGTAGTTATTCTTAATTTCGCCAACTGCGATATGGTAGGACATACCGGCATATTTGAGGCGGCTGTTAAGGCGGTCGAAACGGTTGATACCTGCGTAGGCAGGGTTGAGGACAGTACCCGAAAGATGGGTGGAGTTATGCTTCTTACCGCCGACCACGGAAATGCTGACCGTATGATAGATACCGACGGTTCTCCGTTCACGGCGCACACAACAAATCCCGTCCCGTTTGCCGTTATAGGGAAGGATGTTGAACTTCGCGAGGGCGGCAGGCTTTGCGATATTTCGCCTACCATCATTAAACTTTTGGGGCTTGAACAACCAAAGGAAATGACCGGAGAATCAATTATCAGATAACAGATATCAGACATCAGATGTCAGCCGATGTCGCCAAAAAACGATGTATTACACGGCTCCTTCCTCAAGGGGGAGCCGTTAATTTATGCATTCTACTGCCATTGAGATAGTCCTTGTCCATACGATGTATCAATAATGATTTCGCGCGTAGGGTCGATTCACGAATCGACCGCCTAATTATCATCTATTTGTTATTGCGGATATTTTGTATTATCAATATGTAATATTAAAGGCGTGGGCTGTTTGCCCACGCCTTTGTCTATAATATACAGTCTATTATGCTTTTTTCTTTTGGAACATATTGATAACAAAGAGTGTTCCTAACATAAGAACGATTGCTATCGGCAAACTGATATACCATGACTGTACAAATCCCGCAATAATGTAACTTACAAATGAGACTCCTGCAACCGTCATGGCGTAGGGAAGCTGTGTAGATACATGGTTTATATGATTGCACTGTCCGCCTGCCGACGCCATAATGGTAGTATCCGAAATGGGTGAGCAGTGGTCGCCGCAAACCGCACCTGCCATACAAGCCGAAACGGCGATAATGGTAATGTTTCCGTCTTTGGCGCCGAATACCGAAAGAACAATGGGGATAAGAATACCGAAAGTACCCCATGATGTTCCGGTTGAGAAGGAAAGGCCAACGGCGATAAGGAAGATGATTGCGGGAAGGAAGTATTGAAGAGAAGCTGCCGAGCCTTCAATAAGTTGCGAAATATATATTTTTGCGCCTAAAGAATCGGTCATTGCTTTAAGGGTCCAGGCGCAGCAAAGAATCATAATCGCCGGTACCATTGCCTTAAAGCCTGCCGGGAGAGCCGACATACAGTCGGTGAATTTAATAACACGACGGCAAATATAATAAATAACCGTGAAGATAAGCGCTGCGAAAGAACCTATTACAAGGCCTACCGAAGCATCTGAATTTGAGAATGCTTCAATAAATCCTACTTTGTCGTCGCCCTTGGCAAAGAAACCGCCTGAATAGATCATACCGAGTACGCAGGTTACAATAAGAACAATAACCGGTAAAACAAGATCGATAACCTTGCCTTTGGGGTTTTCTTTGATTTCGTCTTCAGACATCTGAGGCTCACCCGATGTAAAGAGGTCGCCGTTCAAAGCGTTTAATTCGTGCTTTTTCATAGGACCGTAGTCCATCTTGGAAATTGCAAGATACAACATCATAACGATTGTAAGAAGGGCATAGAAGTTATAAGGTATTGCACTAATGAAAAGCGACATACCGCTTTTTGCGCCTGAGCCTTTTGCAAATCCGGCAACCGCCGCCGCCCAGGATGAAATGGGAGCGATAATGCAAACGGGAGCCGCTGTGGCATCGATAAGATAGGAGAGTTTTGCGCGGGATATTTTATGTTTATCGGTAACCGGGCGCATAACCGAACCTACCGTTAAACAGTTGAAGTAGTCGTCAATAAAGATAAGCACGCCGAGAATAATTGTTGCAAGTTGAGCGCCGACACGGCTCTTTATATGGGTAGAAGCCCATTTTCCGAATGCCTGCGAACCGCCCGCTTTGTTCATCATGGCAACCAAAGCGCCGAGCAAAACAAGGAAAATAAGAATTCCGATGTTATAAGAATCGGCGATACTTGCGATAAATCCGTCGCTTATAACATGATTCATTGTGCCCTCAAAACTGAAGTTCGAATAGATAAGTCCTCCGCAAAGGATACCTATAAAGAGGGAAGAATAAACTTCCTTTGTTATAAGTGCCAGCAAAATAGCAATAACGGGAGGGATAAGTGCCCACCATGTTGCGTATTTCGGAATGTTATTACGGATTGTTTTAAGAGATGTTTCAATATTTGCCTCAAAATCTTCATCCTCTTGAAGATTATCGGCATAACCGTCAACATACTCTTGCGCGGTTTCGGGGTCTGTCAGGTCCAAGACCTCTTCCGCGACATCTGCGGTTTCCGCCTCGGCTGTAACCGATTCCTCGCCGGTTGTAACGACGGGTTCGGTCGTTTCGGCAGATGCGATGGTCGCCGAGCCGTCGGTAGCGGCGGCATCCTCAGGTTCGCCAAATGCGGTGAACATACCGACAAAAACGACGGTTGCGCAAACGAGAAGGGCAACAGCCCATCTGAGCAGTTTGCTGTTTCTTGTTTTCTGCATTTTTCATTTCTCCTTTTTTTAACACTAAATAAAGGTCGCACCGCAAAAGCGACACGACCGAAAAAAGCAAACAAACAGTGTTGTTGTTTCAGATAGCGCCCCACTAATGCTTAGTGACAGTCCGTTATATATTTTATAACGACCCAACAAAACCGCGTCGGATACCGCTTGTTTTGTTTCGGCGAAAAACCCTTTTGCGATAAGACCTATCCGGGTAAAATTTACACGCTACTGATGTTTTTCGCACCTCTATCAAGGTTTTTGTATAAAAACTACTCGATTATAATAACATTCCCGGGGTTTATTGTCAACATTTTTTTGCAAAAAACTGCCGTTTAATACCGTTTTTTTGCATATTTTTCTCTGAAGAGAAGATTTTTCACTTGAAATGGCGGTGGAATTGTATTATAATGTTTTGGCAATAATAGTTTTGCGGATGTAGTTCATTGGTAGAACATCAGCTTCCCAAGCTGAGGAGGCGGGTTCGATTCCCGTCATCCGCTCCATGAAAAGAGCGACTTTTGTCTACCGACAAAGGTCGCTCTTTTCAACTAAATCCGTCCTTGCGGACGGGAGAAATCCAACTTTGTTGGGTGAAATCTTTCACTTCATTCGGACTGAATTTTAGAAATTCACAAACTGCTTAAAGTAATCCTCGATATTTTCCTGCTTGATTTTTTCAAATTCGGTATCATTGAAAATCAATTTGTCAGAGGACAGTTTTTTTATATTGATGGTGATATTATCGGTATGTCCCTCAATATAGTTCATTTCGTTATCAACGGTCGGGAATTCTACCGTAAGGTTATATTCACCCTTTCCGATCTTTTCAACCTTAGTTATATTTCCGGTTTCGAGATAATCGGTCCACATAAGTCCCTTTGTTAAAGAATATTCACCACTCGGATTTTTCTTTATGACCGCAAAAAATGCCTTATTATCATTGCTGTCGTCATTATAAAATCCCCATTTCCCCTCAATTATTGTGAGAATATTGTTCGGGTCCTCTTCTTTTTCTTTATTGTTTTT
>DEWC01000118.1 GCA_002363095.1 Ruminococcaceae bacterium UBA3220 | reverse complement strand
ACTCTTCTTGAGGTTTTAAGTTTCTTTTCGTCCTCAATCGCCATAAAGCGGAGAAGAATATGAGGCATACCGAAATAGCCGAGACCCCAAGCAAGGGTAGAGGCAACCGGCAAAGCGCCGTAGCTCCCGGTTTTGCCCGAGGCAACATCAAAGCCCTTGAACAGGTTGAGATAACCGTCAAGCCCCTGAACATTTGAGAAAACATTCCCAAATCCGTGCACAACGCCTTCGCCAAAGCCTATAACAACAAACAACGCTATTGTCATAATGATACTTTGAATAAAGTCTGTTGTAGAGGCGGCGAAAAATCCGCCCAAGGTACAATAAATTACGATAACCGCTGCGCTTAATATCATGGCGGTAGTATAGTCGATGCCGAAGAGGGAATTGAAGAGTTTACCGCACGCCGCAAATCCCGATGCGGTGTAGGGGATAAAGAAGATAATGATTATCAAAGCCGAGATAACCGTTAAGGCACGGCTCTTATCGCCGAATCTTTTTGCGAAGAAATCGGGAATAGTGAAAGCGCCGATTTTAGCGCTGTAAATACGCAGCCTTTTGGCAACGAAGAGCCAGTTGAGATATGTACCGATTGCAAGACCTATCGCGGTCCAGGAGGCTTCGGCAAGTCCGCCCATAAGGGCTACCGCGGGAAGACCCATAAGAAGCCATCCGCTCATATCCGACGCTTCGGCGCTCATCGCCGTAACAAGCGGACCCAATTTTCTACCGCCTAAATAATAATCGCTGGCGGTTTTGTTTCTTTTTGAGACAACTGCTCCTATTACGACCATCATCAACATATATAGCGAGATGGCGCAGAGAATTATGATATTTGTTGTCGTCATAATTATCACCTTTCTTTTCTAATGAATAGAGTTATTATACCATAAACCGTGAATAGACTGAAACACAGAATATGTTATATACTAAAATAAATACAAAAACGGCAATAAAACAAGAAAACCCTTGATTTATCGCCGTATTTTATTAGACTAAAGTTCAAACTAAAAAAACACTCTATAAATTTTTTCGAAATTTTTATGCTTTTTTGAAACCGTTTAAGAACATCTCGAGCATATTTTGACCGTATTCTTTAAGGGAATATTCGCCGTTACAAAGGCACCAGTCATACATAAGCGCCCTTTCGAAAAGCGCATACGCCTTGACTATCTCGTTCGCTGTCTTATCGGTATCGAGTTCGCCGTTTTGCTGACCCTCGGTTATAATACTGCGAAGGAGTTTATAATATGTTCTCTTTTTATCGAGCAAATGTTTTTCACTTTTTGTTATGAGTTGAGAAGATAAAAGCTGTGATAAAAGTTCTATCGAAACCGAATCCTCAATCATACGGAAAAGTTCGCCGTTAAGAAAAATAAGTTTATCAAACGCGCTCATATCTTCCGGGAAATCTGAGGAAAGCTCCTCATATTTTTCGTCAAACAAATATGAAAGGGTGGACAAAAGGGCATCTTTTCCGCTGAAATAATGATAAAAAGAGCCTTTCGATGTTTCAGACTCGTAAATTATGTCATCGACCGTGGTATTATCATACCCCTGCTCATAAAAAAGATGCCACGCGGCAGAAACTATTCTGCCTTTTGTGTTTCTTGAATTTTTCTTTTTCAAGCGTTTACCCCCTTTAAAAAAACAAACAGAGGTGCCAAATGCACCTCTGTTATTATACACGAATTTTACCTAAAAGGCAATATCAATATGCGATACCCTGTGAAAGCATAGCCTCGGAAACCTTTTCAAAGCCGGCAATATTCGCTCCTGCGATGAGGTCGCCCTTCATTCCGTATTTCTCGGCAGCCTCGTATGTCCGTTTATAAATGCCTGCCATAATTTCGCGAAGTTTAGCGTCAACCTCCTCGGCAGACCAACTGTAACGCATGGAGTTTTGCGCCATTTCAAGACCCGAAACGGCAACACCGCCTGCGTTAACCGCCTTTGACGGAGCAATTACGACATTGTGGGCTTTAAGATACTCAATCGCCTCGGCTGTTGTAGGCATATTTGCAACCTCAACATAGAATTTCGTGCCGTTGGCAACAATATTCTTAGCGTCCTCAATGTCAACCTCGTTCTGAATGGCGCAGGGCATAACGATATCAACCTTCTGCTCCCACGGGCGTTTGCCTTCGTGGTATTCAACACCGAATTTATCGGCATAATCTTTAACCTTATCACGGCCTGAGGCACGCATTTCGAGCATAAAGTCGATTTTCTCTTTTGTATTTACGCCGTCCTTATCGTAAACATAACCGTCGGGACCGGAAATGGTAACTACCTTTCCGCCTAACTGATTTACCTTTTCAACCGTTCCCCATGCAACATTACCGAAGCCCGAAACAGCAAAGGTTTTGCCCTTAATTGATTCGCCGTAGGTCTTTAATAATTCCTCAACGAAGTAAACCGCGCCAAAACCGGTAGCCTCTGGGCGGATAAGCGAACCGCCGAATTGAAGCCCCTTACCGGTTAAAACTCCGGTGAACTCGTTACGAAGACGCTTATATTGACCGAAAAGATAGCCTATCTCTCTTCCGCCGACGCCTATATCGCCTGCGGGAATATCGGTATCGGCACCGATATGTTTTGAAAGTTCGGTCATAAAGCTTTGGCAAAAACGCATAATCTCCCTGTCGCTCCTGCCTCTCGGGTCAAAGTCCGAACCGCCTTTACCGCCGCCCATGGGCAGACCGGTCAAAGAATTCTTGAAGGTCTGTTCAAAACCTAAGAACTTCATTACCGAAGCGGTAACGGAGGGGTGGAAACGAAGACCGCCTTTGTAAGGTCCGATTGCCGAGTTGAACTGAACGCGGAAACCGCGGTTAACATTAACCTTACCGTTATCGTCAATCCAGGTAACCTTGAATGTTATCATTCTTTCGGGTTCGGTCATTCTTTCGATTATCGCATTCTCCTCGTAAACGGGATTTGCATCGATTACCGGTTCGAGCGATTCAAGAACTTCCTTGACCGCCTGCAAAAATTCCGGTTGCTGAGGATTTCTTTTTTCGAGTTGAGAATAAACTCGATTTAAGTATTCCGACTTAAACATATAAAGCCACTCCTTTTCTAAACACAAGGGCTATTTTATCACTTTTGTAATTATTTGTCAATGAGAAAAACACAATTTTGTGTTTTTTTGTGTTTTTTGGCATTTTTTGTTCTTGACACGAGGACAAAATGTGGTTTTCACAAACAATCGGTCAAATTCAGGGATTATTTGCCGAATTTTGAATAAAAATAAGGGTCGTGTAAAATTTTTTACACGACCATTATTTTTGGATTTTAATATTATACCGATGTTTCGTGGGCAATCTCAACCATATCAAAGTCAAGAGTTTTTTCCATATTGAGCGCCTCAAAAATATCGTAGTTAACAAGGGCACCGTCCTTATAGCCTACGACCCGGTTACCGATACCTTTGCTTAAAAGGTGAACGGCGGCGTTACCGAGTTCGGTTGCGCAAACCCTGTCCCTTACGGTCGGACTGCCTCCGCGCTGAACATGGCCTAAAACGGTTGCGCGCGATTCTATTCCCGTTTCTTCCTGAATTCTCTTAGCGACGCCTTCGACACCGCCGACATTCTGAACGCCTTCGGCAACAACAATTATGAAATGCTTTTTGCCGGTTTTGCTTGATTGCTTGATTTTTTCGATTATTTCATCAACATTTGCTTCGATTTCCGGAACAAGGATCGCAGTAGCGCCAACGGCGATACCGGTTTGAACGGCAATATAGCCTGCATGCCTTCCCATAACCTCGACGACACTGCAACGGTCATGCGACTGGGCGGTATCACGAATTTTATCGACCATGCTTGCCGCTGTATTCATTGCAGTATCAAAGCCTATTGTATAATCGGTAGAAGTAATATCGTTATCAATCGTACCGGGAACTCCTATGCAGGGGATACCGCGCTCGGACAAATCACGCGCGCCTTTGTAAGAACCGTCGCCGCCGATAACAACTATACCCTCGATTCCGTATTTTTTGCAATTCTCGATTGCCGCCTGCATACCCTCTTCGGTTTTGAATTTGGGGCATCTTGCAGTATAGAGGAAGGTTCCGCCTCTGTGAATAATATCAGAAACCGAACGAAGGTCAAGGTCGATAATATCGCCTTCAATAAGACCGTTATAGCCGCGTCTTATACCCTTAACATTCATTCCGAGATAGATTGCCGTTCTCACAACCGCGCGAATTACGGCGTTCATTCCCGGGGCGTCCCCGCCGCTTGTTAAAACTCCGATAGTTTTCATTTTTTATCATCTCCAAAAAACATACCAAAACACATTATATAATGTATTAAAGGATAATTCAAGGGTTTTATTTAATAAACACCACATTTTTGTCGCCCAAAAGGTTTTTAAGGTCCGAAATAAGAATGTCATTATGGCAAACACCAAGCCCCGAGGACGCCGTAAATCTTTTGTTGGTTGCGATTTCCAAAACTGTTACGGGATATTTTCCTTTGAAATCCTTTAAAATATTTTTGACCTTTTTAAATGTTTCGGAACCGATATCATCAACCTTGACATAAAGACCGGGCTTAAAGGTTTTGGGCGCCGGCGTACGCCTTGCCGATTCGGGTATGGGTTCTGCTGTTTCCATAATGAGCTTAGGCTCGCTGTCTTCAAGGATGTCAACCCTGCCGCGGATAATAACGGCGCGTCCCTCTTTCAGTATATCACGATACTTCGCAAACGGTGAGGAAAAAGCCGTAATATCCAAAAGGGCAAATGAGTCGTCTATATTAAACGAAGCCGTAACCGAGTTTGTTTTGTTCTTTTTTATTCTCGGCTCGCTTATGACTCCTGCGACAAAAACCCGGGCGCCGTCGCGGACCTTTCCGCTTATAATATCATTTACGGGCGTAGTCCCTTTCGATTTAACATAGTCTTTGTAAAAGTTCATCGGGTGCCCCGAAATAAAGACACCGACCGCCTGTTTTTCCATAATAAGCCTTTGAAGTTCGCTCATATCTTCAACATCAGGTATGAGATTTTCGGGAATTTCTTCGGTTTTCTCAAAAAGATTAAGTTGGTTTTCACTTGTACGCGAGAGTTCCTCGTTTACCGAGGTTATAATATGCTCGCATCCCATCAGCAGAGCGCGACGGTTGCCGCCAAAGCAGTCAAAAGCACCGCTTTTAATGAGACTTTCGATAGTTCTTGTGTTTAAATCCCGCCCGCGGTTTCGTTTGCAAAAATCATAAAAAGAGATGTATTCGCCGTCATCTTTTCTATGCGTCAAAATATTGTTTATTGCCGTTATGCCGACATTTTTTATGCCGAGAAGACCGAAGCGTATTGCGTTGCCCTCGGAAGTAAAATTACTCTCGCTCTTGTTTATATCGGGCGGCAAAAGCTTAATGCCCGAGTTTCGTAAATTACTGCAATACTTAGTGATTTTTGAAACATTATCAAGAACGCTTGTCAGCAAAGCCGAAAAGTAAACGGCAGGATAATGGCATTTAAGATACGCTGTCCGGTATGCGACAAGGGCGTACGCCGCCGCATGGGATTTGTTAAATGCATACGAGGAAAACGCCGACATTTCGTCGAATATTTTTTCGGCGACCTCCCGGGATATACCTTGCGGTACCGCGCCCGTGCAAATAACATTTCCGTTTTCATCTTTTTCGCCGAAGACGAAAGCGTTTCTTTCTTTCTGCATAACATCGTGTTTCTTTTTTGCCATGGCGCGCCTGACAATATCCGCCCTCCCGAAGGAGTATCCAGCCAGTTCGCGAAATACCTGCATAACCTGTTCCTGATATACGATACAACCGTATGTTACCTTCAAAATCGGTTCAAGTTCGGGAACATCATATTTAACATCCTCGGGATGGTGGCGGTTGTGAATATACTTAGGTATCGAATCCATCGGACCGGGGCGGTAAAGCGAAATAATCGCTATAAGGTCTTCAATCGTTTCGGGTACAAAACGCCTGAGCACCGCCTTCATACCGTCCGATTCAAACTGGAAAACTCCGTCGGTATTGCCTTTTGCCATCATTGAAATAGTATCTTTATCGTCAAGCGGTATCTTTTCGATGTCAAAATCGGGAACGGTTTTTCTGATTTCTGTTTGGGTGTCGTCAATAACCGTAAGGTTGCGAAGTCCCAAAAAATCCATTTTTAAAAGTCCCAGTTCGTCAAGGGCGGTCATGGTATACTGTGTTACCACCATGCCGTCGTTAACGCCTAACGGAACATATTCGCTTACAGGCTTGTCCGAAATAACCACACCGGCAGCGTGGGTCGAGGCATGGCGCGGCATACCTTCAAGTTTAAGCGCGGTGTCGTAAAGCCGTTTTACGGCAGGGTCGCGCTCATAAAGATTTTTTAGCTCCGGGTTTATTTTAAGCGCCGTTTGAAGCGTCATTCCGAGCGCCGAAGGAATCATTTTTGCCACCCTGTCGCAATCGGAATAAGGTATGTCGAGCGCCCGCCCGACATCACGAACGGCAGCCCTTGCCGCCATTGTTCCGAAGGTTACTATTTGGGCAACATGGTCTTCGCCGTATTTTTTGATGACATAGTCGATAACCTCGGGGCGCCGTATATAGCAAAAATCAATATCAAAATCGGGCATTGAAACCCTTTGAGGATTGAGAAATCTTTCAAAAATGAGGTCGTATTTTATCGGGTCAATGCCGGTTATGCCGATACAAAAAGCGGCAAGACTTCCGGCTCCCGAGCCTCTGCCGGGGCCTACCGGAATACCCTTTGATTTTGCAAAACGGACAAAATCCCAAACTATGAGATAGTAATCGACATATCCCATTTTGTCTATAACCGATAATTCGTAATCAAGGCGGTCAATAACGCTTTTATCGGGGTTTTTGCCGTATTTTTCGTAAAGACCCGCGTAGCATTTGTCCTTAAAAAATTCAAAATGGTCGACGCCGCCGGTATCAAAAAACGGAAGTTTTATCTTTCCGAATTCGATTGAGACCGAGCACCTCTCGGCAATTTTTACGGTATTTTCTATCGCCTCGGGGATATATGAAAAAAGTTCTTCCATTTCCCGGGAGGATTTTAGATAAAACTCTTCGGTTTTGAATTCTATGGGATTTTTTTCGGTTATCTTACTCCCCGTCTGAATGGATAACAAAACCTTGTGAATGAAGGAGTCCTCTTTTTCTATATAGTGAACATCGTTAGTGGCAACAAGCCCTAATCCGTATTTTTTTGCTAAATTGACAATAAGCGGATTTATTGATTTTTCTTCTTCAAGTCCGTGGTCCTGAATTTCCAGGAAATAATTTTCTTTTCCGAAAATATCAATATATTTTTCTATCGTTTTTTCGGCGGTATCATAATCGCGTTTTATAAGTGCTTTCGGCAGTTCCCCCGCAAGGCAGGCGGAAAGAGCGATAAGCCCGTCACTGTATTTCCGGAGCAGTTCCTCGTCGACACGCGGCTTGGAATAAAAGCCTTCGGTAAAAGATAAGGATACGAGTTTCATAAGATTTTCGTATCCTTTGTTATTTTCGCATAAAAGCACGAGGTGAGAGTACCTGTCAAGGGCGTTCTTGTCCTTTTGAAACCTCGATTGCGGCGCCACATACACTTCGCACCCGATAATGGGCTTTATGCCGTTTTTGATTGCCTGCTTATAAAAATTGATAACGCCGTACATCACGCCGTGGTCGGTTATGGCGACGCTTTTTTGTCCTCTTTGTTTCAAAGCTTCAAAAAGGCTGTCTATCCGGCAACAACCGTCAAGAAGACTGTATTCGGTATGAAGATGCAGGTGAACAAAGTCCATAGGCGGTCTCCTTTAATTTTTTATGCCTTCGTATATTTCCATAATTTTTTTAAGGCGGTGATTGAAGCCAGATGGCGAAATGGCTTCCGGGCTCAGCGCCGACAGTTCCTTTAAAGAGAGTTCGGGATGCGCAAGCCTTAACTGTGCCGCCGATTTAAGCTCTTCGGGCAGGGTATCAAACATCTGCTTTTTCATAATATGCTTTATGGCTTTACGGTATTTTTCGGAAGCCATAACCGTTTTGTTAATGTTTGCGGTATCGCAGTTGCCCCTGCGGTTTATCTTATTCTTAACGCTTTTTATTACCGAAGTTTCAATAAATTGAAGACTGAGCGAACCTGCTCCCATAAAGGCGAGAAGATTTACTATCATTTCGTTTCTCTTTATATAAATCCTGTAACCGTTGCTGCATTTTGAAATATGCGATTGAATAAGATGCTCGGATAAAAGCGAGACAAACTCTTTTGCCAGGGATTCGCTTTTTATATAAAAGTCGACACGGTAACCCTTGTCGGGGTCGGTCAGATGACCGCAGGCGAGAAATGCGCCCCTTACAAAACTGCTTACGCAACAGTCTCTGTAAAAATAATCTTTGTAAATATTGCCGTCGTATATTCCGAAATCAACCGAGGCTAAAATTTTAAGGCGGTCGAATTCGCTTGACACTTCGGCTATATAGGTCAGCCTTTTCCCTCCGCCTGTTTTTATGTTTACATCAACGCCGTAAAAGTTTCCTATAAGCCTTGCGTAAAACTTTGCGGTTTTTTCGTTATCGGTTTGAAGACATATCCTTTTAGAGTTAAAAGAACGCCCGAATAAAGCAAAGCCGTAAATAAGTGCGGCTTTACAACAATCTTTCGTCTTTATTTCGGTAAGTTCATTCTTTATTTCAGCGGAAAAGGACATATTCATCAATCCTTATTTTTCAATATCCCGGTGAACGGTATTTACGGAATATCCCATTTTTTTAAGATGCTTCGCGTATTTGTCGGCAAACGCCACTGAGCGGTGCTTACCGCCCGTACAACCGAAGTCAATAACCAGACGGCTCTTTCCCTCCTTGATGTAAAGCGGAAGCGAAAAATCCAATAAACCAAAAACCCGTTTTTCAAACTCACGGCTTTCCTCAAAAGAAAAAATATAATCGGTTACTTCTTTTTGAAGACCGGTTTTATGTTTTAACTCTTCAATATAAAAAGGATTCGGCAAACATCTTACATCTATCACAAGGTCCGCCTCGTTATCGATGCCGTATTTAAAACCGAACGATTTGCATAAAACCTTAAAGCCTCCGGTTTTATCGCCGAAAACGGTTTCGGAAATTTTAATTCTGAGTTCCTTAGGCGAAATTGCGCTTGTATCAATGACAAAATCGGATAAATTTCGTATTGTTTCAAGGGTTTTGCGCTCCGAGACAACCGCTTCACTCAAGGTTATACCGTTGGTGTCACAAAGCGGGTGAGTACGCCTGTTTTCGCGATACCGCTTTTCAAGCGTCTCGTCGTCGGCGTCAAGGAAAAGTATTTTTAGGTCAATATCCTTCTGCTTTAAGCCGGAAAGCACATCCGGCATCTCCGAAAACATTTTTCCGCCCCTTATATCGGTTACGATGGCGATTTTTTTGAGACGTTCATTGCCCATTTCGGATAGTTTTACGAATTCGGGAATAATGGAAGGCGGAATGTTGTCAACACAGTAATAGCCCATATCCTCAAGGGCGTTGGCAGCCTGAGATTTTCCGGCTCCGGACATACCCGTAACGATTAGAATATTCAATCCTGCTTCCTCCCGACGAAAATTATTTCGGGTTCAAGAACAATGCCGTCGCCGTCCTTGACCTTTTCTATTATCCTTTTCATAAGAGCCAAAACATCCGAAGCCGAAGCGCCCCCGGCATTAACGATAAAGCCGGCGTGCTTTTTGCTTACCGCAGCGCCGCCGCAACGGCTGCCTTTAAGCCCGTTTTTTTCGATTAAGGTCCCTGCAAAATTGCCCTCGGGGCGCTTAAAGGTGCTTCCCGCGCTCGGAAATTCAAGCGGCTGTTTATCCTTTCTTTTTTGCAAAAGTTCATTCATTTTGCTTGAAATATCGTTTTTGTCTTTTTTACATAATGAAAAGACAACCTTGGTTATTATCATATTGTTTCTGAAAACGCTGTTGCGGTACGAAAGAGCCATATCGGACTTTTGAATACATATTTCGTTCAGGTTTTCATCGAGACAGCAGGCGCTTTCGACAACATCCGACATTTCTCCGCCATAGGCGCCCGCGTTCATAAACAACGCTCCGCCTACGCTCCCCGGTATGCCGTATGCGAATTCAAGACCCGAAAGACCGTTTTGTTGCGCTAAGATGCAAACCGCCGCAAGATTAGCTCCGCATTCGCAGACGATTTTTTCCCCCTGCACCGAAATGCCATCCATTTTAAGAAGACTGACCGTTGCGCCTTCGATGCCGTTATCGCTTACAAGTATATTCGAGCCTTTGCCCAGAATAAAAACGGGAACGGCGCAGTCCTTTGCCGTCTTTAAAACGAATTTAAGTTCATCCGTGCTTTCGGGTTCGACGAATACATCCGCGTTTCCGCCGATTTTGAAGGTGGTATGATTGCGCATCGGTTCATTCTTTGAAAACAAGACGCCTTTATCCGAAAGTTTTGATATGAAAAGTGATATATTCAAACAAGTCAACTCCGAAACAGTGTTAAAGATTGAAAAATCATCCTAAAAATGCCGCGCCTATTATTCCTGCGTCGTTGGCGAGCGAGGCGACTTTAAGAACAGTAAGATGTTCCATATTTCTTGCGTAGTTTTCACCCTTAACGAAATCTCTTATCGGTTTCATCAGTGTCTCGCCCTCGTTTGAAATTCCTCCGCCGATACAAAGAACATCCGGCTGAAATATGTTTATCATATTTGCGACACCTACGGCGACAAAGTGAGTATACTCTTTTACGACCTCTGCCGCGGCGCTGTCGCCGTTTCGCATGGCGTCAAAGGCAGTGCGCCCGCTGGCGTTGTTGATGTTGTTGTCGCAAAGAGCCCACATATTGCTTTTCGGAAATCTGAGCATTGCCTGTTTGGTCTGCCTTATCAACGCCGTTGCCGAAGCGTACGCTTCAAAGCAACCGTTTCTGCCGCAGGTGCAGGTCTGACCGTCCATTTGAATGACGGTATGCCCGAGCTCGCCTCCGGCATAGTTAGAGCCGGAGTAGATTTTTCCGTCTATGATTATTCCTCCGCCGACACCGGTACCGAGGGTTACCGCGATAAAATTCCGGGTGCCTTTTCCGGCTCCGGCTATGTATTCGCCGTATGCCGCGGCATTGGCATCGTTTTCGACCGTTACCTTTTTACCGAGCCTTTTTGAAAGCATTTCGCCGAGGGGTACATTAAAAAACCCTAAATTATTTGCATAAACAACAACGCCGGTTTCACTTATAACGCTTCCGGGTGTTCCCACGCCTACGCATTCTATATCGTCAAGCGAAAGCCCTGTGTCGGTAAGCGCTAAACTTACTGCCCTTGCCATATCGTCGGCAATTTCTTTGGCAGGACGGGGCGCGTTTGTCTTTACCTTTGCGGAGCCTATGATTTTTTTGTTTTGGTCAACTATCCCTACGGCGATGTTAGTTCCGCCTAAATCAATACCTACTCTGTACATTTTTATCTCCTCTTTTTAAAACGGGTCAATCTCGCTGCTTTCGGAATTACCGTCAGTTTCATCTGTCATACCTAACTTTTTAAGCAGGTCTTTGGCGGCGTTGTAGCCCATCTTTTTCTGACGGCTGTTCATCGCGGCGACCTCTATTATTACCGCAAGGTTTCTGCCGGGCTTTACGGGGATGGTAATCGACGGGATGTTGAGCCCTAAAATTTCGCTTGTCTGGTCTTCAAGTCCCATACGGTCATAGTTTTTGTTTGAATCCCAGTGCTCCATATTGATAACAAGGTCTATTTTTTCGGTTAGTTTTACCGAACCTACGCCGAAAATACGGCTGGCGTTGATAATTCCTATACCGCGAAGCTCGATAAAGTGGCGTATATTATCGGGTGCGCTTCCGACAAGCGATTTGTTTGAAACACGCCGTATTTCTACCGCATCGTCGGCGATAAGACGGTGCCCTCTTTTAACAAGTTCTATCGCCGTTTCGCTTTTACCGACTCCGCTTTCACCGAGCAAAAGAATACCTTCGCCGTAAACCTCAACCAGAACGCCGTGCCTTGTTATTCTCGGCGCCAAATGGATGTTAAGATAGGCGATAAGGCTTGCCGCAAACTCCGATGTCGTATCCTTCGTTCTCAAAACCGGAACATTGTATTCCTCGGCAACCTCGATATAATAATCGTCGATTTCAAGGTTTCTGGCAATAACTATTAAGGAGGGCTTGTGTGCAATATAGTCTCTCATTTTTTGCCTTGCTTCCTCTTTTGGCAGGCTTTTAAGAAAACTAATTTCACTAAGTCCGAATATTTGAATTCTTCTTTCGTCGAAATACTTAAAAAAACCCGAAAGTTGAAGTCCGGGACGGTTAGTCTCGGTCGAGGCAATTATTATCTCTTCCGCGGGGCAGGGCAAATATAAAACCTCCAGAGAAAACTCTTCGATGATTTTCTCAAGAGAAATGCTGTAATCGGTTTTCATATATTCCTCCTCGGTGTTTTTGTAAAAAGGTACAATTATTTATCTTATTATACTACAAAAGAAAGGAATTGAAAACATTTTTTTAATTTTTCTTGATAATGGGTTGAAAAGATTATATAATTGTAGACAGGATTTAGCGTCTTTTGCAAAATTACATCTGCTTTTTTAAGGAGAACAATATGAAACTTGGAATGGTAGGGCTTCCGAATGTCGGAAAATCGACCCTTTTTAACGCGATAACAAACGCCGGCGCTCAGTCGGCAAACTATCCTTTTTGTACCATTGAGCCGAATGTCGGAATGGTAAGCGTTCCCGATGAGCGTCTTGAAAAACTTGCCGAGATATATAAGCCTGATAAATTCACTCCCGCGGTTATTGAATTTGTCGATATTGCCGGTCTTGTTAAGGGCGCATCAAAGGGCGAAGGACTCGGAAACAAATTCCTTGCGAACATACGGGAGGTAGACGCGGTGGTACATGTCGTACGCTGTTTTGAAAGCGACGATATCGTCCATGTTGAAGGCTCGGTAGACCCTGTTCGCGATATTGAGATTATCAATCTCGAACTTATTTTTTCCGACCTTGAAATCGTTGCCAGACGCCTTGATAAAGCCCAAAAGGCATTTAAGGGGGATAAATCATACGGTGCCGAAATCGACTTTTTGAAGCGCCTTACCGCACATCTTGAAAGCGGACTTCCGGCGCGTTCGATTGAAACCGAAAGCGATACCGAAAGAGAAGTCTTGGCGACAACCGCCCTTTTATCGGCGAAGCCTGTAATTTATGCCTGCAATATGAGTGAGGCGGATTTTTCGGGCGGTATAGAAAACAACGCGAACTATTCTGCGGTCAAACAACTTGCCGATAAAGAAAAAGCGGAGATTTTGCCAATCTGCGCCGCAATGGAAGCCGATATGGCAGAGCTTGCCGATGATGAAAAAATGATGTTTTTAGAGGAACTCGGGCTTGAGCGTTCGGGGCTTGACCGTATGATTCAAAAATGCTATGCCCTCTTAGGTCTCATCTCATTCCTTACGGCAGGAAAACCCGAAGTCCGCGCATGGACTATCAAAAAAGGGACCAAAGCCCC
>DEWC01000011.1:10846-14265 GCA_002363095.1 Ruminococcaceae bacterium UBA3220 | reverse complement strand
TCACGACCGCTGCGAACTAATTGGTTAAAGGTTGGCACTTTTTCATTTCTCCTTTCTTAAAAAATTCGGGCATAACAAAACTGCGCACAATTTCGCATGCTCGCATATTATACCGCCGTTTTTAAAATTTGTCAACATTTTTTTGTTTAAAATCAGAGTTTTTAGGGCTTTTAGGCATACCGGATGCAAAATCCGAATAAAATTTAACAGAAATGAAATATTCGGAGAGTGGGAAAATGGAAAATAATATCTTAAAATCAACCGTAAATACATACGAAACGGTGCTTTGCGAACAGTTAGAGCAGGCTATCGACGGTGAATTCAGCCTGCCCGATTTTTGTCCCGACGCGGTGAGGGTTTTAAAATGCAGGGCAATACCCCGTATATGCCTTACATCGGCAAACGGTAAAACCGTAACGGTTGACGGAAATGTTTCGGTAACCGTTTTTTATCAGGATGAGGACGGCGGAATATTTTCATACGAATATTCCTATCCGTTCAGTAAGACAAAGGATGTAGGGCAAAATATCGAGGGCGACCGCATATTTGTTAAATCAAAATGCGATTATATCAACTGTCGGGCAATAAGCAGCCGAAAAATCGATATACACGGCGCCGTTCAAATCACCGTTACGGCAGAGAGAAAAAACAGTATTGAGGCTATTTCGGATATCGATGACCCGACGATTGAAACGCTCAAAGGTGTATGCCCTGCCACAACTCCGTCCGATTACGCCGAAAAAAGCATATTTGTTGAGGAGGAATGCGACCTCCAAAACGGCGAAAGCGGTAATTCCGTTTTAAGGTATGACGGCGAGGCATATATAAGAGAATGCAAGATTTTAAGCGGAAAGGTTGTTTTAAAGGGCGATATGACGGTTACGGTGCGCTACCTGAAAGACGGCACGGTAAACACGATGAAATCGCTTATTCCGTTCAGTCAGGTAATAGATATCAACACACCGGGCGACTCCTGCGAATGTTCGGGCGATGTTACGGTCTGCTCGCTTGAAATTGAGCCCAAAACAGATAACGACGGCGAATTCACATCATTTACGGTCGAGGCAAAACTGCTTATAACCGCCGAAACATACTGTAAAAACGATATCCCCGTTATACTTGACGCCTATTCGAAAAAATACGAAACGCAAATCACCGAAACACCGGTAAAATTCAAAAAACTGTTAGATAATATAACCGATAATTTTGCCTTGAAAGAGGAAGTCAAAACAAGCGATTTCCCCATACAAAGGGTTATTGATAACTGGTTCGATATCCGCCTTAATGAAAGCAAAATGACCGATAAAGGGCTTAAAGTTTGCGGTGATCTCGTCTTATCGTTTATCGTTAAAGACGAGGACGGCAATGTTTCGTATCTTGAAAAGAAGACGGAGTTTGAGCATTTAACCGAACTCGGAAACGCGTCCGGCAATCTTTCCGCCGACCCTAAGGTTATTGTGAAACAACTTGCCTATAACCTTGCCGACGCCAATACCGTTGAAGCAAGGGCGGAAATTTCGGTTATTTCCCCGATTTACGAAAACCGGGAAATAACGGTCGTAACCGATATCAAAATTTGCGACACAAAGCAGGCAAACGGTAACGGCGATACCGCCATGATTGTTTATTTCGGCGAGGAAGGTGAACGCCTCTGGGATATAGCAAGACGCTACCTTTCGAGCGCGGAGGATATTAAAAAATTAAACGGCATCGAGGAAGATACCCTTTCAAAAAACACCACCCTCTTAATTCCGGTAACTTAATAAACAGTAGACCGACGTGCCCCTTCGGCACGGATTATAAAACGGTCGTTTCGTGAAACGACCCTACGATTTGTCAATATTGATTTCGGCGTAGGGGCGATTCACGAATCACCCGCGATTTATAAATGCGCCGCAGGCACCGAAATTATTCATTATTCATTATTCATTATTCATTTCAATATTTCCCCTTGCATTTAACTTGCAAAGGTGGTATAATCCTTATTGTAAATGCGTTGACGAAGGAAAGTAGGTTCGTGCATTTTATGGATAAGAGAGACCCTGCCGCGGCTGAAATCGGGGTCGCATAAAACCGTACCGAAGTTCCCTTTTAAGCAGTGTCGCTGAAAATTTCAAGTAGGCGGCAACGGCAAGACACCGTTAAAGGTCTATGGAGTGTTTGCTCTTAAAAAGCAAGAATTACGGGTGGTACCGCGGAGTAGAAATTTTACTTCGTCCTGTGTTAACGGGACGGAGTTTATTTTTTGTCCCAAAGAAATTTTCAAACTTACGGGAGGAAATTATGAAAGAAAAACTTGAAGCCATCAAGGCGGCGGCGGTAAACGCCGTTAAAAACGCCGCCGACGAAAAACAAATTGAAGAATTAAGGGTTGCCTATTTAGGCAAAAAGGGCGAGCTTACCGCCATTCTTAAACAGATGGGCGGACTTTCGCCCGAGGAAAGGCCTAAAATGGGTCAGCTTGTTAACGAGGCGAAGTCATATGTTGAAGGCCTCGTTTCAAAAAAGCGGGAGGAAATAAAGCAAAAGGCAACCGAACTTAAACTTAAAGCTGAAACGATAGATATTACCATGCCGGCGAAAAAGAGAGAAACGGGCAAACTTCATCCGCTCAATACTGTTCTTGACGATATGATTGATATTTTTCAGTCGATGGGATTTGATGTTTTGGACGGCCCCGAGGTTGAAACAGACCACTATAACTTCGAATGTCTTAATGTTCCTGCCGACCACCCGGCAAGGGATATGCAGGATACCTTCTATTTAGGCGAAAACCTTATTTTAAGAACGCAGACTTCGGCGGCGCAGATAAGAACCATGGAAACGAGAAAACCGCCCATCCGCATAATCTGTCCCGGCAGAGTTTTCCGTGCCGATGAGGTTGACGCAACCCACTCCCCCGTTTTCCACCAGATAGAGGGCCTTGTTGTGGACAAGGGCATCACCATGTGCGACCTTAAAGGTGTTCTTGAACAGTTTGCGCGCGAAATCTACGGACCCGACACCGAAGTAAAGTTCCGTCCCTCCTTCTTCCCCTTTACCGAGCCTTCGGTCGAGGTTGATGTTACCTGTTCCGAATGCGGCGGCAAGGGTTGCCGTGTTTGCAAAGGAAGCGGCTGGATAGAGATTTTAGGCGCCGGAATGGTACATCCGAATGTTTTAAGGATGTGCGGTATCGACCCGGAGGTTTACAGCGGATTTGCCTTCGGCATAGGTCTTGACCGTCTTACGACCACCCGTTATAAGATTAGCGATATAAGGCTCTTATTTGAAAACGATAAGCGTTTTCTTGAGCAGTTTTAAGGAGGGGCAAAAGTATGAAAATTTCACTTAAAGCGTTAAAATACTATGTTGATATCAATGTTTCGGTAGAGGAACTTTGCGATAAAATGACCCTTGCCGGTTTCGAAATCGAAAGT
>DEWC01000011.1:0-10727 GCA_002363095.1 Ruminococcaceae bacterium UBA3220 | reverse complement strand
CAAGACAGCGACCATTTGCAAATATGCCTTATGGATGTCGGCAAGGACGAGCCTGTTCAGATAGTTACCGGCGCGCAGAACATAAAAGAAGGCGATTTGGTTCCCGCCGCTCTTGACGACAGTTATCTGCCGAACGGAGCGCATATAAAGGCAGGCAAACTTCGCGGTGTTGACTCCTTCGGAATGCTCTGCTCGGGCGAGGAGTTATGCCTTACCGAGGCAGACTATGAGGGGGCAAGCGTTTACGGAATTCTTATCCTTAAAGAGGAAGGCTTTGCACCCGGCACCGATATGAAAGAGGTTTTGGGGCTCGACGATTATATTATCGACTTCAAAATTACCGCAAACCGTCCCGATTGCAACTCATTCATCGGCGTTGCAAAGGAAATTTCGGTTGTTTTGGGCACCGAATTCAAGGCGCCCCCGACCGATTATAAGACAGTGGGCGAAAACATAGACAATTATATCTCGGTTGAGGTTAAAAACTTCGACCTTTGTCCGCGATATATGGGAAGATTTGTTAAAAACCTTCGCATAAAGCCCTCTCCCGACTGGATGCAAAAGGCGATTACCGCTTCGGGTATGAGACCTATCAACAATATCGTTGATATTACAAACTTCGTTATGCTTGAAACGGGTCAGCCGATGCACGCCTTTAACTACGATGAAATTGAGGGCAAAAAGATTATCGTAAGAAACGCCGAGCAGGGCGAAATCATAACCACCCTTGACGGAAACGAATATAAGTTAAGCCCCGATATGCTTGTTATCGCCGACGGCAAAAAGCCCTCCTGCCTTGCAGGTATTATGGGCGGTAAAGAGAGCGAAATCGAGGACGACACAAAAAATCTCTTCCTTGAATCGGCGAAATTCAGAAGAGATAATATCCGCCATACAGGGCGTTCGCTCGGTATCCGTACCGAGGCTTCAGGCAGATTTGAAAAGGGCATTGACATTATAAATGTTGAATTTGCGATGGAGCGCGCCCTTAACCTTATCTACACCCTCGATGCCGGCGATATCGTAGACGGCGTTGCCGATTGCAACAAGGGTCTTCCCGAGGACAAAATCATAACGGTAAAAACTGCTGATGTTTTGGCGCTTTTGGGAGTAGATATTCCTGAAAGTGAAGTAGTTTCCATTCTTAACCGTCTGCACCTGAAAACTGTTTGTGAAAACGGCGTTTTGACCGTAAGCGTTCCGTCTATAAGAGACGATGTTGAGGGCAGAGCCGATTTGGCGGAAGAGGTTATGCGAATATACGGTTACGACCATATTGTCGGCACACCGATGATAGGAAACGTCGTAAGAGGCACCAAACTTCCCGAAAGGATAAAAACCGATAAGATAAAGAAACTCCTTTGCGGTCTCGGTTGCTATGAGATTGCCACCTATTCGTTTATTTCATCGGGCGCGCTTGACAGCCTTAATCTTGCACAGGATGATGATAGGCGAAATGCCATTAAACTTTTAAACCCCTTAGGTGATGAATACTCGGTTTTACGCACACAACTTACAACAAGTATGCTCACCGTTCTCGCAACCAACATAAGCCGCAAGATAGAAAACGCGAGATTTTTCGAGATAAGCAAGCGCTTTATCCCGAAATCGCTTCCTATAACCGAGCAGCCGCTTGAATTGCCCACTATGTCAATCGGACTTTTCGGCGACGATGAGGACTTTTTCACCTTAAAGGGTATAATCGAAGATGTTATGACCCTTGTCGGCGCGCATACGCAATATGAAAGAAGTTCCGAGCCCTATCTTCACCCGGGTCGTCAGGCGCTTTGCAAGGCAAACAACATTCCCGCCGCCGTATTAGGAGAGGTTCATCCGGCGGTTGCCGAAAAATACGGAATTGAAAAGCGCGTTTATGTTGCCGAAATCAAACTTGATGTACTTTTAGGTATCAATAAACGCAAAACGGTTTACAAACCCATTCCGAAGTTCCCGGCGGTTGAGCGCGATTTTGCCTTCCTATGCAATAAGGATATTTCGATAGGCTCTATCGAGCAGGCGATAACCAAGGGCGCCAGCAGACTTCTTGAAAAGGCAAAGCTCTTTGATATTTATGAAGGAAGCCAGATTCCCGACGGTAAAAAGAGCGTTGCTTACAGCGTTTTCCTGCGTTCAAGCGAGGGTACTCTTTCGGATGAACAGATAACCTCCGCCACTGACAATATCATAAAAAATCTTGAAAAAATCGGCGCGGAACTCAGAAAATAATGTTAATTTTCAGCACAGTTTTTGTTCAGGTCGTTGTTTTATTCATTCTGATTTTTATAGGCGTTTTCTTTTCAAAGCGTGAAATTTTGACCGAAAGCGCCGTTAAATCGATAACCGACATTGTTCTGTATCTTGTAACGCCGAGTGTGATTATAAAATCGTTTTTGCGAAAGTTCGACCGCTCTACCCTCAACGGGATATTCTTAAGTTTTCTCGGCGCGCTTATCGTACATTTGGTGTTCATTCTGCTCACAACGATAGTTTTTCGCGACAGGGAGGACTCTCGAAACAGGGTTCTCCGCTTTGCCGCCGTTTTCGGTAACTGCGGATTTATGTCGCTTCCCATTCAGCAGGCGGTCTTATCTGCCGACGGTGTTCTTTTCGGCGCCTCGTTTGTTGCGATGTTTAATCTTTTTTCCTGGACCTGGGGCATTACCGAAATGAGCGGAGATAAGAAAAATATTTCGCTTAAAAAGGTGCTTATAAATCCCGGTGTTACAAGCCTTATCATCGGACTTTTGATTTTCGTTTTTTCGGTGCCGATACCAAAGGTGATTTCGCTTCCGGTTGAATACTTTGCGGCGCTTAACACACCGCTTCCGATGATAATTATCGGCTATCACCTTTCAAAATCGAAGCTTTTAAAATCGGTAACCGACATAGGTTGCGTATTATGTTCGGTTTGCAGGCTTCTTATATTTCCCGCCCTCGCACTCACCGCCGTCTACCTTTTGGGCTTTCGCGGAAATCTTTTTGTATCGCTCACAATCAGCGCCTGCTCACCGGTTGCGGCATATACGACCATCTTCGCGTACAAGTTTGATAAAGATACCGAATTATCGGTAAATACCGTTTCGCTTTCGACCCTTTTATCGCTCGCAACCATGCCGGTGCTTATAACCGTTGCAAAGTTAATTGCCTGAACTGAATTTTTTGCAAAAAAACATAAAAAAAGTGTTGACAAACGGTTTATGATATGATATAATCTCTTTTGTCGTCGAAAGGCGACAAATAGTTGGTGTTGATTGCGGTAAGGGTCCACCTGTTCCCATTCCGAACACAGAAGTTAAGCTTACTTGCGCTGAAGATACTTGGCGGGCAGCTGCCTGGGAAAATAAGTAGATGCCAACACAAAATAAGCGACCGTCCAATAGGGCGGTCGTTTTTTCAGATTTCAGATTGCAGATGTCAGATATCAGACGATGAGGCAATATTGAAATATCGTAGGGGCGCTTCACGAAGCGTCCGTTTTGTTTTGTTGGATTTTGGCGGGCAGATAATATCTGCCCCTACGACGCAGACATCAGATTGCAGACATCAGACGAAAAAACATTATTGACCTTTTCCTTTAAAATCTGACATCTGATATCTGCAATCCGACATCTGATAGCCGCAGGCACCAAAATTATTCATTATTCATTCCTTCATTATTCATTAAAAACCCCCACCGGTGGCGGGGGTTTTATTATTGCCGATTATCTTTGGCTCGTTTTTCTTTGGTTATAAGCCCTTCGGGAACGCTCGGCAGGGTTTTCATTTTTGTGACATCCATTTTAGGATGATACATTATCTTCCCGTCGGCGTCGCTTTTAATTGCTACCCTTCTTATCGCGACAACTCCGGCTATTTATGCCACCGGCATTACGACGACAATTGTCGCTACCGTCATAATCATAATTTTGGTTCTGATTGAACGCATTTTCGTTACACTTACTTAAACTTAAATGTATATCAGTCAAACTAAAATCGCATATCCGTACGGTTTTAAACGCACAAAATCGGGATCGTCCGATATGTTTTCTCCAAAAACCGTTTTCCCTGATTTGCAGGGGTTTTCTACGGTTTTTTCGCAGTCGGTCGCGTTCGCGAGGACAAGCACTCTTTCTCCGTTTGTTTCTCTTATAAACACGAAACACCCTTCATCGGTTTTAACGGGGATATAGGCGCCTTCGGCAAAGGCTTTTGTTTTCCTTCTCATCTGCCCTAACGCCTTATAAAAATTCAATAGGTCGACATTCTCTTTCCCCCACGGATAGGTGCCCCTGCAAAACGGGTCGCCAAATCCGGTAAGCCCTGCCTCGTCGCCGTAATAAAGGGACGGTATACCGGGCAGAGTGTATTGCAAAACCGCCGCAATTTTAAGGCGCAAACAGGCAAAGGCATAGTCGTTTTCAGAAAGAGTTTGTTTGCTTTGCCACTCACGGTCGCCCGTATATTTACCGTAGTTTGCTATGGTTGTTATCGCCCTCGCGGTATCATGCGTACCGATATGATTCATCAAAAGGTCGACGCTCGGTTTAGGATAGTTTTCGAGCACGCTCATTACCGTTCTTTTGAGTTTCTCTCCGTCGCCCGTGCAAACATAGTCGATAATTCCGTTCGCGAACGGATAGTTCATAACCGAATCAAGCTGCCTGCCCAAAAGAAATTTCCGCCTGTGTCCGTAACTTATCTTATTTGACGCGTCTTCCCAAACTTCACCTAAAATATACGCGTCCTTTTTTTCGCGTTTTACGGCTTTTCGTATTGCCTCCAAAAAGGCGTCGGGCAATTCGTCGGCAACATCGAGGCGAATACCGTCAAGCCCTGCCGACAACCACTTTGATATAACCGAGTTTTCTCCGGTTATAAAATCGGTAAAACCCGGGTTGTTTTCATCAACTTCGGGAAGGGACGGAACTCCCCACCAAGCAGAGTATCCGCATTCGAAACTGCCGAATTTATACCATTTACGATAGGGCGACGCCATATCGTTATATGCTCCGCCTTGTCCGTATCTTCCGTATTTGTTAAAATATACGCTGTCGTCCCCCGTGTGGGAAAAAACGCCGTCAAAAATAATCGAAATGCCGAATTTTTTTGCCTGTTTGCAAAGGCGTACAAGGTCCTTTTCATCCCCTAAAATCGGGTCGATTTTAAAATAATCGGCGGTATTGTAACGGTGGTTTGAGTGCGCCTCAAAAATCGGATTTAAATAGATTATACTTACCCCGAGTTCCGAAAGATAGGGAAGCTTTTCGGCAATCCCTTCAAGGTCACCGCCGTAATAATCGTTCCCCAGCGAACAGATGCCGTTATTTTGCCTGTATTCCGGTTGCTTTCCCCAATCGGAGCACAAAAACCTATCATCGGGAACATTCGTCTTTTTCTTTCCGGAATTATAAAACCTGTCGGGAAAAATCTGATAGATTATTCCGCCTGCAAAGCAGGAAGGCACCGTAAAATCTTTGTCGTAAACGGTTTGTTGCCAGGCTCCGCCATCATTTGACACTATTCCGAGAGAGGTCTCGGTTTTGGTTACAAAGAATTCGCCGTATTCGCTCGTATAACGGAATTTATACCAGTAAAGCCCGGTTTCAAGGGTTAGTGTGCAATCATAAAAACGATAATTATCTATCGTCTCTTTCGGTTTCATTTCAACCTCAAAAATCTCTTTGCCGTCCTCGCAAATTTGCAAAAAAACGCCCTGAACGCGCGCATCAAAATGCAAAGCTACGCGGATAAGCAACTCCTCACCGGATTTGCAGGCGCCGAAATGAGGCTTATAAAGTTTATTTGCCGAATCAAAGGGATAATAATTCATATTACTTAACAGGCTTTATGCCCCAAATGTTTTCGGCATATTCCTTTACCGAACGGTCGGCGGCAAAAATACCGGCGTTTGCAATATTAACAAGCGACATTTTGTTCCACGCGAGGGTATCCTTATAAATCTCGCTCGCCTTATTCTGTGCAAGACAATAATCCGAATAATCCGCAAGCGCCATATAGTTATCGAAGTTTTTAAGGCTGTTGCAAATATTACTGAACGGACCGCCGGGGATATTATTCTCAATAAAATCAATCGCACGCTTTAACTCGGCGTTGTTGTTATAGTAGGAAACGGGCGAATAGCCGTGCTTTTGGAGATTTAAAACCTCGGGCGTTTGCATTCCGAATATGATTATGTTATCATCGCCTACGGCGGAATGAATTTCTACATTCGCGCCATCCTCGGTGCCGAGGGTTACGGCGCCGTTAAGCATAAACTTCATATTTGAGGTGCCGCTCGCCTCGGTAGAAGCGAGAGAGATTTGTTCGCTTATTTCGGCGGCGGGTATCATTATCTCAGCCAATGTAACCTTATAATCCTCAACAAAAATCACCTTTAACTTATCTTTTACACGGCTGTCGTTATTTATAAGGTCGGCAATTTTGCAAATCATCTTGATAATCTCTTTTGCAAAGAGATAACCGGGAGCCGCTTTAGCGCCGAAAACATATGTCTTGGGTGTAAAGGGAGCGTTCGGGTTATCAAGCAAATAAAGGTATTCGCTTACGATATGAATGGCGTTAAGGTGCTGGCGCTTATATTCGTGGAGCCGTTTCACCTGCATATCGACAATGCTGTCGGGGTCAAAAGCAATGCCGCCGTTCGTCTTTAAATAGTTTGAAAGGCGAATCTTATTGTTTCTCTTTATTTCGGCAAGCCTCTCCAACACCGTTTTATCGTCGGCAAATTTCATCAGTTTTTCAAGCCGCATGGCGTCGCTTACGAAACTGCCCCCTATAAGTTCGGTGATATACGCCGAGAGTTCGGGGTTCGCCTGGCAAAGCCACCTTCTGTGGGCAATTCCGTTTGTAACATTGGTAAACTTATCGGGGGTCATATTGTAGTAATCATTAAAGAGTTCGTGCTTAATGATGTCGCTATGCAGTTTTGAAACGCCGTTTACGGTATGCGCCGCGACAACGCACAAATTTGCCATTCTTACAAGACCGTTGCTGATAACAGCGGTGCGCTCGGCAAGCCCGAAATCTCCCGTCTGCTCGATAACACTTGCCCTGTAACGGCGGTCTATTTCCTCAATAATCTGATATATTCTCGGAAGTCTTCTGCTGAAAAGGTCTATCTGCCAGCATTCGAGAGCCTCGGACATTATTGTATGGTTGGTGTAAGCAAAGGTTTTTGTAACTATATCCCATGCGTCTTCCCACGAATATCCGCATTCGTCAAGCAAAAGTCTCATAAGTTCGGGTATTGCCAGGGTCGGGTGGGTATCATTGATATGAATAGCAACCTTTTCGGGGAGATTGTCAAGACTTGTGTTCTTGCGCATATGACGCGCCAGAATATCCTGAATCGATGCCGAAACAAGAAAATATTGCTGACGGAGACGAAGCGATTTTCCCTCGGCATGGTTATCGGCGGGATAAAGGATTTTTGAAATCGCCTCGGTGTTTGCGCGATTTTCAAGTGCCCTTACATAATCGCCCTGATTAAATGCCGACATATCAAAATCCTGGCACTCGGCGCTCCAAAGTCTTAAAACATTTACGGTTTTTCCGTCATGCCCCGCCACCATAAGGTCATAAGGCATTGCCTTTACATTTTCATAATCTTTATGTTCTATATGATGATAATTATTGTCCCACCATTCCTCGACATGGCCGCCGAAATGAACATCAACAGCCGAGTGGGGGCGTTGTTCAAGCCAAATGCTTCCGCCCGGCAGCCAGAAATCGGGCATTTCGGTCTGCCACCCGTCTACAAGCTTTTGACGGAAAATGCCGAGTTCGTATTTTATGCAGTAACCGAAAGCGCTGTATGAACATGAGGAAAGCGAATCAAGAAAACACGCGGCAAGGCGGCCGAGGCCGCCGTTACCGAGCCCCGCATCGGGCTCGAAATCATAAAGTTTATCAAGTTTAACATTAAACTTTTTAAGCGCCTTTTCCATCTTTTCGGTAAGATTAAGATTATAAAGGGTGTTTTTTAGAGAACGCCCCATAAGAAATTCCATACTTAAATAATATACGGTTTTGGCGTTGTTGTCGTCTACCGCCTTGCGGAATTTCGCCTTTCTTTCGTTCATTATTTCAAGCAAAACGAGAACGCAGGCTTTATAATAAAGTTCATCCGACGCTTGCTCGGGTGTTACGCCGAAATTATGAGAAAGCTTTTTCTCAATCATTTCGGTAAGTTTAGTAATAGTGAATTCGTTTGCCATGTCATTTTCCTTCTTGGTTTATTTTGCGCCGTATTTTGCAAGATAATGATTATAATCGCTTGCAAAATCCGGATTATTTATGTCTTTGTAAGAATTAAGATATTTGTGTGCGTCAAGACGCGGTGTTTTTAATTGCGCCGTAAAAACGGCAAGATTCGAACAATGGTCGGATATGCGTTCAAAATTGGTAACCAAATCCGAAAAAATAAATCCGGAATCGGTACGGCATTCACCCTTTTGGAGACGGTCAACATGATTTAGTTTCATATCTACTTTAAGCCTGTCAATTACCTGTTCAAGCGGTTCAATATGCCTTGCGCCTTCGCAATCGTCCGCGATAAAACACTCGCAGGTTTTACAGGTTATTTCCTTTACCGCTTCGGAGATGTTTTTGATTTCATTCTCGGCGTCGGAAGAAAACGCGTCCTTCTTTTCATCTATCTCTTGCGAAAGCCTGCAAATGTTCAGCGCATGGTCGGAAATTCGCTCAAAATCACTTAAAGAATGAAGCATTCTCGCAACCGAATGACCGTCATACTCCGTAAGACTGTTCGAGCTGAGCCTCACAAGATATGTGCCGAGACGGTCTTCGTATTTATCGACCGTTATTTCCTCTTCGGCAACCTGCTTAGCCGTTTCCCCGTTATAATTTAAGAGTATCGAAAGGGCTTTAATGACGCTGCTGCGGGTAATCTCCGCCATTTCATTACACAGGCGTTTGCATTCGCTTATTGCGAGAGGAGAATTATAAAACAACCGCTCGTCCAAAAAAACGGTACGATGCTCGTCCTCTCCCCCTCGAACGGTTTTTTCGCATAAAGCAAAAAGCGGTTTTTTAAGCGGAGTGAACAAAACTGTGTTGAAAACATTAAACAGTGTATGAATTATCGCAACCGTGAATATATTAACCTGATATGAAAGGGTTGACGGTGAGAAAAACATCACTGCGTACAGTACCGTCATCAAGACGGTACCGCCGATGGTATTTGTGTATACATGCATGGCAACGACGCGCTTCGCGCTTTTGCTTGTTCCTATACTGGAAATAAGCGAAGTCATACAGGTTCCGATATTGGCGCCGATAACAAGCGGAACGGCAACCCTTAAATCCATCTTTGTCGAAATGGCGAGCGCCTGAACGATGGCAACCGTCGCGGCGGAGGACTGAATAATCCCGGTAAAAGCGGTAGAAATAAGGAAGGCGATAATCGGGTACTTTGCAAAAAGAGTCAGGATGCCGGCGAACTGCCTGACATTCGACATCGAGTCGCTCATCATACTCATTCCCGCCATTAAAACGGCAAATCCTATAAAAATATCACCGAGTTTCTGCCTTCGCTTTTGTTTCGAAAACATCCGCATCATTATGCCGAAAAAGGCGAGAATGGGCGAAAATGTCATAGGTCGCAAAAGCACCATAAAGAAGCTGTTCCCCGAGTTTGCGTTAAGGGTCAAAATCCATGCGGTAAGGGTTGTTCCGACATGTGAGCCCATTATCATCCCGAATGTATCGGTAAATGAAATTATTCCCGAGTTGACAAGCCCTACAAGCATTACCGTCATAGCCGAAGAAGATTGGATGGCGACCGTCAGTCCTGCACCGAGCGAAAAGCCCAAAAGGTCATTTTTTCCAACCTTTTTAAGAGTGCGTTCAAGGTTTCCGCCTGCCATTTCTTCAAGCCCCGCAGACATTACGCTCATTCCGAAAAGGAAAAAGGTAAGACCGCCCATAAGCAGTGCCATCATGGTAAGTATTTCGGTAGAATTCATCTGTTTCCTCCGATTTTTTTATTTACAGTTTGATTTTTTCGGCGATATAGTCTTTAAGCTCGGTTATAGGTATACGAACCTGTTCCATTGTGTCGCGATTGCGAACCGTAACACAACCGTCGTTTTCGCTGTCAAAATCATAGGTGATACAGAAAGGTGTTCCGATTTCGTCCTCACGGCGGTAACGCTTACCGATAGACCCGGCGTCGTCAAAATCAACCGTAAATTCTTTTGAAAGGTCGTTAAATATTTCGGCAGCCTTATCAGAAAGTTTTTTGGACAACGGCAAAACCGCCGCCTTAAAGGGCGCTAAGAACGGATGAAAATGAAGAACGGTCCTGATATCGCCTTTTTCATCGGTTTCCTCATCGTACGCATCGCACAAAACGGCAAGGAAACTTCGCTCAACTCCGAGGCTCGGCTCAATAACATAAGGAATATAATGTTCGTTCGTTTCCGGGTCAAAGTAGGTAAGGTCCTTGCCGGAAGTGTTCTGATGCTGAGTGAGGTCGTAATCGGTTCTGTCGGCTACGCCCCAAAGCTCGCCCCAGCCGAACGGGAAAAGGAATTCAAAGTCGGTAGTTGCCTTTGAATAGAAACAAAGTTCATCCTTGTCATGGTCGCGAAGGCGGATATTCTCTTCTTTAAGACCGATTGAGAGAAGCCAGTTTTTGCAGAAACTTCTCCAATAATTGAACCACTCAAGGTCGGTGCCCGGCTTGCAGAAGAATTCAAGCTCCA
>DEWC01000068.1 GCA_002363095.1 Ruminococcaceae bacterium UBA3220 | reverse complement strand
CGGCATCAAGGTCTCTGTATGTAATGCCTGCGTCCTCGACCGCCCGGTCGCAAACTGTACTAATCGCTTCGGTGTGCCGTCTTGAAGCAATTTCCGGCACGACACCGCCGTAGATACGGTGCTCCTCAATCTGGGTTGCCACTATATTTGATAGTACCTTCCGTCCGTTCGTTACGGCGGCGGAGGTTTCATCACATGATGTTTCGATAGCGAGAATAAGCATATAAAAATTAAAACCTTCTTGTCATAATTAGTGCGTCTTCGGTGGGATTAACATAAAAATTTTTTCGTTGTCCTTCAACCTCAAATCCGAATTTTTTGTATAACGAAACGGCTTTTTGGTTTGAAGTACGAACCTCCAGAGTTACAAAGGACAGTTTTGTTTTTCGCGCATATGAAAAAACTTTGTCAATTAACTTTGTGGCAACTCCCGCGTTACGATACTCTTCTCCTACGGCAAGTCTGGTTATATTTCCTTCATCAAGGCAGTGAAACAAGGCTATATAGCCGAGAGGTTGACCGTTTTTCGAGGCAACGAAAATATCATTAAGATTATTTTCGCCGGGGCGTTTGAGATATTCACGAATGGATTTTTCACTCCAGGGCAGGCTGAAAGTTTCCTGCTCGGTTTTAACTATAAAGGGTATGTGTTCGCTTTTTATGTTAACTATTTCGATTTGGTCGAAAAAGCCTTCAAACACAAGATTGTCTATTTCGTCGGCAATCTGACCGAGCGCGCTGCGGTAAACATCGATATTTCCTCCGTATGGGTCGGCAATGCCGTTGCCGAGGGTGAAGACCTTGTTTTTATCGGCTCCGTTCGCAATCAAAAAATCCCGGATACGGTCGCTCACGGTGAAAATGTAATCGGCATCAAAGTCCTTCTTTGAAAAAAGTGCGGAGCGGTGAGAAGAAATATCGAATCCGTATTCGGAAGCGGTCCGTCGCGAATTATCACTTGCGGGCAGACCGTCTGTTGAAAGTCCTCTGCTTACGGCGTGGACCCCTTTTAGTTTAAGGCTGTTGAAATATCCTTCGGCAAACGGACTTCGGCAGGTGTTGCCAGTACAAACAAATACGATCTCCATCAGCCTTTTGCCTCCAGCCAGTTTTTGCCGCTGTGCGCGTCGACCGAAAGAGTAACCTTCAAATCGGCGGCGTTTTGCATTTCCTCTTCAAGCAAACGGCAAACCGCGTCTTTATCTTTTTCGGGGCATTCGACGATAAGTTCATCGTGGATTTGAAGAATAAGTTTTGAGTCGGGATAGTCCGATTTAAGCCTGTTATAAACGTTTACCATCGCAATCTTTATAATATCCGCGGCAGTGCCCTGAATAGGCGCGTTTCGCGCAACCCGCTCACCGAAGGAGCGCACCATATGGTTAGATGATGAAAGCTCGGGCAAATATCTTCTTCTGCCGAAATATGTTGTAACAAATCCGTTTTCTTTGGCGTGCATTATAACATTGTCCATATAACGCGCAACACCGTTATAGGTTTTGAGATAGTTATCTATATACATCTGCGCCTCTTTGCGGCTTACACCGATATCCTTGCCGAGAGAAAAGGCGCCTATTCCGTAAACGATGCCGAAATTGACCGCCTTTGCACGGCTTCGCATAATCGGCAAAACCATATCAACCGGAATTCCGAAAACCTCACTCGCGGTAGCGGTATGAATGTCAACACCGGAATTAAACGCGGCAATCATATTCTTATCATCGGCTATGCTTGCAAGCACACGCAGTTCAATTTGTGAATAATCGGCATCACATAGGGTGTAACCGTCTCTTGCGATAAAGAATTCGCGAAGTTTCTTTCCCTCGTCGGTACGAACCGGGATGTTTTGAAGGTTCGGCTCAAGCGAACTTATTCGTCCCGTTCTCGCTTCGGTCTGATTAAAGGTGGTATGAATTCTGCCGTCCTCCGAAACGGCGGAGAGAAGGCCGTCGCAATAGGTGGATTTAAGTTTGGTAAGTTGTCTGTACGAGAGAACCTTGTCAACAATGGGATAATCGTAGCGGAGTCCGTCTAATATATCGGCTGATGTGCTGTATCCGTTTTTAGTCTTTTTGCCCGAGGGGATATTAAGTTTTTCAAAAAGAATTTCACCTAATTGCTTCGGTGAGTTTACATTGAATTCGGTGCCTGCAATTTCGTATATTTCTTTCTTGATTTCGTTTGAGCGTTCAAGAAGCTCCTCACCTAACGATTTAAGCCCTTCGGCGTTTACGAGAAAACCGGTTTTCTCCATATCCGCCAAAACGGTTGAAAGAGGCAATTCAATATCTGTAAGAACTCGGGCTTGTCCGCTTTCACCGAGTCGGTTTTCAAGCGTATCGCAAACGCCGGTCAAAAGGGCGGTGTTTTTGTAAATCTCCTCTTCGAATTCGCCGCCTGCTTCAACTGCGTATTCGGCGCAAAGCCTTTCGACCGAATAGTCGTTGGAGGAGGGATTGCAAAGATAACCGGCCAGTTTTGCGTCAAATACAACATTTTTAATTTCGGGATATTTCTTTGCGAGAGATTTAAGGTCATAGACCCTTTTCGGGTTGTCTGATTTAAGCAAATCGTCTGCCTTTTCGGGGGGGACCGTGAAAATTGTTTTGCCGACACAAACGCCTGTCGAATTTTCGCCTATACATACGGTCAAGAGGTCGTTTTCGGCGGGGACAAACGATTCGTCAACGCAAAAAGCCTTAGAAGGAACCGGCTTTTCATTCCGGGAAGATGCCGTGGGAGTAATACCCATCTTTTCCATAAGCTTAAAAAATTCGAGTTTAGTCATAAGCCGGGCAAGACTGTCGGAATCGGGCTCGGATATTTTATAGTTTTCAATAACCGTATCTATCGGCGCTTCGGTCGAAATTGTGCCTAAATATTTGCTCAAATAGGCGCTTTCTTTGCCGTCCTTAAGTTTGCTTCTGACTGAATCCTTTATATCGGGCGAGTTGATGTTTTCATAAACGCCGTCTATGGTGCCGAAGCGTGTAATAAGGGCGGTTGCGGTTTTTTCGCCGATACCGTGAACACCGGGGATGTTATCCGATGAATCCCCCATAAGCGCTTTGAGTTCAATCATCTGCGAGGGGGTAAGCCCGTATTTTTCGAAAAGAACATCTTTGGTATAATCAATAATTTCCGGTCTGCCTGCTTTAGTGGTGGCAAGCAAAACCTTTGTGTTATCTGAAATAAGTTGAAGAGAATCCCTGTCTCCTGTTGCAATTGAACAGAAATGACCGCTTTTTTGACAGCCAAAAGCCAGGGTGCCCAAAATATCATCCGCTTCAAAGCCTTCACATTCAACCACTTTGTAGCCTGCGAGGGTGAGCCATTCTTTAAGAATAGGAAACTGGGAGGCAAGCTCCGGGGGCATCGGCTTTCTGCCTGCCTTATACGCGGCGTATTCCCTGTGGCGGAAGGTCGGCGCTTTAAGGTCAAAGGCAACGGCGACCGCGTCGGGGGATTCAAGTTCCGTAAGTTTGTTCAGTATGTTTATAAAACCGTACACGGCGTTGGTGAAAACGCCGTCTTTGGTGGTTAAAAGTTTTATTCCGTAAAACGCACGGTTTATTATGCTGTTTCCGTCAATTGCGAGCAGTTTCAAAAGAGTCCCTCCGCACAAGACCAAGTCTGATAATATAGTTATATATATAATACCACTTTTTATTCGGTTTGTCATTATAAATTTTAAAAAAAGAACAAAAAAATGTCGGGAGGCGGTTTTTGTTGACAAAAAAGGCGAATTGATATATAATTTATTCTGTAATTTTATGCAATTAAGGATGTAGTTTTATGCAGTGGACATCACTCAACGACCTTAGAGAAAAGTATCTTTCTTTTTTTGAATCAAAGGGGCATTTAAGGCTGAACAGCTTTTCCCTGGTGCCCGATAACGATAAATCGTTGTTGCTCATCAATTCGGGAATGGCGCCGATGAAAAAGTATTTTACGGGGGAGGTTACCCCTCCGCGTAATCGCGTTACCACCTGTCAGAAATGTATAAGAACACCCGACCTTGAACGGGTGGGGCATACCGCGAGACACGGCACCTATTTTGAAATGCTCGGCAATTTCTCCTTCGGCGATTATTTTAAGAAGGAGGCAATTACCTGGGCGTGGGAGTTTTTAACCGTAACGCTTGAAATACCGAAGGACAAGCTCTGGCCTTCGGTTTACGAGGAAGACGACGAGGCATACGCTTTATGGCGTGATGTTATCGGTGTTGACGAAAAGCATATTGTAAAGCTCGGAAAAGAGGATAATTTCTGGGAACACGGAACGGGTCCGTGCGGTCCTTGCAGCGAGATATATTTTGACCGCGGCGAGAAGTACGGTTGCGGTTCGGCGGACTGTAAGCCCGGTTGCGATTGCGACCGTTATATGGAAATATGGAACAATGTTTTTTCACAGTTTAATAATATGGGGGACGGCACTTACGAGGAACTGACCCATAAAAACATTGATACCGGTATGGGACTTGAACGCCTTGCCTGCGTTATGCAGGGGGTTGATAATATGTTCGAGGTCGATACCGTTAAAAACATTCTTAACAAAGTTTGTGAAATCTCGGGCAAAAAATACGGAACCGATAAAGGCGCCGATATTTCCATTCGTGCGATTACCGACCACGCGCGCGCTTCAACCTTTATGATAAGCGACGGAATTATCCCGTCAAACGAAGGAAGAGGATATGTTCTTCGCCGTCTTATTCGCCGTGCGGCAAGACACGGAAAGCTTATCGGTATAGACAGGACATTTTTGACCGAAATGTGCGATGCGGTCATAAAGGAAAACGGTCAAGCCTATCCCGAACTTGTCGAAAAGCAGGAACTTATTAAAAAGGTCATCGCAAACGAGGAAGCAAGTTTCAACAAGACCATCGACCAGGGCCTCAAACTCCTTGAAGCCCTTATGGAAAAGGGAGATGTTTTGTCGGGCGAGGATGCTTTTAAACTTTATGATACCTACGGTTTTCCGCTTGATTTAACAAAGGACATTTTAGCGGAAAAGGGCAAAACCCTCGATGAGGAAGGCTTTGAAACCCTTATGCAAAAGCAAAGAAACCTTGCCCGTTCTTCGAGAAAGGCGTCTGATTCCGAAAGCTGGTCGAGCGACGGCATAAGTTTCGACGATATCCCGAGCACCGAATTTCTTGGATATTATGACAATGAATGTCGGGCAAAAATTCTTGATATAGTCGTTGACGGTGAACACCTGCGTTCGGCAAAAGAGGGGCAAAAAGCCGTTCTTATTCTCGATAAAACCGTTTTCTACGGTGAAGGCGGAGGACAGGTAGGCGATACCGGTATTATTGATAAAAAAGGCGCCGAATTCACGGTTTGCGACACCAAAAAAACAAACGGCGGCGTATTCACCCATATCGGAGCCGTAAAAAGCGGTGAATTATCGGTAGGGGATACCGTCAAAGCGAAAATCGATGTTGAAAGACGCGAAGCGATCAAAAGAAATCATACCGCCGCCCACCTTTTGCAGTCTGCCCTGCGTACCGTCTTGGGCAAACATGTTGAGCAGGCGGGACAGCTTGTTAATGAAAAAGCCGTCCGTTTTGACTTCACCCATTTTTCGGGGCTCAGTGCCGAGGAAATTCAAAGGGTTGAAGATATCGTAAACGATTGCGTTTTATCGGCGGTAAAAGTCGATAGCAGGGAAATGCCGATAGAAGAGGCGAAAAAGTTAGGCGCTATGGCGCTGTTCGGCGAAAAATACGGCGATGTCGTAAGGGTGGTTACCGCAGGCGATGTTTCGGTTGAATTCTGCGGCGGCACACATGTTGACAACGCCGGAAAAATCGGCACATTTCGCATAATTTCCGAAAACGGAATCGCAGCCGGTGTCAGGAGAATAGAGGCTCTTACCGGATTTAACACAATAAAACTACTCCGTCATTATAACGAACTTGCGGCAAAAACAGCCGGCGTTATAAAGTGCGGAAATATAGAGGAACTTCCCGAAAAGGTTTCGGCTTTAAATGAAAAGCTGAGGGCAACCGAAAAGGAACTTGACAAGGTGAAATCCGAAATCGCAAGCGGAAAAACCGATGAGATAATCCAAAACGCCGTTTCGGTAAAATCGGTTCGTCTGGTAACCGCAAAGCTTTCGGGCGTCGGCGCCGATGAGATGCGAAAGATGCTTGACGGTATCAAGGATAAAAACCCCGATATCGTAGCTGTGCTCGCCTCGGTAAACGGTGAAAAAATCACACTTTGCGCCGCCTGCGGAAAAGACGCCGTGCAAAACGGCGCAAAGGCGGGTAGTATTGTAAAGGAAATTGCCGTTATTTGTGGCGGAAACGGGGGAGGAAAGCCCGATTTTGCCATGGCGGGCGGTAAGGATATTTTAAAGGTTGACGAAGCGTTGAAATCAGCCGAAAAAACTGTGGAAGGTATGGTGAAATAAATGGAAGACTGCTTGTTTTGCAAGATTATACGCGGCGAAATCCCCTCTGAAAAGATTTATGAGGACGACTATGTCTACGCATTTGCGGACATTGCTCCCCAAGCGCCTTTTCACGCCGTTTTCGTGCCGAAAATTCATATAGGCTCTCCGGCTGAAATAAACGCCGAAAACAGTGAATATGTTGCGAAAATTTTTGAGGCGATTGCCAAAACCGCCGAGAGCGAGAAGCTTGAAAAAGGCTTCCGCGTGGTTGCAAATTGCGGTGAAGAAGGCGGTCAAACGGTAGGTCATCTTCATTTTCATCTTCTTGCCCGCCGTTATTTGCAGTGGCCTCCCGGTTAAGCAAAATATATTTTTTAAGGAAGTATCAGTATGTCAGAATTTTATACCATGAAAATCGCAGGACTTGAAAGAAACCTCGAAAAATTCCCGGTAAGCGATAAACTTGATATTGCCGCATTTATTATTTTCGGCGATGTTGAACTTACTATTGCGGGATGTAGGGAACTATTAGCGAAAGCGCCCGATTTCGATGTTATTTTGACCCCGGAGGCAAAGAGCATTCCGATAGCATACGAAATGGCGCGCCAGTCCGGAAAGCCTTATATTGTTGCGAGAAAAGGCAAAAAGGTCTATATGCGTAATCCTCTTGATGTTAAGGTTAATTCCATAACGACACAGCACGAACAGCATCTTATTTTGGGAGAGACCGAGGTTAAACTCATAAAGGGTAAAAAGGTTCTTATAGTCGATGATGTTATAAGCACCGGCGAATCGCTCATCGCCGTTCGTGAACTTGTTAAAGAAGCGGGCGGAACAGAGGCGGCATCCTGTGCCTTTTTGGCGGAGGGCGACGCCGCTGACAGGACCGACATTATATATCTTGAGAAACTTCCTCTCTTCTTTAAATAACTGTGTCAACAGCGGTGATACAGTGTTTTTATATGAATTGCACCAGCATACGAAATCTTGCAGTAAATGCGCGTCGGTAACCCCGGCGGAAATGGTATTGTCGGTCCGGGAATGCGGATTTTCGGGCGTTGTTTTGACCAATCATTTTTATCACGGAAACAGCGGTATTGACCGCGACAGGTCGTGGCGGGATTTTTGCAAGGCTTACGAGGATGAATTTTACGAGGCAAAAAACGCCGGGGGAAAAATCGGCGTTGATGTAATATACGGTCTTGAAGAACATGTCGGCAACGGCAAGGAAGTTTTGCTTTACGGTATTGCTCCCGATTTTATTGCGGAGTATCCGGAACTGAAAGAATACAATTTTCCGTTGTTAAGCGAGATTGTAAGAAGTGCCGGAGGGCTTGTCATACAGGCGCATCCTTTCAGGGACCGCAGTTGGATAACCGATGTTGATAATCCCCTTGACCCGACCTTTGTTGACGGATATGAACTTTACAACAAGAATAATCGCCCCGGGGAAGACGGCAGGGCGCAAACGGTTTTTGCGGACTGCGGGCTAATAAAGACCGCCGGTACCGACAACCACGCCTACATATCTTCGGGAAGGAACGGTATCGCCGTAAGCCATCGCATAAAAAATGAGAAAGAACTTGCAAAGGTCCTTAAATCGGGCGATTATGAGCTTCATACCGAATGAGTTTTTGTTTGACAAAATCTCTGAATACTGTTAAAATGTTAAGTTATAAACGGAGTTGATTTGTTACGGTTACAAGTATGACCGGTTTCGGCAGAGCAAAAAAGAATTTTGACGGTTTTGATATCACGGTGGAAATACGGTCGGTAAATCACCGTTTTTTCGAGTTTTCAAGCCGTCTTCCGAGGGCGTATCTTTTCCTTGATGATAAGATAAAGAGTTGTGTTCAAAAGCGTGTTTCGCGCGGAAAAATCGAGGTGTCGGTAATGCTTGAAATAACCGATGGCGCCTCGGTGGTTTTGGATATAAACCGCGATTATGTAAATGCTTATATATGTGCTCTTCGCCAAATCGGAAAGGAATATAAGATTAAAGACGATTTAAAACTGTCTTCGCTGGTGGGCAATAATGATATTCTCGCCCAAAAGCGGAAAGAAATCGATGAAGAGATATTGACCGATGCTGTTTTACAAACGGTCGACGATGCTCTGACGGCGTTTGTTGATATGCGTGCGGCAGAGGGCGAGAGGCTTCGCACCGATGTTATTTCGAGAACCGATACAATTTTAGATAAGGTTTCTTTTGTTGAGGAGCGTTCGCCCGAAACGGTTCACGAATACCGCCGGAAAATCGAACAACGCATACGCGAACTTATAGGAGATGTTCAAATCGACGAACAGCGCCTTTTGACCGAAACGGCGGTTTTTGCCGATAAGGTCGCCGTGGCAGAAGAAACGGTGCGTTTAAGAAGCCATATAAAAGAACTTAACAATCTTTTTGAAGCCGGCGGCGTAATAGGAAGAAAACTCGATTTCATCGTTCAGGAGATGAACCGTGAAGCCAACACCATAGGCTCAAAATGCTCGGATATGGAGATTACCAAAGCGGTGGTCGATATAAAGGCTGAAATAGAAAAAATCAGGGAGCAAATTCAGAACATAGAATAACCCGGAGGTGCGGATTATGAAACTCGTTAATATCGGGTTCGGAAATATGGTATCCGCCGATCGTATAATTGCAATAACTTCGCCCGAATCGGCACCGATAAAAAGAATAGTGCAGGACGCGAAGGAAAACGGTTCTCTTATTGATGCCACCCACGGCAGAAAAACCAAGGCCGTTATAATAACCGACAGCGACCATATTATTTTAACTTATCTCCAATCGGAAAGTCTCGCAAACAGGATTTCGGAAGATTTGGATTTTGAAGAAGGTAACGAAAATGAATAAAGGTATGATTTTTATAATTTCGGGGCCTTCCGGTTCCGGTAAAGATACGGTGCTTGCCGAGGTTTTTAAACTGTGTCCGAATCTCAATTTTTCAATTTCGGTAATAACACGCCCTATGCGAACGGGTGAAACGCCCGACGGCAAATACCGATTTATTACGCGCGAGCAATTCGAAAAAATGATTGAAAACGGCGAGTTGCTTGAGCATAATGAGTTTGTCGGCAACTATTACGGTACCCCGAAAAAATATGTCGAGGATTGCGTAAACGCCGGCAAGGATGTTATGATTGAAGTTGATGTTAACGGCGCAAAGCAGATAAGGGAAAAAATCCCCGAAGCCGTAAGCATATTCGTTTGTCCGCCGTCGTTTGAGGTGCTTAAAAACCGCCTTACCGCACGCGGAACCGACGGAGCGGCAACTGTAGAAAAGCGATTGGCCGCTTCAATAAGTGAAATTGCAAGGGCAACCGAATATGACTATCTTGTTATAAACGATGATTTATCCGAGGCGGTTGAAAACACCGTCGCGATTATAAAATCGGCACGGCTTAAAACAAAAATGAATACCGGTATTATTGACGGTATTGTTAATAAATGATAAGAAAGGTAAGGAAAAATGTTAAACGAAAATTTAGGAAAACTTATTGAGGATTATGACAATCGCTACCGTCTTGTTATCGATATTGCAAGATGCGCGAGGAAAGTGTCGAAAAAAGCGGAAGCCGAAGGTGAAATCCTTACAAAAAAGCCGGTAAGCATTGCAATTGATAAACTGGCAAAAGACAGGCATTTAGTCTGATAACCCGCAAAATTTCAGCAAAAAGGGAGGCGTTGCTCATGGACCGTTTGGCGGTAAAAGTTGTGTTGGACGGAGCTGTCGGGTCTTATGATAAATGCTATTCCTATTTTGTTCCCGAGAGCCTTACGGATAAGGCAAATCCCGGGTGTCGGGTAACCGTGCCTTTCGGCAACGGCAATCTGAAAAAACAGGGAATGATTTTTGAAAAGGAATATGTTCCCGATGACCGAAAAGTTAAGACAATTTTGAGTGTGCAGGATAACGAGCCGGTTTTGGACGGGGAAATGCTTATGCTTTGCTCATATATGAAGGAGCGTTTGTTTTGCACATATTATGACGCTATAAATGTGATTCTTCCCGCCGGACTTAAACTTCGGCTGGAGGAATTTTATACTGTCAACGGGGATTTTTCCGATAATTCCGCCCTGAAACCGGACGAAAAATTCTTTTTTGACCGTATATCCGAAAGCGGCGCTTTACCCTTGAAGGAGCTAAAAAACCTATCGGAAAATCATAAGGAAATACTTAAATCCCTTGTGAAAAAGAAGGCAATAATAAAAAACGGAGAGTCAAAACGGACGGTAGGCGATAAAACCGCAAAATACGCAAGGATAACTGAAAACGATGCGGACTTTTCGTCTCTCCCCGCAAGACAAAGAGAGGTTGCCGAAGTTATCGCCTCGACCGATTGCGCGAGCGTAAAGGAAATAATGTATTTCACCGGTTGCTCGCTGTCGGTTATAAGCGGTCTTCAAAAGAAGGGGATAATAGAGCTTTTTGAAAAGCAGGTTTTCAGGCTCCCGTATAAGATAAAAGAAACGGGAATACAAACCGAAATAACACTAAACGGCAAGCAGCAAAAGGCATACGATTATCTCAAAAGCCGTCTTGATTCGGGCAGCGGGAACGCGAGCCTCCTTTACGGTGTAACAGGAAGCGGAAAAACTAGTGTATACATAAAACTTGTTGACGATTGCTTAAAAAACGGCGGCGGAGCAATTGTTATGGTGCCTGAAATAGCCCTTACTCCCCAAACGGTTGAACTGTTCGGAAACCGTTACGGAAGCAAAATCGCAATTTTGCACAGTGATATGTCGATAGGGCAGAGAGCTGATGAATATATGCGTCTTAAAAGCGGACAGGCAACAGTGGCGATTGGAACAAGAAGCGCCGTTTTCGCACCGGTTAAAAATCTTAAAATCATAATTATTGACGAAGAACAGGAGCACACCTATAAGTCCGAAAAGAGTCCGAGATTTCATACAAGGGATGTTGCCTATTTTCGTGCTAAATTCAATAAGGCTTTACTTGTTTTGTCCTCGGCAACGCCATCGATTGAGAGTTTTACCATGGCAAAAACCGGCAAATACGGATACTGTGAAATAAATAACAGATACAATGATGCCAAGTTGCCCGAAGTTACCGTTGTTGATATGATTAAAGAGGTGCAAGACGGCAACAAATCAAATATAAGCAGTGTTCTTGCCCAAAAGATAGATGCAAGACTTCAAAATAAAAAACAGGTTATAATTCTTCTTAACCGGCGCGGACATAATACCCATATATCCTGTCCCTCCTGCGGATATACCGCCGTTTGTGAAGATTGCAGTGTATCTATGACCTATCATTCCGCAAACAACCGAATGATGTGTCATTATTGCGGAAAATCGGTGCCGGTTCTTAAAAAGTGCCCCGAATGCGGTAATGAGTATTTAAAGTATTCCGGTGTCGGAACCCAAAAATTGGAGGAAGAATTAAAACTTTTATTCAAAGACGCGCGAATTTTGCGCCTTGACGCCGACACAACCCTTTCGCGTGATTCATTTTCAACTGCGTTTCGGGATTTTTCGGAACATAAATACGATATTATGATTGGAACCCAAATGGTGGCGAAGGGACTTGACTTCCCGGGCGTTGATCTTGTAGGTGTGATAGGCACCGACAGAGCCTTTTATTCAGATGATTACAGAGGATTTGAACGAACTTTTTCGTTGCTTACCCAGGTTATCGGCAGAGCGGGGCGAAGCGGCGGAAACTCCGAGGCGGTTATACAGACAAATAATGTCGGGGATAATGTTATCGCCTTTGCCTCCCGTCAGGACTATAAAGCGTTTTACGCCGAGGAAATTCTAACCCGTAAGGTTATGATTTATCCGCCATACTGCGATATATGTATGGTTGTTACATCCTCAACCGATAATATAGTTTCGGAGTCTGCGGCAAACGAAATCAAAAATAACATCATAAACGGCATAACCGATAAGTTTAAAGACATAAAACTTTTCATTTTAGGACCTATTCCGGCAACGGTTATAAAGGTGAACGGAAAATACCGTTATAGGATGCTTATAAAATGTAAAAATTCGCGCGAATTCAGGAACCTTTTAAGGGAAAGTATGAGTATAAAGCGAAAGGGCGACCTTTCGGTTTATGTTGATATGAACCCTGAAACGGTGCTTTAAAGAAAAAATACGGTGATGAATATGGCAAAAAGAAATATTGTTAAAATCGGTGATGATATATTGAGAAAGGTATGTCGCACCCAACTTACTTTTGACGAAAAATTACATCAAATTCTCGACGATATGGCGGAAACTATGTATGCGGCAGACGGCGTGGGGCTTGCCGCTCCGCAGGTCGGAATACTCAGAAGATACTGCATAGTGGATATAGGGGACGGGCTCGTTGAGCTTATAAATCCCGTTATAACCGAGCAATCGGGTACCCAAACCGATGATGAAGGTTGTCTTTCTATTCCCAATCAATCGGCGCCCGTTACAAGACCTATGAAGGTAACCGTCAGGGCGCAGGACCGCAACGGGAATAATATTGTTGTATCTGCCGAGGGACTTAAAGCAAGGGCTTTTTGTCATGAAATTGACCATTTAGACGGCGTTCTTTATATCGACAAGGTCCAAAAAACCGTTTAAAACCGATTGAAATATAAGGAAAAATCATATGAGAGTTGTATTTATGGGGACCCCCGATTATTCGGTAAGGACCCTTGAAAAAATTATTGATTCAAGCCATAAGATTGTAGGCGTTTTTGCTCAACCCGATAAACCGGTCGGAAGAAAACATATTCTTACCGCGCCCCCCGTTAAAGTCTTTGCCAACGAGAATAATATACCCGTTTTTCAGCCTCAAACTTTAAGGGACGGACAGGCTCTTAATATACTTAAAGAACTTGCTCCCGACATTATCGTTGTTGTGGCGTACGGAAAAATTTTGCCGAAGGAAATTCTCGATTTTCCGAAATACGGATGTATTAACGGCCATGCCTCGATTTTACCGCGCCATAGAGGCGCTTCGCCCATCCAGTGGGCAATTTGTTGCGGCGACCGCGAAACCGGCGTTACGGTTATGAAAATGGATGAAGGTATGGATACTGGAGATATAATTGACATTCAGACTACCGAAATCGGCAAAAACGAAACCGCCGAGGAATTGTTTGAAAGGCTTTCGGTAATCTCCGCCGATTTAATGCTTAAAGTCCTTGATGATTTTGAAAAAGGGAATATAACCTGTAAAAAACAACCCGAAGAGGGGGTAACCTACGCCCCGATAATCAAAAAAGAAATGGCGCACCTTGATTTTAACGAGGATGCCGAAACCCTCTCCTGCAAGGTCAGAGGGTTCTATTCCTGGCCGTGCGCATATACTTTTTTATGCGGAAAAAGGATAAAAATCATAAAGGCGGAGGCTATGAAGTATAATTCCGATGAATGCGGAAGAGTGGTAAAAAACAGCGGTGAACTTGTTATCTCCTGCGGCAATAATTCCGCACTCAGACTTATAACGGTACAACCCGAAGGTTCAAAGGCGATGTCGGCTCAAATGATGTTAAACGGTAATAAAATCCCGCTTGGGGAAAAGGCACAGTAATATGGCAAATTCACGCAAAACGGCTGTAAGTATTCTTATAAAAGTTATCAATAACGGGTCATATTCAAATATAGCCGTCAATAACGAACTTATAAAATCGGATTTAAAAAGCGCGGATAAGGCGTTTACAACCGCCCTCGTTTACGGTGTTTTGGATAGGAAAATAACACTTGATTATATTATTTCGAAATATATAAAAACCGATATCTCAAAAATTAAGCCTATAACCCTTAACGCCCTTAGAATTGCGTTGTATCAAATAATATTTATGGATAAAATTCCCGAAAGCGCCGCGGTAAACGAATCGGTAAATATCGTCAAGACTTCGAAAGAAAGATATAACTCGGCGTTTGTAAACGGCGTTTTGAGAAATTATTTGCGCTCCGGCGAAACCATACCTGCCGGTAATGATAAAAAATCGCTCGGCATAAGATATTCCTGCAAGGAATGGATAGTTGAAAGTTTTATTTCCGATTACGGTGCCGACACGGCTGAAGAACTGCTCCGGCAGTCGCTTGAAATACCGCCCGTTTGCCTTAGGGTGAATACCCTGAAAACGACGCCTGAAAGGCTTGTCGATTTACTTGAAAGCGAAGGCATAAAAGCGGAAAAATCCGATGTTCAAGGAAGTGTCAAGGTGCTTTCGCCGATTGATGTTGCCGGAACAACCGCATACAAAAATGGACTTTTCCATGTCGAAGACGAGGCATCTCAAAAAATGCTTTTGAAGGTCGGATTTTGCGAAAATACTCGCGTTCTTGACCTTTGCTCGGCGCCCGGCGGAAAGGCGTTTACAGCCGCCGAGCATATGAAAAACAACGGCGAAATTATCGCAATGGATTTATACAAACACCGGGTGGAACTTATAAGCAGCGGCGCAAAACGCCTGGGGATCTCAAATATTAAAGCAATCGTGGCGGACGCAACGGCGAAAAACACCGAACTCGGAAAATTCGATGTCGTTCTTTGTGATGTTCCTTGCTCGGGACTCGGCGTTATAAGGCGTAAGCCCGAAATTAAATACAGGGACATTACACAGGCGGAATATAAGGTTTTGCTTGAAACACAAAAAAGGATACTTGAAAATGCCGATTTTTATCTGAAACCGGGCGGAAAGCTTGTCTATTCGACCTGCACCCTGAAAAAAGCCGAAAACGAGGCGCAAATAAGCGATTTTCTTGACAAATACGGCAATTATGATGTAAAATATAATGTCAACTATATGCCTCATATTGACGGCACCGACGGATTTTTTACGGCTATTCTCTATAAAAAAAGGTGATATTATTCAAAAAAAGGATATTTGCTCTTTTTATGATGATGAAATAAGGGCTCTTATTGCCGAATGGGGCGAGCCCTCCTTCAGGGCTGACCAGATTATAAAATGGGTTCGAAGCGGAGTCGGGTCTTTTGAAGATATGAATAATCTGCCGAAGGAACTAAGACAAAAACTCGGCGAGGAGTGTTACATCGCCGGCGTCAGCGCCGCGAAAAAACTTGTCTCCGAAATCGACGGAACGGTTAAATATCTGTACCGTCTGTTTGACGGCGAATATATCGAATCTGTTTTGATGAAATATGAGCACGGATATACCGTATGCGTTTCTACGCAGGCAGGTTGCCGTATGGGATGTAAGTTTTGCGCTTCGGGACTGTTCGGATTATCAAGAAATCTCACGGCTTCCGAAATTCTCGCCCAAATACAATTTGCTTCAAAGGACAATAAAATCAGGGTATCCAATGTTGTTATGATGGGTATGGGTGAACCGCTTGACAACTTCGAAAACTCAATAAGATTTTTGAAACTTGTCGGCGACAAAAACGGTCTCGGTATCGGGTACAGGCATATTTCCCTTTCAACCTCCGGTGTGGTGCCTAAGATAAAAATGCTTTCGCAATATAATTTTCCGATAACCCTTTCGGTGTCTCTTCATGCGCCGAATGATGAAATCAGAGACCGTATAATGCCGGTAAACAAAAAATGGAATATTGAAAAACTTCTTGAAGCCTGTAAAGAATACCAAAAGGCAACAACCAGAAGGATTTCTTTTGAATATGCGCTTATGGACGGACTTAACGATACTCCCGAGTGTGCGAAACAGTTGGCGGTTAAACTTAAAGGGATAATGTCTCATGTAAACCTCATACCCGCAAACCCGGTAAAAGAGAATTTCTTTAAAAAGCCCGATAGCGTAAAGATAAACAAATTCAAGGCTGTACTTGAAGAAAACGGTATAAATGCAACCGTAAGGAGGACCTTGGGAGCGGACATAAACGCTTCATGCGGACAGTTAAGAAAAAAGGAGGGTGATTATATATGCTGATATTCAGTAAGAGCGACAGGGGATTAAAGCGTGATGAGAACCAGGATAGTTTTTACACCGGCTTTTTATCGGATAATTCCGCCTTTGCCGTTGTTTGCGACGGTATGGGAGGAGTAGGCGGCGGAAGCGTCGCAAGCTCGGTTGCGGTCGAGGAAATTGTAAAATATATAAACAATTCATATTCAAGAAAAATGAATCGCAACTCGGTACTTTCGCTTATGAAAAACGCCCTGATTTCGGCAAATATGAAGGTATACGAAATGTCCAAAGAAACCAGTGAACTCAGCGGTATGGGGACAACGGCGGTAATACTTATCGTAAGAAACAGTTTTGCGCTTGTCTGCCATGTTGGGGACAGCAGGGCGTACCTCATAAACGATAAAATCACCCAAATTACGAGAGACCATTCGGTTGTTCAGGATTTGCTTGAAAACGGTAAACTTACTCCCGATGAGGCAAAGGCTCATCCGAGAAAGAATGTTATCACAAGGGCGCTCGGCGCCGAAAAGGAAGTTGTGCCCGATTTAACCGAACTTCCGATAGAAGTGGGCGATACCGTTTTAGTTTGCTCCGACGGGCTTACGAACTTTGTCGATGAAGACGATATCGCGAATATTTTTGAAAACAACGATATTTCCGCCGTGGCAGGCAAACTTGTAGATACGGCAAACCAAAACGGCGGCGGTGACAACATCACCGTTGTAACCGTAACCTTATAACCTTAAAATCTTTTAGTTTTTCAGTCAGAAAAGGATGAATGATTATGGATAAATATGTAGGTAAGCGCCTTGACGGTCGCTATGAAATTCAAGAAATAATCGGAATAGGCGGTATGGCGGTGGTATATAAAGCCCACGATAATATTGAAAACCGTACCGTTGCCATAAAGATTTTAAAGGATGAATTTGTTTCAAACGATGAGTTTATCCGTCGTTTTAAAAATGAGTCCCGTGCAATCGCGATGCTGTCTCACCCGAATATCGTAAAGGTTTACGATGTCAGTTTCGGCGATTTGATACAGTATATCGTAATGGAATATATCAGCGGTGTAACCCTTAAAGAATACATTGAACATAAGGGTTGCCTTCGCTGGAAAGACGCCGTATATTTTACCGTTCAGATACTTAAAGCGCTCCAGCACGCACATGATAAGGGTATTATACACAGGGATGTTAAGCCCCAGAACATTATGGTTTTGCAGGACGGTTCAATTAAGGTTACCGATTTCGGCATCGCTCGTTTTTCAAGAAGTGAGCAAAGAACGGTTACCGATAAAGCGATAGGCTCGGTTCATTATATCAGCCCCGAGCAGGCAAAGGGCGAAAAGACCGATGAGAAGGCGGACATCTATTCGGTAGGCGTTATGCTGTACGAAATGCTTACCGGCCGACTTCCGTTTGATGCGGAAAGAGCGGTTTCGGTTGCTATAATGCAACTTCAAAGCAACCCGAAACTACCTACCGAGATCAATCCTTCAATACCGTTAGGGCTTGAACAGATTACCATGCACGCAATGCAGAAACTCACCGAAAGAAGATACCAGTCAGCCGCCGAGATGCTGTGCGATTTGGAGCGGTTCAGAAAAGACCCCGAGGTAACATTCGAGTATTCCTATTTTGTCGATAACTCGCCTACGAAATTTGTCACCACCGAGCCGATTGTTCCGTCCGGCGATAACCGTATGTCGAAAACCCCGGTGATTGAGGATGAGCAGGAAGAAAAGAAAAGCGGGCTTACCATTCCGGTTCTTGCGGGAATAGCAACGGCGCTTGTTGCGGTTTTGGTGATTATCGGTATAATTTTCATACCGCGATTATTTCAGAGTACAAAGGATATTACCTGTCCCGATTTTATAGGCAAAACAAAGAAGGAAATTCAAGAGAGTAAATACTTTGTGGAGAATACCTTCATTATAGATTTTATCGATAAGGTTACCGATGATGAAAGTAAAGTAGGCAAGGCGGTTGACCAGACCCCGGCAAAGGGCAAAAAGCTCAAAAAAGGCGCCACAATAAAGGTTTATATCGGTGTTGCCGAGGAATCGGATATTAAGGTTCCGGATGTTCTGAGAATGTCGAGGGATGACCTAGAGGAAGCCTTGAAGGAAGCCGGCATCGAAAATTATGAGTTGAAATACGAGGAAGCGTCCGATAAGGATGTCGATACCGTTGTTAAGATTGAACCTGCGCCCGGTACAAAGCTTAAGAAGGGACAAATATTAAAAATATATATCGGAAAAGCAAAAGAAAAAGATCAGATTTCGGTTCCGAAATTGCTCGGTAAAAGCGAAAGCGAAGCAAAAAAGAAACTGATTGAAGACGGCTTTGTTGCCGATAGTATTAAGGTAGTAAGCCGACCGATAGATTCTTCCGACAAAAACTATTATAATGAAAATTATTCCTCAATGAAGGGTAAGGTTATCGCCCAAAAACCCGAAGCCGATGTTAAGGCGGATAGTGACGCCGAGATTACAATCTATATAAGCAGCGGTATAAAAATCTCGAATTACAAGGTATCGGTATCTCCCGAATGTGAGAATAAGGATAATATTAAAACGGCTAAGATTTCGATAGATAAGAGCAATGCGACGCTTACAAAGCCCGACGGCGACGGATATTGGACTTTTGTCCTTACGGACGGCGTTGTGTTTGAGTATGGCACAACAAAGAAAGCCACCTTCAGTTTTGAGGGTACCGATTCAGAAGGCAAATCCTTCGTTTATGAAAAAACCGTTGATGTTGAGCCGTTTATCGGAGACGACGATTATATTGAAGTTAAACTTTCTTCAAGCGATTTAAAGAAAGTCGATTAATCGGGATGAACGGAATAATAGTCAAGGCAATCTCATCATTTTACTATGTTGATTGCGCAGATAAAATTTATGAATGTAAGGCCAGGGGAAATTTTCGCAAAACGGGAGTTTCCCCCGTTGTCGGTGATGATGTCGTCATCAGCGCGTCGGATACAGGGTATTCGGTAATTGAGGAAATACTGCCGCGAAGAAGTTATCTTGAACGCCCGAATATTGCAAATCTTCAAAAACTTGTGATAATGTCGGCTTATACCTGTCCCGAGCCGAATTCTCTTTTGATAGACCGCCTTATTTCCTTTGCGGTTTATAATAATATTGAGCCGCTTATCGTTTTTAACAAAAGTGATATGGGTGATTTTTCGAAATGGTACGATATTTATGCTAAGTCGGGTTTTAAAACATTTGTTATTTCGGCAAAAGAGAATATCGGAGTTGAAGAATTAAGAAAAGAGATAGGCGCCGGTTTTTGTGCATTTGCCGGAAATTCGGGGGTAGGTAAATCGAGTGTTATTAACCGTATTTTCGGTGATTTGTCATTAAAGACGGGGGAGGTAAGCCGGAAACTCGGAAGAGGACGCCATACTACAAGACATACGGAACTTTTCAAGACTCACGAGGGCGGATATATTGCGGATACTCCGGGATTTTCTTCCTTTGAGTCGGCAGGCAATTTATACGATTATAAGGTTAAGCTGCCTGAAACATTTCCCGAGTTTTTGCCGTTTTTAAACGATTGCCGATTTGCTGACTGTACCCATACGCGCGAAAAAGGGTGCGAGGTTTTAAGGGCGGTAAAGGACGGAAAAATCTGTGCTTCAAGGCATGAAAGTTATGTAAAACTGTTTGAAGAACTTAAAAGCGTAAAAGAATGGGATAAAAAGCGGATATGATGAAACGACCGATGCTTCTTTCGTCAATATCAGTTGTATTTTGCATACTGCTATACTATTTTTTCGGGCTTTATCCTTTTATTGCGGGCTTGTTGCTCTGTTTAGGCGTTATTGCCTTTTTGCATAAATCGGTTTTGAATATTTGCTTGTTTGCTCTTGTGTTTCTATCGGTCTTTATTTCGGCGCTTTCATTAGACAAAACGGTAAAGAAGACCGCAAAATTGAGAGGAAAACAGTTTACGGCGAACTTCATTATTTGTGAAGAAACGGTGCAAAAGAAGAGAAACTGCACGGTAGTCAAAAGTTATGATAACGGCATTTTGCCCGACAAAGCAAAGTTTTATCTTTATTACTCCGGCAGGGAATTTGCGCAGGGTGAAAAAATCACTGCAAAAGTCAAGGCAATGTCAATCGACGGCGCCGATTTTAAGAGATTGAACATAGACGGCATCTACGGTAGGCTTTATTTAATGAAAACCGTCGGGAAGAACGGTTGCGACCTTTTTTACGGTTCAATAGGCAAAATAAGAAAATCGGTAAAGGGATATTTTCGTAAAAATCTTTCTTATGCCTCATACGCAACCCTTATCGCCATTCTGCTCGGTGATAAAACGGGGCTTTCACAATCGCTTTATGATAATGTGAAAACCTCGGGAGTAAGCCATATAATGGCAGTATCAGGTCTTCATCTCTCGGTGATTATGGGGCTTGTGTTTTTCTTGATTGACCGAACGGTAAAGAATAAAATATTAAGGTTTTTGCTTATTTGTTCTTCGATTATATTCATCTGCGCGCTTTGCTCATTCTCGGCTTCCGTAGTGCGTGCGGGCATAATGTTTACGATGTTTGCCGTTCCGCCGCTTTTTAATCGCGATACCGACCGCCTTTCGGTTTTGTGCCTGACGGTAGTTTTGAATATGATATTCTCTCCGCTTGTTGTTCTGAATATTTCGTTTCAAATGTCGGTAGCCGCCGTTTTTGCAGTTATGATAGTTTTGCCGGTCTATATCGAATGGTTAAAGGAAAGAATATCCTTTAATAATAAGTTCTTGCTGACCGTTTTCGAGGCGCTTTTAATATCGGTTTTTGCCCAGATTTTCACGGCGCCTTTTTCGATTTATGCTTTCAGAATGATTTCAATTGCCGCACCCCTTACCACCCTTATAATAGCTTTGGCGGTAACACTCGCTTTGCAACTTGGTATTATTTCGTATTTGTTAAGGTTTTTGATTCTTATTCCGGCATATTTGCTGTATGTTATCGATGTTGACCTTGCCTTTATCAACCGCGTTATCGAAGCGGTCGGCAGTATTAAATATTCGGCGTTTAATGTGCCGGGATGGGCCTCTGTTTTCCCGGCAATTTTAGCGGTTTCGCTGGTGGCGGGAATGTATTATATAAACAGGAGGAAAGAAAATGGCTTACCACACAGATTATAAAACCGATGAAGAAAAACTGTCGGAAGAAATAAGACTGAAAAATCTTTCAAATGTTTATATTATCTACGGAAACGATACATATTTAAAAGAGTATTACTGCGGTAAACTCATATCGTTGTCATATTCGGGAGACCCGTTTTTTAATTTTCAGAAGTTCGGCTACGACGCTGTCATTCAGGATGTTTACGATGCCGTAAATCAGTTTCCGATGATGTCGGACAGCAAATGCGTTTTGCTTGATGATTATGATGTTTTTTCCTGTTCGCAGGAGGATTTTGAGCGCCTTTGCAGGCTTGTAGGCGAGGTTGAAGACGGTTGCGTTTTTATAATCAAATTTGATTATATCGATTTTGACCGGAAAAAGAACTCAAGGGTTACAAAACTCAGGAAGGCGGTCGAGAAGGCAAACGGAAAGATTTATAACATTACTCACAGAACAAAACAGCAGTTGACAAAGATGCTTATTAAAAGCGCAAAAAATCGCGGTGTTGAACTTTTTGAAACCGAAGCCGCCTACCTTACCGAAAGGGTGGGGGACGATTTAAGCGTTCTCAAAAACGAACTCGAAAAACTATGCCTTTACCGAAAAACGGGAAAAATAACCAAAGAAGATATCGAAAATGTTTGCATAACCGATATGAACGCTTCAGTTTTTGATTATGTCGGATGCATTGTCGAGGGAAATGTTTCCAAGGCGCTTAAACTGCTTGATAAAATGTTTTTTATGAAAACGGACGAGTATTCTGTTTTTTATCAAATCTGTTCGGTTTACCATGATATGTACCGCGCCCTTGCGGCAAAACGCGCAGGCAAGCAAAAAAAGGACATCGCTTCGGATTTTTCGTATCCGAGCAATACCGTTTTTCGTATTGACCGAGCCAACCGCTATATAAACCGTTTTGACTTTTCCAAGATAGAAAAGAGTTATGACTGTCTTATAAAAACCGATAAAATTTTAAAGTCCTACGGCGCAAATGCGAGGGAAATTCTTGAACAAACTACGGTAGAACTTGCCGCAATTCTTTTGGGGGATTAGTTTTGATAAAACTCAGGCAAACAGTTATTGTTGAAGGCAAATACGATAAGATTGCTCTTTCAAATATAATAGATGCAACGATTATTCCGACCAACGGTTTTTCGATATTCAAGGATGAGCAGAAGCGAAAACTTATTTCGATTCTGGCAAAGAAGAACGGAATAATAATAATTACCGATTCCGATAAAGCGGGAATGCAAATCAGGTCGTATCTTAAACGGATTTGTCCCGCGGACAGTGTGAAAAATGTCTATATCCCTCAGATTTACGGCAAAGAGAAACGAAAAGCAAAACCTTCAAAAGAAGGTTTTCTCGGTGTGGAAGGTATGAGCCGCGATGTTATTGTCGAGGCTCTGAAAAAATGCAATATAACCGAGGATAACCGCGAAAGCGTCAGAAAACTTACAAAATACGACCTTTATACCGTGGGTATGTCGGGGCAGACAAACAGCTCGCTTTACCGTGAGGCGTTTGCGCTTTATTCGGGATTGCCCGGCGGAATGTCTTCTACCGCATTTTTAGATGCGGTAAATGCGGTGTACGGTGCGGATGAATTCTTTAAGGCGGTGGAAAAATGGAAGTCAGAAGGGGACAAAAACTAAAACTTCTTTATATAATCGAGATTTTGATGCATAATACCGATGAAAATCACCCGATGTCGGCGCAGGAAATATGCAACCGTCTCGATGAATACGGCGTTTCTGCGGAACGCAAATCAATATACAGCGATATCGAGCACCTAATCAATTTTAAATACGATATCATATATACACGCGTACCAAAGCCCGGCTATTTTCTCGGGTCGAGGGATTTTGAAACGCCCGAAATATATCTTTTGTGTGATGCCATCAGGACTGCGAAATTCATAACACCCAAAAAGTCAAGAGAACTTGTGCAAAAATTGCAGAATATGTTAAGCGTGCACCAGATGGCAGGTCTTGAAACGGGCCTTTATATTGCCTCGGATTTAAAATGCCGGAATGAGGAGATTTTTTACAGTATTGACGCGATATCGCGGGCGATTGCCGAAAAAAAGAAGATTTCTTTCAGGTACGGAGTGCATACATTAAACGAAAAACGCGAAATCGTAACGAAATACAGACAGCACATTATAAGCCCTTACGCGCAAACCTGGCAGGATGACCATTACTACCTCATCGGCAATTATGAAAAGTATGATAATATCGTTCATTTCAGAATTGACAGAATTCGCTCGGTAGCAATTCTTGACCAAAAATCGCGCCCGTTTTCCGAAGTCAGTGAATATAAGGATGTTTTCGATGTCGCCGATTATACCAAGGGACTTTTCAATATGTTTGGCGGCAAGGTCGAAAATATAGAATTAAGATGCGAAATATCCTTGCTTGAACAGATAATCGACCGTTTCGGTATGGACATATATGTAAGAAATGTTACCGATACGCATTTTTCATTTTCGGTAAACGCGGTGCCAAGCGAAGCGTTTATAACCTTTGTTATGAATTTCGGAAACCGAATTGAAATTAAAAGCCCTCAATATCTTCGCGAGAAAATTTTAAACAGGGCATCTGAAATTCAAAAAATATACCAATAAATTCTTCCGGCATTTGTTGCCGGATTTTTAATAAAAGCAGGGTTTTCGGTTAAGATAATCTCAGGGTGATTAACATGAAAACAATGCGAATTATTTCGAGAGTTTTATTCTTTTCGGCGTTTGTTTTTACGGCAACGGTTTTTTCTTTGATTTTTTCGCTTAACTCAAAGATATCCGATAACTATAAGGTCAATTCGATTGACGACCTTAATTTGAACACTAAAATTCCCGTTACTGCCGTTTACAACGGCTATGAGGAGGACGGCAACCTCAACAACACATACAATGTAAGCCTTAAAATGTTCGGTGTAATTCCTTTTTCGACCACAACCGTGAGCGTTGTTGACAAAATGCAGGTGGCGGTTCTCGGCACCCCGTTCGGAATAAAGATATATACCGACGGAGTTTTGGTGGTTGATATTAAGGGCGTTAAAACAAATGCCGGTTTAAAGGAACCCGCTAAAGCGGCGGGGCTGAAGGTCGGAGATTACATTAGGTCGGTAGACGGAAACAGAGTTTTCTCCAATGAAGGCCTTGCTGAACTCGTTCAACAGAGCGGAGGAAATGAAATGACCTTTTCGATACTTCGCTCGAACAAAAATAAGACGATAAAAATAAAACCGTTGAAAGAGTCGGATTCGGGTAAATACCGTGTCGGCATTTGGGTGCGTGACAGCTCCGCCGGTGTCGGAACTCTAACCTTTTACAGTCCTTTCAATAACACGGTTTGCGGACTCGGGCACGAAATCTCGGATGTTGATACCGGCGAAATATTGAATATAAGCTCCGGAGAAATGGTCGGCGCCGAAATAATTTCCGTGAATAAGGCAAAAGACAACGCTCCCGGAGAGCTGATTGGAAAGTTCAACTATAATGTTATTTCAAAAGAACTCTTTAACAGAAACGACGGTATCTACGGAAGACTTGCGGGAAATCTTAAAATATCCGCCCTCACCGAGGTGGCTCACAAGCAGGATGTAAAGGGCGGAAAAGCTCAAATTCTTACAACGGTAAGCGGAGAAAAGCCCAAGCTTTATTCCTGCACGATATCTTTGTTACCCGATGCTTATAAATCCGATACACAAAATTATATAGTAACAATTACCGATGAGGAACTGCTGGACATTACGGGCGGAATTGTTCAGGGTATGAGTGGAAGTCCTGTTATACAAAACGGAAAATTAGTCGGAGCCGTTACCCATGTATTTTTGGAGGATCCGGCAAAGGGATACGGAATTTTTGCCGAAAATATGCTTGATACTTCAA
>DEWC01000003.1 GCA_002363095.1 Ruminococcaceae bacterium UBA3220 | reverse complement strand
CAGGGCAAACATCATTGAAAAAACCGTCCTTTCGGACGGTTTTTTCATGGCAGGGGCAGAAGGGATCGAACCCTCGGCACTCGGTTTTGGAGACCGATGCTCTACCAGCTGAGCTATACCCCTATAAACAAAATGAATATCATAAACACAATTCGTGCCTCGGGGATTGTTCTGACTAACAGCAGATGCCCTCTTGCGGTTCCCGAACACGCTCTCGCTTGGAGCGCGGTGCGTTGTTCGACCGCGGCGCCAACCCTTACTCACTGTTTCCTCCACCGGAGGCGCTCGTAAGCGTTGCCCGGCACTCGGTTTTATAAGACCGATGCTCTACCAGCTGAGCTATACCCCTAAACGATATTGCCGAATTATTATATATCAATATTGCGTGATTGTCAAGATAAAACTTTTAATACAGAAAAATTCAAGGCACCAAACCGACTGATTGGTGCCTTGAAATCACTGAAATCAAATCACTCTGACTTTAATAATTCCTTCAATTGCTGAAATTTTATTTGAAATAGCGCTGCTCAATTCCGATACATCAATCATCGTATAGGCAAAATCGCCGCGCGACTTATTGAGCATATTCTCGATATTAATACCTTCCTCAGAAACAAAACCGGTAATCGAGTTTATAATATTAGGAATATTTTTATGAATAACGCAAATTCTCGCTTTTCCGCTTCTCGGCATTGAAATATTCGGGAAATTAACCGAATTGACAATGTCGCCGTTTTCAAGATAAGCCATCAGTTCTTCTGCCGCCATTTTGGCACAGTTATCCTCGGACTCAGGCGTTGATGCGCCAAGATGAGGAATAGCAATAACACCGTCAACATCAAGCATCTCATCGGTTGGGAAATCAACAACATAAGATGCGACCTTTCCGGACTGCAAGGCAGAAATCATATCTTCGGAATTCACAAGACCGCTCCTTGCGAAGTTAAGAATTCTGACACCGTCTTTCATCTTGGCAATATTATCGGAATTTATAAGATTCTTTGTTGCATCATTGAGCGGAACATGAACCGTAATATAGTCGCATTTCTCAAAGATTTCCTTAATATCAAAAACATGAATTGCGTTATGCGTTAAATTCCATGCCGAGTTGACCGACAGATACGGATCATAACCATAGACTTCCATACCAAGATGGTCAGCGGCGTTTGCTACCAAAACGCCGATAGCGCCAAGACCGATAACGCCAAGCTTTTTGCCTTTAAGTTCAGGACCTGCAAAAGCGCTTTTGCCTTTCTCTACAAGCTTGCCTACCTCATCGCCTTTACCCTTTAAAGTCTTCGCCCATTCAATGGAGGAAACAACTCTGCGCGAGCCGATAAGCAATCCCGCAATAACAAGCTCTTTAACTGCGTTTGCATTTGCACCCGGGGTGTTAAATACTACAATACCCTCTTCGGTGCAACGGTCAATCGGGATATTATTTGTGCCGGCACCTGCACGCGCAATTGCCTTTAATGTATCAGGAAACTCCGTGTCATGGAGCGAAGCCGAACGAACTATTGCACCGTCGGGGTTTTCAACATCATCACCAATATTGTATTTATCATCAAAAACCGACAATCCGATTTTTGAAATTTTGTTATATGTTTTAATATTCATTACGCATTTTCCTCTTCAAATTTTCTCATAAATTCAACGAGTTTTTCAACGCCTTCAACCGGCATTGCATTGTAAATTGAAGCGCGCATACCGCCAACAGTTCTATGACCTTTAAGGTTTACAAAACCGGCGGCCTTAGCCTCTGCGACAAACTTAGCGTCAAGTTCTTCGTTTCCGGTAACGAACGGAACATTCATCAAAGAACGGTCCTCCGGAACAACGGTTCCCTTGAAAAGTTTACTGCTGTCAAGGAAATCATAGAGTATTCGTGCTTTCTTTTCATTGTTAGCCTTAATCGCTTCAAGACCACCCATTTTCTTAATCCACTTAAAGGTAAGCCCGGCAAGATAAATGCAATAACAAGGCGGAGTATTGAACATTGAGCCGTTATCCGCATGTGTCTTGTAATCAAGCATTGTCGGAGTAAAGTCCATAGCGTTACCAATCAAATCTTCACGAATAATAACTATTGTTACCCCGGCAGGAGCAATGTTTTTTTGAGCGCCGGCATAAAGAAGACCGAATTTTGTAACATCGATAGGCTCTGACAGAGCACAACTCGATATATCTGCAACAAGCGGTATATCACCGGTATCGGGCAGCTCATGGAATTTAGTGCCGTATATGGTGTTATTCATACAAATATAAACATAATCGGCGTCCTTGTCAAAATCTTCTCTCTTTGTTTTGGGAATATATGAATATGTTTTATCAGCGCTTGAAGCGACAACCCTTGCGTTACCGTAACGGGCAGCCTCCTTATAGGCTTTGTTAGCCCACTGACCGGTAATGATATAATCAGCTTTATGATTTTTGTTCATAAGATTAAGGGGAACCATCGCGAACTGAGTTGAACCACCGCCCTGTAAGAATAAAACCTTATAATTATCGGGAATATTCATAATTTCACGAAGGTCGGCCTCTGCGCGGTCAATAATCGCCTGATACTCCTTTGAGCGATGGGACATTTCCATAACCGATTGACCGGAATCACCGTATTCAAACATTTCGTCTGCCGCAGTCTTCAAAACATCCATAGGTAACATTGAAGGACCTGCGCTAAAATTATAAACTCTTGCCATAAAAAATACCTCCAATCCGCTTTTTCGGCGGAAAATTTATGGTTTATTATATTTCATTTATATTAAAAAGTCAATGGGTTTGTTAAAAAAATATCATTCTTTTTGTAAATTTCTGCAAAAAAGGCGAAAACTTTGTTAATTTTTTATCAACCTTTCGCGTTAAAGTGTTTTTCTTAAAATATTGAGATCATCATTAAATAAAAATGTATGCAAGCCTGCTTGCCCGGCACCGTTTATGTTTTTTTGACTATCGTCAATAAACAGCGTTTCATCAGGATTCAAATTAAATCTTCTTAATATAAGTTCAAATATTTCCCGTTTTGGTTTCACTATACCTTCTCTTCCCGAAAAAACCAGTCCGTCAAATTTTGATAAAAGTCTTTTAAGGCTTTCAACATTTGAATAGTTATCGGAAAAGTTTTTACTTATATTTGAAAGTATATATACATTGTGCCCTTTGTTTTTTAATTCATCAACAAATTCTTCGGTTTCTTTATTCACAGGAAGATGATGATACCATTTTTCAAGTACCGATTTTACGGCATTTCTTTTATCAT
>DEWC01000080.1 GCA_002363095.1 Ruminococcaceae bacterium UBA3220 | reverse complement strand
TTCCATAGGTGAGGGTAGAGAGCAATCCGGCGGAATTATAGGCGTTGGTTGAGAGGGTTCTCGAGCCAACGCTTATAGAGGATACCCTCTCGGCGTTGTCATAGGAAAAGCCGTAATTCGTCCCGGAAGGTGAGGCTATGCTCGAAAGCAGTTTGTTGTTCGGGTGTTCGGTATCGTTTACATAGGTGTAACCTACCGTGGAATTCCCGGTTGAAACCGACGAAAGGCGGTCGCTGTTCGTTTGGTAAGAATAGGTCGTTACCGTCGACAAAGGATTGGTAACACTTGACAATCTGCCTTTGGTATCGTAAGAATACGATGTCGTTTTTCCGCGACTGTCGGTCGTGCTCGTAAGTTTTTGCCCGTTTTGCGAATAGGTAGCCGATGTGTTTATGGATAGGCTCAGGGCTTCCGGTATCCAATAACGCGTGGCGTTTTCGGCAAGCCCCACCGCTATAACATTTGCGCCTTCCGTTAAGGAACTGAAAGGCACGGCGAGGCATTTATCATCGTCGGTGCTTTGCAGGTCGTTTCCTTCGTTTATTATTTTGCATTTTTCGTTTGTGCAATCGAATGTGAAAACATTGGCATTTGAGGCTTCACCCTCTGTAAATTCGATATTGTAAAGCCCGTTTGACTGCGTTTCGGTAACCGTGAGATATTTTCCGGGCTCATCTCCCGATTCAATACGGTAGCGCGGTTGGTTATTCCACTGAATTTGATGCACTATAAATCGTTGTTTGTCGGTTCCGCTTCGGTGATACTGGGTAAGCGAGCCGGCCGAAACTGTAGTATCGAGGTATTTTCCGCTGTTGCGGTTTCTGAAAGAGTATATCCCCTCGGTCATTTGGAGCGCCTGTTCGGGGACCTCCTCTATATACCACTGCTGATTATCGTTAGTGGCGCCTATATAGTGCTGCAGAATAACACCTGATGCCGTACTCGATACTACCGAAACAAGTTTTGTATCGGTAGAAGATTTAGGTCTGAACTTATATGAACCGTCATTTTTGAGGATGAGGTCGAATTTTTTGTGATCGACATTGCTCTTTGTTTGTGTGTTTATATGGGCTTCATCGGAATTAGAGCCTCCCGAAACCCCTAAAACCAAATTGCTGTTTGATGAAACGAGAGATTTTATATAGTAGTATCCTTCGGACTTTTCAAACGCCCATTTTTGAGTATCGGCTCCTGAAAACGCACTTTGGGACACATCGCCGCCCGAACTGCCGGTTGGGGCTGTAAGATATTTTCCGCTGCCCTTTTGTCTTATATAATATTCTTTTGTAGGTAACGGTGGCGAGGAATAGCCGTCCGAAGAGGTTTTGGTAGATGTCGGATTGCCTTCTTCGTTGTATGTGATGTTATAGTCTACCCCCGAACTGCTTTTCGCCAAAACAAGGTTGTTGTTTTGATCATAAGAATATTCGAAGCTTGTTCCGGTAGGGCTTAAAAGTTTGGAAATATTGTTTCCGCTATATCGGAAGGTTGAACTTTGATTTGCGGCGTCGGTTGTGGAAACAAGATTTCCGTTGCTGTCATACGAATAGGCCTGTGCCGTATCTCTATAAAGGAAAGCAGAGTCAAAAAGTGCCTGACCGCAGTTTTTGTTGTAATCAAGATAAATTGTTATTTTGGAATAATCCTTTTTCGCTTTGACCGTTTTAGTAACAAACTGCCAGCCGTTAACATTAGGGTTGAAATCGGCAATAAAGTTTTCGGTTGTGTTATCGGTATAGTGAAAACATAGATATTGCCTGAAATCGGCATGCCCCGATGTGTTGGGGACCGAATTCGCCTTTGCCCATGAACCAAAGGTGTAAACATCGCCCGCGCTTCCAGCGCTATCTAAAGCCTGATACACGGTTTTATTTGCCGTTGTGCTCCCGGGAATAGCAACAGAGCGGGTCCCGCTTTGAGCAGTTGTGCTCATTGTTATTCCTGCGTTTCCGGAATAACCAAACGATGTCGGAGTTGAACCTGAAACCCTTTCAAATCCCGAATTATTCATTATATTAACATAATTTGGTGTGTCGTTTTCTTCAAATTGAATTGTATCAAAATACGCTGTTCCTTCCGAAGAAAACATACCGGCGCTTGCTGTTGTTATCCGTTCGTTTGCGCCTAATGTAAAGGTAACGCTTACCCTCTCAAATCCGTTGTCTATTGAAGTATCAGTTGTGCCGGTAATAGCCTCGGAAAAGTATTGATTGCTTTGATTTGTTGTTATCTTTAACAGGGCTCCGTGGCGCGGATTTGTCGCATCGTCCGGCGAAAGGTTTACGGTTTTTATGTACGCCGAAAAAGTATAGCTTTTGTTTTGTGATGTTGAAGGCGCTTGCGCTACAACAAGCGTTTTCCCGGTCGCCTGAGTGTCATTGATCTGGAATTTAAGACTTTTAGAGGTAATAAGCCCCTCTGTGCTCACGCTCGAAACCGAACCTGCGCCACTTGAATAATCAAAAATCGTATAACCGCCCGTCCCGGCTAAAAGATAACCGTTTGCCAATATATTATCAATATAAGCATTACTGCTCCCCGAGAGAACAGCTTTGTTGTTTTTGAAAACCCCGTTTATATTACTGCTCATATTTGTATAATCGCAATACGCGGTATTGCCGAAATTGTCAAAAGCGCATAACGGGCGACCGAAGTTATCAAACTCATAGGTCATCTTACGATTTAAATTGTCCGTTAAAACGGTCGTGTTATATTGATACGAATAGGAGGTTGATTGCTTGGTTGCCCCGGAATTATCCTTTAAAAGAATATTGGAAATTCTGTTTTGCGAATCATAGGAATAATCAATCCTTTGTTCGTTTCCGTATCGCGCCGTCGCAATTCTGCCGGTAAACCAAAAATACGGTCCTGTTCCGTCTGCTTTTTGAGGATGTCTCAACGATGAGTTATCATAATCGTATTCGACAATTTTCGAACCGTTTGCATATATGTCGGTCAAAACATAATTTGTATAATTCAGAGAAATTACCGTTGAATAAGACGATTCGTTTGCGGATTTTGTACTGACGCTTGTCAAATAGTTTGTGCCTATTGATGGCGCCGGTGAATAGTTAAGACATATTTCGTTATTGTTTGGGTCGATGATTCTTCTCAAGAATCCCCACTGATCAAACTTCATAACACTGTCATCTTTAGCAGTAAGTTTATAGATCAGTTGGCCTTCGCTGATAGACGTATACTCATATCCGAGACCGTCTTCATCGATTATCTTGCTACTTCCTTCAGCTTGCGAGAAATAGTGTTTTGTTCCGTCGCCGTCGGTATAGACATAATTCGCGGTTGTGCCGGAAACCGGCTGGAAGCATTGGACAAGATTCAGTCTCCATCCTTTGCCATATCTTCCCATTGCGCCGTCGCTTTCAGATGAATTGTAAATATGTTTCAAGGAAAACGAATTGATTTCAGCGTTATATTCATAATCGGTGTACTCATAAATCATATTGCCGTTTGCATTGTTGACGTATGATGTGCCGAATTCATCTGCGCTGTATGTACTGTAACTCCAATAATCTTCCAAACCGACACTGTTTCGGTAGTTTACCGCCAAAACCGGGCGCCATGTGGCGGCATTTGAACCGTTTGTGCCATAATCGGAAGAAGTAAATTGCATAATATGGTTTGAAGCCGTTTCGGATTCGGCTTTTAGAATAACTCCGTAGTTAGAAGCGGGGTTTTGATACCACTCGGTTACCGCCTGAGTTATATCGGCCACAAACCCGTTATGGGCGCTATTGTATGTAAAATAATCTTCAGCATCAGACGAATAACTATTTGCATATCCGCCCCACGTTGCTCCCTGCTCCGGCCAGTTTGCTGTCATTTTATGAACACAAACATTGATGTTGCCCGAAGGCCTTGTTCGCAATGAAGGGTCGCCCGATTTAACAGGACCTTGATAGGCAGTTATGTTCATTTTCGCACTTACAACGCGGGAATTGTTTCCTATATTCGGAAGATTAACAAATCTTACAAGACTTCTGTAAACCGTGCTGCTACCGTTTGAACCCACAAGCATATCTGCCGCCTTGTAGTTAAAAGCGGATGTCTGATTAAGTTTTAGGTCAATGTCCCATACATCGGTTGCGTTTTGCGTGCCGATAACTCCCGGGTCAATGACAACCGGCCATTCCCGCTCCTCTAAGCTCAACCATTCAACGCTTGGTCTTATATACAATTTTATACCGTTCTCAAACTCTTCGGTTTCGATTTCTATATCTTCACTATAGTTTTTTGCCGAATCGTACATATAAAACTTGTCCGATTCAAAAATTTTTTCACCTTCGGTATTTCTTAAAAGAATTCTTCCGTCTTCATAGGCAAATTGCAGCCCTTCGAATTCATAATTGAAACAAAATTCCAAAGGAATATCCTGATTTTTTAATATTATGCTCTCTTTGACCCCTGCCGATGAAACATCGTAAGTCAGGTCGGTATTATCCAAAATGTTTTCGTAATAAACATTTCCCGAAATGTTTTTCAGCTCCGCCAAATTTTTGGGGGTTGCCTCGTCCTTTTCGGTATATTTTGCCGTTGTATTATTGCACTCGGGCATAAACAGTTTAAATCTATATGAATCTTTTGCAATTTCAACAAGATTGTTTTGGTCGGTTTCCAAAACAAATTCGGTTTCTATGGAATTCTTTACATTTTTAATTGTGTTGTCTTCGGTTATGTAAAAACTGTTGTCTACATCCTCCCACTTTTCATTTTCAAGAAAATGTACCGGTTCTTCGTATATTGCAACCGTTTCGCTTCGGTCGCTCATCAAAAATGTTTTTGTGTTTGACGTCCGCTTTTCCGATATTTCGCTTACATAAACCGGCTCTCCCGATTTTTCGTTAAAGAAATTTCCCAATTCTTCAAGCTTTGGGAATGTAATGGCTTGCACGAATGTTGGCAATGATGATATTACCATCGATATGCATAGAATAAATGCGGTGATTTTCAGCGATTTTTTCATGTTTAACATCTCCTTTTGTTTTGCCTTAATTGTATGGGCAAATCGCAAGTTTTGTCAACAAAAATCGTCCGACAAATTTCGCCGTTTTTTGCAAAAACAAGGACGCTAAATGTGCTTTAGCGTCCTTGTTTTGAAAGTATATTTCATTCATCTGTAAAATCTTGCAGTTTCCTTTTAAGTTCCGCTACGGGAAGTCCGACGATATTGAAATAATCGCCCTTTATTTCCTTTACAAGCAGGGCGCCTTTGCCCTGAATGCCGTAAGCCCCCGCTTTATCGAGCGGCTCTTTGGTTTTAACATATTCCTTTATCTCTTTTTCGGTCAATTCGTAAAAGGTAACCTCGGATATTACCGAAAAACTTTTCTTTTGATTATCCTTTACCATGGCGCACCCTGTTATAACCTTATGCGTTCTGCCCGAAAGTAAGGCGAGCATATTTTCGGCATCCCGTTCGTCTTTTGGTTTGCCGAGCATTTCTCCATCCGAGAACACCGCCGTATCAGCACCGATAACAACGCTTTCGGGGTGGCTTTTTGCAATATGCTCCGCCTTTTTAAGCGCCAAAAATTCGGGGCGGTTTTCCGGCAGAACAGACTCGGGGCAGGTTTCTTCAATATTCGCCGTTATAATCTCAAATTCGGGAACAACAAGCCCGAGCAGTTCTTTTCTTCTCGGCGAAGCCGAGGCTAAAATATACTTCATAAAGCACCTTTTAATATAACGCCACCCTCAGTCGTAAAAACCGAAAAGGGTGGCGTTTATAATTATTCAAAGTTATATCCGTTGTTTATTGCGTTCAGGTTAATTCCGTATAAATCCTGATGCCTTGCCGAAACGATTTTCTTTAACGCATCCTCAAGGTTATCGTATGATACGGCGCCGGTCTCCCTTATAAACTTACCTACCAAAATCATATTGGCAAGTGTCGGCGCATCGATATCCTTTGCCATTTTGGTGGCAGGAACATAGAACACCTTAACATCGTCGCGGTTGACCTTTCTTTCGATAAGAGAAGAATCGACAATAATCGTTCCTCCGCTTACAACCTCGTTTTCGTATTTATCGAGCGAGGGAAGGTTCATCGCAATAAGAACATCCGGCTTCGAAACGATAGGGGAACCTACCGGCTCGTCGGACAAAATAACACTGCAATTTGCCGTACCTCCGCGCATTTCTGGTCCGTAGGAGGGAAGCCAACTGACCTGTCTGTTTTCAAGAAGTCCCTTGTAGGCTAAAAACTTTCCCGCAAAAAGAACGCCCTGCCCGCCGAATCCGGCAAGAAGCAACTGTGTAGTCATATTATTCTTCCTCCTTTGCGCTACGGTCTTTATAAACGCCGAGAGGATAGTAAGGAATCATATTTTCGTCTATCCATTTAAGGGCGTTATCGGGGGTCATTCCCCAGTTTGTCGGGCAGGAAGAAATAACCTCAACAAGCGAAAATCCTTTGCCCTCAACTTGATTTCTGAATGCTTTTTCAATAACCTTTTTGGCATTTTTTACATTCTTAACATTGTTGACCGCAACACGGGCGATAAATTCGGGTCCGTCAAGTTTTGAAAGCATTTCGCAAATCTTAACAGGATAGCCCGCCGTTTTAACATCTCTTCCGTAGGGCGAAGTCTGGGTAACCTGCCCGGGGAGGGATGTTGGTGCCATCTGTCCGCCGGTCATTCCGTAGATTGCATTATTAACAAAAATAACGGTTATGTTTTCGTTCCTCGCGGCACTATGAACGGTTTCTGCCATACCGATTGACGCGAGGTCGCCGTCGCCCTGATATGTAAACACGATATTTTCAGGCAGCGAACGCTTAATGCCGGTAGCCATTGCAGGGGCTCTTCCGTGAGCCGCCTCAACCATATCGCAGGCGAAATAATCGTATGCCATAACGGCGCATCCTACGGGAGCAACGCCTATTGTTTTGCCCTCAATGCCCAAGGCGTCAATAGCTTCGGCAACAAGGCGGTGAATAATTCCGTGGGTACAACCGGGGCAGTAATGCAACTGAGCGTCGGTCAAGCTTTTCGGTTTTTCAAAAACTATCATTATTCATTGCCTCCTAACGCCTTTATTGATTTGAGCACCTGCTCGGGGTCGGGTATCATACCGCCGGCACGGTTACAGAGGGTAACCGGTTTTTTGCAACCCGTTGCAAGTCTTATATCTTCAATCATCTGACCCATCGAAAGTTCTACCGAAACAAAGCCTTTTACCTTATCGGCAGCCTCTGCGAGGGGCTTTTTCGGGAAAGGCCAAAGGGTAATCGGTCTTATAAGCCCTACTTTTATGCCCTCTTTTCTTGCGGCAACAACGGCGTTTTTGGAAACGCGCGCGGCAATGCCGAAAGCGACAACGCAATACTCCGCATCGTCCATCATAAAGCTTTCGTATCTCGGCTCTTCCGCCTCGATTTGCTCATATCTTTTGTATCTCTCGAAGTTTGTTTTTTCGAGGATTTCGGGCTTTAAGTAAAGCGAGTTTATTATATTGTGCTCTCTCTTGCACTGCGTTCCGGTTACAGCCCACGGCTTCTCAACAGTACAGTTCGATGGTTCGGGAAGTTTAACAGGCTCCATCATCTGACCGAG
>DEWC01000031.1 GCA_002363095.1 Ruminococcaceae bacterium UBA3220 | reverse complement strand
AGTTTTAATTAAAAATCCTCCCCTTAAATCAAAAGGGAGGATTTTTGCTATACGATATTTCTCAATACGCCGAATACCAAGAGGCAAATAAGCATTGCATATATAATCGCCGTTTCAAACTTTGAGGTTGTAACTTTTCCGTATTTGATATACTTATATGAACGCTCCGCCTTTATAATCAGAAGCACCGGCAGAATACATAACAAAACGGGATTATAATGAAAGGCGCTTATGAAATCGAGCCTTAAAATTGCCATCGACATTCTCGTAATTCCGCAACCGGGGCATAAATATCCGGTTAAGGCTTTTACGGGGCATTTAAGCCCGAAACCCGTAAAGCGGTATATAAGAGCATAGGCAATACCTATTGAAAGTATAACGAGGCACCTTTTTAAGACTGTTAAAGCCCGTTCTTTCATTATTAGTTGGCTGCCACCTTGTTAAGCTCGTTTTGGATAAGGCAATAAACAACGATTGACAATCCGAAGAGCGACAAAAGTAGATATAAAATAGCGGAGCTTGCCGGTGATTCGCCGTTCTGAACGCGAATTCTGTCAATCTTTTCGCCGGCTTTATAAAGCCAAATCCAACCGTAAATACCGCAGGTGATAATGCTTAAAAGAAGCACCATTCCGGCACCGGTATCGCCTGGAGTGTTGGCGGCTGTGTTCAAATCGTTGACAAGGCAGAAGAACCAGTAAAGCCCGTATATTCCGCAGGTGATGATAGAAAGGATTATGCAGGTTACGATTTCCCTTCTTTGTATCGGCGCTCTGAATCCCGCGCCGGGGGCGCCGTACTGACCGTAAGGCTGTTGATACTGAGCCTGCTGATTCGGTTGACCTTCGAACAGAGCGGAACCGCAGTTAGGACAAACCGAGCTTCCGTCGGGAGCCTGAGCTCCGCATTTTGTGCAAATAATCATTTCTTTTCCCTCTTTCATTTTAGGCACGGATTAACGCACCATATTTTAACAAAAATATTTTACCATACTTTATATGCTTTGTCGAGAAAAAATAATAATTTATACATAACCTACAAACCAAATTTAAAAAGATTGTCGAATATGCATATTCAGCGCCGATAATTGCTGTATGAAAGCCTAAAATCAATGGCGCGGTCAAAAAATCATACCTTATCGGCAATATCGAGGATGAGATTTTTTGTTTTCTCAAATCCCAAACAGGCGTCGGTTATTGATTTGCCGTAAACGCCTTCGCCGGGCTTTTGGGCGCCGTCTTCAATATAACTCTCTATCATAACGCCTTTTACAAGTTTCTTAATATCGGGATTTTGCGTTCGGCTGTATAAAACATCCTTAACAATCCGAGGTTGTTCAAATGGGTTTTTGCCCGAGTTCGCATGGTTTGCATCGACAATAACCGCCGGGTTTATGCCGCTGTGCTCTTCATACATTTCATTTAGTTTGCACAAATCTTCGTAGTGGTAGTTAGAAACATATCTTCCGAGCATATCAACATAACCCCTTAAAATCGAATGGGCGAGGGGATTGCCGGTGCTTTCAACCTCCCAACCTCTGAAAATGAAGGTGTGGGGATGACTTGCGGCGATTACCGAGTTAAGCATTATGTTAAAATCTCCGCTTGTAGGATTTTTCATACCTACGGGTATGGAAATTCCGCTTGCCGTCAGGCGGTGTTGCTGATTTTCGACCGAGCGGGCGCCTACGGCAACATAGCCTAAAATATCCGATAAATAGCGGTAGTTATCGGGGTATAGCATCTCGTCCGCGCAGGTGAACCCGAAGTCTTTAAGAGCGCTCATATGCAGGTCTCTTATGGCGATAATGCCTTTTAGCATATCAGGCTTTTCGGTAGGCTTCGGCTGGTGGAGCATACCTTTGTAGCCGTCGCCTGTCGTCCGTGGCTTATTGGTATAAATCCTCGGAATAACGGTGATTTTATCCTTAACCTTGTCGGCTACCGACTTCAGCCTTTCGATATAATCGAGGACGGCCTCCTTGTTATCCGCCGAGCATGGCCCTACAATAACGATGAATTTATCCGATTTGCCGAGAAAAACATCGCTTATTTCTTTGTCCCGTTGCTTTTTTATTTTAGCCAATTCCTCAGTAAGGGGATACTGCTTTTTTATATCCATCGGAATCGGCAGTTTTCGTATATATGTTGCGCCCATAAATTACCCCTTCTTTATGTTAAAACGCCTTCTGCGTTTTGAAGACAGTTTCATCATTTCTCTTAAACTTTCCCGGTCGTTGTTCTTAATACATTCATAAATTCTATCAAAACTGTCGCGGTATTTGTCCATTTCGTTCAGTAACTCCTCGCGGTTGTCAAGAAAAAGACCGCTCCACATTTCGTCGTTTATATCGGCAATTCTCGTTAAATCTCTGAATGAGTCGCCGGTGTAGTCAACAAGGTGCTCGTTGTCGGTAGCGCACATAAGCGAAACGGCGATACAGTGGGTAAGCTGAGATACAAACGCAATCATTTTATCGTGTTCCGCCGTCGAAAGGGTTGAAATTCTTGCGAATCCGAGTGTTACGCCTAATTCTTTGCAGATTTCAATGCCCCGTTCGGTATTTTTGTCGGTAGGAACAACGATATAGTTCGCGTCCTTAAATATTTCGGGGTCGCTGTTTTCGATGCCCAAATGCTCTTTGCCCGCCATGGGGTGGGCGGGGATAAACTCGGCGCCATCGCCGAGAATATCCTGAACGGTGTCGGTTATAATTCCCTTAACGCCGGTAACATCGGTAACAATGGCGTCGGGGTTTATATATTCCCCGTATCTCTTCATCCAATCAATGAATATATGTGGGTACAGAGCAAATATGATTAGGTCCGCGTTCTTAATAAGGTCTTCTTCAATTTCGCTTGTAGCATAGTCAACAAGGCGAAGTTTTCGCGCGTAACCTATTGTATCCCTATCGGTATCAATAGCCGAAACATAATACCCTTCGCGTTTTAGTTTTATGGCATAACTGCCGCCTAAAAGACCTAAGCCCACTATTAGAATTTTTGTGTTTTTATCCAGCATTTTTATTCACACCTATTCCTATCTCGGAAATTTTTTCAAAAAAATCCGGAAAACTTTTGTTCACCGCTTCGGCTCCCGTAATTATCCCTGCGAACTTTGCACATAAAAGGGATAAAGCCATAACAATCCGGTGGTCGTTGTGTCCGCTTAAAGGCTCTGAGGGGGGATAAAGATTTTCGGCGAAAATCCGTACGCTGTCCTCGTCCTTATAAAAACGAACCCCGAACTTGTTGAGCTCTTTCTCCATAGCGAAAACACGGTCGCTTTCTTTAAGCGCAAGCCTTTTTGTGCCGTAAAACCTTGCACCGCCGAAAAGACAGGACGCCGCAAACATTACCGGTGCTAAATCGGGGCAGTCTTTAAGGTCGAATTCTCTTTTTCCGTCTCTTAAACCCGAGAAGTAATCTTTATAGATAATATCGCCCTGTACGGTGCCGCTGTCTACCCCGGATACCGAAACATCACCTAAAAACGAAAAGGCTTCGAGATAGGCGGCGTTTGAGGCGTCCGCCTCCACGGTGTATTCGGTGCTTTCGGGTATGCCTTTGCCCAAAACGGTTATCGTACCGTCCGAGAATTCGGCATTTATCCCGAAATCACGCAGGCATTTAGCGGTGATATCTATATACGGCCGGCTCTCGATTTCCCCTGAGAGAGCGATATTTGATTTTGCGTCCATAAGGGAAAGGGCTAACATCATTCCGGTTACAAACTGACTTGAAGTGTCCGATTTTAATGTGTAACCGCCGGGGTTAAGCCTTCCGCAAACGGTCAGGGATTTCTTTGATTTTTCAAACAAAAATCCGTTTTCAAGGCATATTCTTTCGTATTCGTCAAGAGGGCGGGATAAAAGTCTTTCGGTTCCGCAAAAGGTTATTCTTTTGCCGGTTAAAAGGCAAACGGGAATTAAAAACCTGAGCGTGCTTCCGCTTTCAAAACAGTTAAGTATGACGCCTTCTTTAACGCTTTTTATATTTAGACCGCCGAGCAAAACATCATTTTCGCCTTTTTTCACATTAGCCCCAAGCGTTTGAAGACAGGAGAGAGTGGCTTTGATATCGTCCGAAAAGGCGATGTTTTTTATTACGCTTTTTTTTGAAAACGCCCCTAAAATCAGGCTTCTGTGGGAAAAACTTTTTGAAGGCGGAGCGTTAAGAACACCTTTTGGCACCGATTTTTTAATCTCTATTATCATAATTTTACCTTTGAAATAAGAATATCGACAGCCCTTAAATACCCTTCAAAGCCTTCGCCCGCAACGGTATCAAGAGCATCGCTTCGAATATAACTTATCTTGCGAAAATCCTCCCTTTTTGACACATCGGAAATGTGCACCTCTACATAAGGGATACAAACTGCTTTAAGGGCGTCGGCTATTGCAATGCTCGTATGCGTATAGGCGGCGGGGTTTATTACAATTCCGTCGGTATTGCCGAGACTTTCACCTATTTTATCGACAATATCGCCTTCGTGGTTTGATTGAAAAAACTCGACGGTAATTTCTTCTTTCTCGCATTTTTCTTTTATAAGAGCGCATAAATCGGCATAGGTCGATTTGCCGTAAATATCCGGCTGTCTTATTCCCAAAAGATTAAGATTGGGACCGTTTATGACGAGTATTTTCAAAAAATCATCTCCAAAACCGAATTTGCCGTATTTTCGGGCGAAGAGAAGTCATCTACGGTATAATCGGCATATTTTTTATATAAAGGAAGGCGCCTTTTGTAAAGGGCTTTAAGCTGTTCTTTGTTTGAAGAAAGCGGTCTTGAAGTATCAAAGCCGAGTTCTTCGAAATCGCGGTTTAAGAATACAAGTTTTCCGTTTTTCTTTAAAAGGTCGATATTTTCCTCGCGCTCTACGGCGCCTCCGCCGGTCGCGATAACAAGTCCTTGTTTTAAACTTAAATCATTGATTATTGCGGTTTCAAAGTTTCTGAATATCGCCTCGCCCGAGTTTTCGATTATATTTTTAGGCGACATTTTATGGGTTGAATAAATCAAATCGTCGGTATCGACAAATTCTCTGCCGAGCCTTTTCGCAATCAGTTTGCCGACGGTTGATTTACCGCTTGAAGGCATACCGATAAGAACAATGTTTTCTTTTTGCCTTTTGATTTGCTCAAAGATTTCGCAGCCTTTTTTTTCGGGAATATCTTTTCCCGAAAACAGCCTCGCCGCGAAAACCGCCTGAAAAACAAGCATTTTAAGTCCGCCCTCGGCGATAATTCCTTTTTTAAGCGCATCGCAAACAAGTTTTGTTCTGAGCGGATTATAAATGACATCGAAAACCGCGGTTAAGCGCTCGAATTCCAGTATGGAAACGGGACTTTCGTTTACATCCGGATACATACCTACGGGTGTGGTATTGATTAAAATATCGGCGGTTTTATGGTACTTTTTCAGGTTTTCGTAGGTGTCGGCGCCGTTTTTCCCCGTGCGGGAAATTAGTGTTATATTACCGGCACCCAGATTTTCCGAAACCGCTTTTGCGGTCTTAGCCGTTCCGCCCGAGCCTAAAATGATAACGCTTTTATCTTTAAGGGAAACGCCCGCCGATACAATCAGTGCTTTAAGTCCCGAAAAATCGGTGTTATAGCCGTAAAGCCTGCCGTTTTTGTTTAAAACGGTATTTACCGCACCGATTTTTTCCGCGTCATCATCAATATAATCAAGATATTTCATTACCGCCTTTTTATACGGCACGGTAACATTTATTCCCATAAACCGCCTTTTTGAAAAAAAGTTTTCAAGCTCGCCCTCGTCAAGCTCGTAAAGGGAATAATCGCAGTTAAAAAGCTTCGGGTGAATTTCGGCTGAAAAACTGTGCGACAGTTTTTCCCCGATAAGTCCGTAATCCATATTATTTCAGCCCCTCGCCGCCGTATTTTTGAAAGAGCATATCAATAAGGGTAAGGGCGGTAAGACTGTCGGCAACAATTCTTGCCCTGTGAACAATGCAGGGGTCGTGCCTTCCCTTCGGCAGAATGACCGTTTCGGTATAATCGGATAAATTAACCGTTTTTTGTTCCTTGAAAATTGTCGGTGTAGGCTTAACGGCAATACGGAAAATAACTGCTTCGCCGTTAGATATTCCGCCCGAAATACCGCCTGAGTTGTTTGAAAGTGTTGATACCTTTCCGTCCTTTATACAAAAGGGGTCGTTAACTGCTGAGCCGCGTTTTTTCGCTATTTCAAAGCCTAGCCCGAACTCAATGCCCTTTACACCGGGGATTGAGAAAAGGGCGTGGGACAGCATTCCCTCAAGACTGTCAAACCACGGCTCGCCTATTCCTGCGGGGAGTCCGTAAACGGCGGTTTCAAGCACGCCGCCTACGCTGTCGCCGTCGGATTTTGCGTCTTTTATGACCTGTTTCATTTGTTCAGCCGTCTTGTCGTCCAAAACGCCGAATTGCTTATCGGAGAGTTTTAAAATGTCCTCTTTAATATCGGAAAAATCACGGTCGTTTTTATCGGCTATACTTTTAATGTGGGTACCGATAAGAATGCCCTTGCTTTTAAGAATCGAAAGAGCAATCGCGCCTGCCGCAACGATAGGCGCCGTTATTCTTCCGCTGAAATGGCCGCCTCCCGGGAGAACGCCTTCCTTACCGTATTTGCAAAAAGCGGTGTAATCGGCATGGGAAGGTCTCGGCAAAAGAGCCGTATCATCGTAGTCCGACGAGCGGACATTCCCGTTTTCGATGACAATGCAAATCGGCGTTCCACAGGTTAAACTGTTATTAACGCCGCTTAGAATTCTGAAATTATCCGTCTCTTTGCGCGAGGTCGAGATATCGCCGTAGGGGCGTCTTTTTGAGAGGCAGTCGGCAATAAAGGCTTTGTCAATCTTTATTCCGCAGGGAAGTCCGTCAAGCACCGCTCCTATCGCCTCACCGTGGCTTTCTCCGAAAAGGGTGACCGAGATGTTGTTTCCGAATGTATTTTTCATATTCTCATACCTTCACTTCTTTTTCAAAACTGCCCAAAACTTTAAGATTATCGCAGCATTTTTTGAGGTCGTTAAGCATATCTTTTCCGTTTTGAGAATCGATATTGCCCTCGCCCTCAACATAGAAATAGTGATTCCAGTTTTCAAGTTTTGTAGGTCTTGACTTTAAGGACAAAAGGTTGAATTCATAACAGCCGATAACCGAAATTGCCTTTGAAAGCGCGCCGGCGACATTTTTAACCGTGAACATCAATATAAAACGGTTATCGTTTTTCAAGGGTTGTTTTTTTGTCCTTGACAGAACGGCAAAACGCGTTGTGTTTCCGCTTTGCTCATTTATATGATTTTTGATTATTTTAAGATTAAAGGTTTTTGCCGCTTCTTCGCTCGCTATCGCGCCTAAGGTTATATCTCCGCTTTCAAAAACGGTTTTCGCGGCGGCGGTGGTAGTGGCGGTTTCTTTTGTTTCGTATCCGGCGTTCTCGATAAATTCTCTGCATTGAGCAAGACCCTGCGGATGGCTTAAAACCGTTTTTATTGTATTTTCGTCCGCTCCGTCAACCCCTAAAAGGTTTTGTACTATTTCCGATTCATAAATTCCGTTAACATAAAGACTTCCGAAAAACATAAGGTCAAGAACAGCGCCGACATCACCGCCAAAACTGTTTTCAAGCGGTAAAAAAGCAACATCGCATTCGCCCCGCTCGGCAGCCCTGTATGCGGCGGAAAAATCCGAAAAAAATTCGTTTTCGGCGTTGCCGAAGACCTTCTTTGCCGTGAGGTCGGCAAAGGCGCCTTCGTTTCCGCTTACGGCAACTGTCATTCCGCTTAACAGCCTTTTTTGATAGGACTTCGATATTTTCATATTTGCCTTTAAAAAGTCAAAATAATAGGGAAGATACTCCTTATTTTTAAACCTTTTCGAGGCGTCTTCCAGCATGGCGTTCTCGCGCTGTCTGTCCTCAATCGGAAGCCCTGATTTCTGTTTGAATTCGGCAACAGATTTTGAAGCGGTCATCCGTCTTTCAAACAGTTTAGCCATTTCGCGGTCAATAAGGTCTATTTCTTTTCGTGCGTCCTTAATGTCCAAAATATCACCTGTTTTTATAATCTTCATAAAGCTTTTTGAATGCGGGAATTGAATTTTTTATCTGCTCATAACTTACACAATAGGCGATTCTTACATATCCCTTTATGCCGAAAGAATCGCTCGGAACGAGTAAAAGCTCGTATTTTTTCGCCGCTTCGCAAAACTTAACGGCGTCGGGTTCAAGCGCCTTAACAAAAAGATAAAACGCGCCGTCGGGACGGACAACATCAAATCCGATTTCTTTTAAGGAATTATAGATAAGATTTCGGTTTTCGGCGTACTTTTCAATATCCGGTAAGAGCCCGTCGCATTCCCTGACAACATACTGCATCATACTCGGCGCGCAAACATACCCGGAAACCCTTCCCGCTCCGCAAACGGCGAAATATATATCCTCGGATTGCTTTGCCTTAGGCGAAACCATTATGTATCCGATTCGCTCGCCGGGGAGAGACAGGGATTTACTGTAAGAATAGCAAACCACCGTGTTGTTGTAAATTTTCGGGATATAGGGCACCTCCAAATCGCCGTAAACTATCTCACGGTACGGCTCATCACAGATGATATAAACCGCGTTTCCGGTCTTTTCGGCGTGTTCGTCAAGAAGCCCCCCAAGGGCGATTATATCCTTTTTTTCAAAAACAACGCCCGACGGGTTGTTCGGGGAGTTTATGATAATTGCTTTTGTTTTATCGGTCAGTGCTTTTTCAATCGCTTTAAGGTCAAGCCCCAAATCGCTTTCCCGACACGCCGTTTCAACCGTTACGGCGTCGGCGTTTTCGATAAACACCTTGTATTCGGGGAAATAAGGGCAAAGGACGATAACTTCATCCCCCTTGTTACAGAGCGCTTTAAGGGTTATTTCGAGTGAAGCCGCGGCTCCGCAGGTCATATAAATATTATCGGCGGATGCTGAAAAATCAAATCTTTTCTTAATATTCTTTGCAATAACACTTCTCGTTTCAAAATCACCCGTTGCCGAAGTATAGCCGTGAAGAGAAGTGCTCTCGGTATTGTTTATCAGGCTTATAATTGTTTTGTTTACCTCTTCGGGAGCCGGAATATTCGGGTTGCCGAGGCTGAAATCGAAGACCTTGTCCTCACCGATTTGGGCTTTTCTCTTTCTTGAATACTCGAAAATCTCCCTTATTTTTGAAGGGCTTTTGCCGATAGCCGTCATTTTTTCTGAAATCATTTTCATTTTCCTCCCAATAAAAAATCCGCCAACAGTTTATGCGAAAACACAAAACCGTTTGCGGACCGTCCATACAAAATTTTAAATCGAAAGATTTAAGCAATGTACGGGCAGTCCGATATAAAATAATAGTAATAATAAGCGTTAAATAACATAACCCGTTACATCCTTTCTTTCAATATGCAAATATTTTACCGCTTTTTTAAGCATTTGTCAAGAAAAGATTTAAGAAATCCGACATCTTGAATCTGTTTAACCAAACTCCCGTAATCATCATATACTGTTGTAGGTGCTTACGGGATTTTTTTGCGGGGTGGTATTTATGAAAAAAGTTTTATTTTTCGGCGGAGACAAGCGAAGCGTTACGGCGTTTGAAACGCTTAAAAAATCGGGGTTTTCGGTTGAAAGCCGTGGTCTTTTCCGCGGCGATAACGGGGATATAAACAAGGCGGATATAATCGTTTTGCCGGTTCCTTCAACCAAGGACGGAAAAACGGTTTACTCTCCTCTTACGGGCGAAAGCATTTTGCTTGATTATATAAAAGAAAATGTCTACGGCCGCACCGTTATAACCGCAAATTACGATTTAGGCGAAAATACGGTTGATATTATGAAACTCGACGGCTTCGCCTATTTAAACGCCGTTCCGACCGCCGAGGGGGCAATCGCGTACGCCATCGACAACACCCCCTTCACCCTCTGGAAATCGAGGGTGCTTGTAATCGGCAACGGACGGGTGGCAAAGGTGCTTATAAGCCGCCTTGAAGCTTTTCGGTGCCTTATTACCGTAAGCGCCAGAAAATTTAAAGATTTTGCACTGCTCGACACAGAGAACATTAAGTATATTGATACCTCAAAAGTAAAGGAAACCGCCGGCAGTTTTGATATTATTTTCAATACCGTGGATGCCCGTTTGTTCGGCTCGCCCGGGGAACTTCAAAACGCCCTTCTTATTGACCTTTCAAGTATGGGGTGCTTGGATTTTTCGCAGGTTGAAGGTTGTGCGGCTAAAGCGGTAAAACTGCCGGCTCTCCCCGGCAAAACAGCCCCCGAAACGGCGGGTAAAATCTATGCCGATACATTAAAAACGGTTATCAATTTACAAACTTAGGAGAGAGAATATGGAAAGAATAACATTGGGATACGGGATGTGCGGTTCCTTTTGTACCCTAAAACAGTCGGTGGAGGCGCTTAAAAAACTTGCGAAAAATGATATAAAAATCATCCCGATAATGTCGGAAATCGTATACGGAACCGACACCCGTTTCGGCAAGGCACGGGATTTTATAGATGAAATCGAGGAAATTTGTAACCAAAAAATCATTCACACCATAAGCGGTGCCGAGCCGATAGGTCCTAAGGGGCTTCTTGATGTTTTGGCGGTCGTTCCCTGCACCGGCAATACACTTGCAAAAACGGCGCTCGGAATAACCGATACCTCGGTTACAATGGCAATAAAGGCGCACCTTCGCGGCGCGAAACCGGTAGTTCTCGGGATATCGACAAATGACGCGCTGGGCGGCAGTGCAAAAAACATAGGTCTTTTGCAAAATACCAAAAACATCTATTTTGTGCCATATGCCCAGGATAACGCCGAAAAAAAGCCGAATTCGCTTGTGTGCGACTTCGGCAAAATAGAAGATACGGTTTTATCGGCTCTTGAAGGCAAACAAATACAGCCGGTTTTTACCGCTTAAAGCATTATGCACCTTTTTATATATTGATTTCCGAATTTTTTTCGGATTTTTATCATCGAGTCTTCGACAATCTCGTTTTTTGCGTCAATTATATCCTTGCCGAAAAGGTCGGACTGTATGGCAATACCGTCTTTAGGTTTTAAGTTTATTGCCCTTATACCAACCGAGCGCAGGGGGACATTAAAACTGCAAACCTCGTCAAAAAGGTCCATTCCCCGTCTTGCAAGGGTTATTGAACAATCCGTCCCGCTTTTAAACGAGCGGGACGATTCTTTTGTTTTGAGGTCAAATGTTCTGGTATGAACGCAAACGCCGAAGGCAACAAGATTATTCTCCCTTAATTCGCGCGAAATTTCCTCCGAAAGCCCGATAAAGGTTTTATAAACTGTTTCGCGGTCTGTTATATCCGAGGACGGAGTTACCGACCTGCCGACGCTTTTCGGTCTGTAATCAGCGCTGTACGGCGTAACGGGTGAGGTATCAAGTCCTAACGCGTACTGTTTTAAAATCACGCCGTTGATACCTAATATCCGCTTTAACATAACATCGTCGCAAAGGGTAATATCGCCTATTGTGAATATGGCAAACCGGTTGAGTTTTTCTACCGTTTTAGGGCCTGCGAAAAGCAAATTGCCTATCGGAAGGGAATATATCTTTTGCTTGAAATTTTCGCGGTTTATAATCGTAACGGCGTCGGGCTTCTTCATATCCGAGCCGAGCTTTGCGAAAACCTTATTAAAGGAAACGCCTACCGAAATGGTACAACCGAGCTCACGCTTTACATCCTCTTTTATCCGATATGCGATTTTTTCACCGTCCCCGAAAATAAGACGGCTTCCCGTAACATCCAGCCAGCATTCGTCTATGCCGAACGGCTCTATGATATCGGTATATCTTTCATAGATTTCCCGCGCGGCAACAGAATACTTTTCGTAAAGTTTATAGTCGGGCGGAAGTATAACGAGGTTCGGGCATTTAAGTTTTGCCTGCCATATAACCTCGGCGGTCTTTACGCCGTGTTTTTTTGCGATTTCATTTTTTGCGAGCACAATTCCGTGGCGCTCCTCGGTACTCCCGCAAACTGCAACGGGACTGTCTTGAAGTTCCTTATGCGAAAGAAGAGAAACCGAGGCAAAAAAATTGTTAAGGTCGCAGTGAAGTATGGTGGATTCTTTCATTTTTAAAGGCTCCTTAAAAAGAACAAATGTTCGGCAAAAATATTATACTCCGAAAACAGGTGTTTGTAAAGCCCCTTTTTTAGGTAAGAAGTAAGAGGTAATAGGTAAGAAGTAAGAAGTAAAAAGAAAGGTGTGCGCAAACGCGCACACCGAAATTATTTATTGTTTATTTTATCACTTTATATTCCTTATCGTCAACATGGATTATACGGTCGCAAACCGAAAGGGAAGTATGACGGTGGGTTATAAAGATAACCGTTTTGCCGGTCATATGCTTTATATTTGAAAGAAGTTGAGTTTCGGTCGCTTCATCGAGTGCCGAAGTAGATTCGTCGAGAAGAAGTATAGGCGCATTAAAAAGCAGGGCGCGCGCGATTGAAATTCTTTGAAGTTGACCTTCGGAAAGACCGCCGCCGCGCTCGGTCAGAACGGTATTGAATCCGTTGGGCAAATCCTTTATGAAATCATAGATGACCGCGGCTTTTGCCGCTTTTTCTATCTGCTCGTCGGATATGTTCGGGTCGCAAAGGGTTATATTGTCCTTGATAGTGCCCGAAAGGAGCATATTTGTCTGCGGAACATAGGAAAACATTCCTCTTGTAGAGGCGTCGATATTTGTTTCTCCGTTGAAGGTAAGACTGCCTCCCGTAGGGTCGTAAAGCCCCAAAATAAGTTTGAACAGCGTGCTTTTTCCGCTTCCCGATTCGCCGGTTATCGCCGTTATTTGATTTTTTTCTATCTTGAAAGAACAGTTTTTGAGGACAAGTTCATTTTCGTATGCAAAGGCGAGGTTTTTAACATCGATGCACTCAAAATCCTTCATTATCTGCTTTAATTTTTCGTCCTCTATAAGGTCGGGCTCGGTTTCGATATTTTCAATCTCGATAAGCCTTTCGG
>DEWC01000093.1 GCA_002363095.1 Ruminococcaceae bacterium UBA3220 | reverse complement strand
CGGTATTTGTCGTGAAATACTCAATGCCGTAGGCACATTTTTCGATAAGATTCTCCGAAAGGTCGATGTTGTAATAATGGGTCGAACGCTTCGCACTTGACCATGTCTGGAAGGTAAATCCGGCGTCGTAACACTCATAGATATAATTATATTTAACCTTGACATTTGTCGCGCCTATGCCGAACTGGATACCGTTTCCGAACCTCGTTGTGCCGGATTGCTGAGAACCGCCGGCATATCCTATCTCGCAGTTGGTTATAGTTGTGTTATCGGTGCCGTAGGTGGAGTTTATCGGATGAGAACCGCAATATTTAAGGCAAAGATTATCTATTGTGCACCCCGAATAAAACGAAATAAGTTCGCCTCTTTGGGCAACCTCTATCGAGTCAAAATCCTTTCCCAAATCGCCGGTATAATAAAGATACAGTGTGTTGCTCGCAAAATAGAAATCATAGTTTTCTTTAAGGTCGGATTTTGACCATTTTTTAACCCCTAAGCAGGCGTTACCGTTAAATACGATATTACCCGCGTTTCCGCCCGAACAGGAGGTCTTATAGACATTCGCGCTGTCCTTTTTCCAAATCGAACTATCGGCATAATTCCTTTGCGAACCGTAAAGCTGAGGCTTGGGGCCCTTGCCGTAGGCGCCTATGGTAACTCCGTTTGAGAGGACGATCGGCTTATTGCTCGGCACCCTCCAAACACCGCCTCGCTCAAATAAAATCGCATCCCCCGAGGCAAGATTTGCCGGAATGTCGCCTAAGTCCATATCACGGCTTATATAATACTTTTTACCGGTTATGTTGTAAATCTCCTCGGTGTTTTTTGAACAAAGCACCTTTTCTTTCAGCTCTTTTGCCTGCTCTTCGCTCCCTCCGACGATTTGTTGCTTACAATTATAGCCCGAACTGTTTGTCGTATCCTTGATTTGCTTTTCAAAAACGCCTTTTTTGGCAATGTTAAAAAATATAGCCGCTATTTCGGCGCGCTGAGCGAACGCTTTTGGGGAAATATATGTGCCGCTTGCGGTAACCCTTCCCGAAATGATACCGTTTGATATTGCCCAGAGAACCGCGGTTTTAGCATAATCGGAAACACTTTTATAATCGGAGTATTTTTGCTCGATTTCCGAAGAAGTTAATGAACAGTCCGTATTATAACCTTTGTAGGTGGCGTAATTATACAAAAAGCAGATTATCTGTTCGCGTGTAACCCTGTCGCCAACGCCGAAACGGCCGTCGTTATATCCGTTTACAACGCCTTTGGTAAGCCCCCATAATGTTGCGTCGTAATAGTATGAGCCGTAAGGAACATCGCTGAAATTTGTATATATAGACACTTTTTTGACGTTATCGCCCGAAAGCCTCGAAAGTATTATAATAAAATCCTGGCGCTGGGTGTTGTCGGCAAAGCCGAACTTTCCGTTTTTATAGCCGGTTATAAGCCTCTTACCGAAGGTGTATTCAACCGAATCGCCGTACCAGTCCTCATAGTTTACATCGGGGAAAGCCTTTTGCTCGGAACAACCGCAATAAACGCAAACCCCGTGTGCCAATGTATGCGCGGCAAGCTCGGTTCTTTCGCCGCATTCCTTGCATACGCGCCAGTGAGAAACACTGTCAAAAAGAAAAGAATCGGTGTAACTGTGTGTATGTTGATTTGAAGGTTCTGCACCGACCGAAACGCCGGACAAAAAGACCGGAAAAGCCCCTAACAAAAGGGCGAATATGAGAACAAACGCAACAACCCTTTTCATTTTTTTGCACCTCCTGCTTAAGGCTTATCATCGCTAAGCCGCCTTTGATTATATTATAATTAAATTTTTCTGCTATTGCAAATAGTTATATTTTATATTGTTATATAATTTTTTATTATCAATAAAAAGCAAAAGCAACAACCTCAAATCACATTTAAGGTCGCTGCTTTTTTAACTTCATAAATTGCTAATTGATTGTTTCGGCGTATCTTACAGATTCCATAGCGTCCTTTGCGTACTTGTCGGCGCCGATTTTTTCGGCGTATTCGGGATTAAGTACCGCTCCCCCGACGACTATTTTGCACCACGGAGCCTCCTTGTGAACGAGCTTCACGGTTTGCTCCATAAAGGGAACCGTTGTTGTCATAAGCGCGCTTAACCCAAGAAGCGGAGCCCTTTCCTTTTTGACCGCTTCAAGCACTGTTTCGGGCGGTACATCCTTTCCGAGGTCAATAACATTAAAGCCGTAATTTTGAAGCAAAAGTTTTACGATGTTTTTCCCGATATCGTGGATGTCGCCCTTCACGGTTGCTAAAACTATCGAGCATTTTTTCGGCTTTTCGGAGTTGCTTACCGCCGTTTTTACCACCTCAAATGCGCTCTTTGCCGCCTCGGCGCTCATAAGAAGCTGTGGCAGAAAAACCTTTTTATCCTCAAAATCCTTGCCTACCCTGTCAAGAGCGGGAATAACGGTGTCGTTCACGACATCGAGCGGATTTTCGCTTTTTATCCTCTCGGCGGTAATCCGCGCCGCCTCCTCTTTAAGACCTTTTACAATGGCGTATTCGAGACTTTTTTCGGTTTCCGCCGCAGTCTGACTTTTTTCGGCGACCGAAAGAGTCATCTCTTCGGCTGAGTTTGCAAAATCAATATAAGAAAGGCAATTTTCATCCTTACCGCTTAGCAGAAGATAGGTTTTATAAGCCTTTTGCATTTCGGCGGAAAAGGGGTTCATAATGGCGGCGTCCAGCCCGTTTTCAAGGGCTATTAAAAAGAAAGCGCCGTTTATAAAATCCCTTTTGGGAAGCCCGAACGAAATATTGGAAACGCCGAGCGAAGTATGGCACCCGAGCCGCTCTTTTATCATTTTAAGGGCTTTAACGGTTTCAACCGCGGAGTTTTTGTCGGTGCTGACGGTCATTGTAAGGGTATCAAAAACAATATCCTTTTTTGAAATTCCGAATTCCGCAGCCCGCTTTAAAATTCTTTCGGCAATCTTAAAACGGTCCTCCGCCTTTTCGGGAATTCCGCCCTCGTCAAGGGTCAAAGCGACGATAACTCCGCCGTATTTCTTTGCGATCGGGAAAACGGCGTCCATAACCTCGGATTTTCCGCTTACCGAGTTTATCATTGCCTTTCCGTTATAAATGCGAAGGGCTTTTTCCATAGCAAGGGGATTTGAGGTGTCTATCTGCAACGGGATAGAGCATACCTCCGAAAGCGCCTCAACCGTTTTGGGCAAAACCGCCGCTTCATCAATATCGGGTATGCCAACATTAACATCCAGAATATGGCAACCGCTTTCCTGTTGTTTTATGCCTTCGTTAAGAATATATCCGGTATCGTTTTCGATAAGCGCCTGTTTAAACCGCTTTTTGCCGGTCGGGTTTATTCGCTCGCCGATAAGAATGGGAACTTCTCCGAATGTTACGGCATCTATTCCCGAAGAAACAACCGTCAGGTCTTTATCGGTTATTTCTTTTAACGGGATATCCTTTGTTACCTCAACAACCGCTTTTATATATTCGGGGGTCGTTCCGCAACATCCTCCGACAAGTCTAACGCCGTTTTGAACGGCGATTTTTATATCGTTCGCAAAGTCTTCGGGCGAAACATCATAAAAGACCTTTCCGTCCCTTTCGGCGGGAAGTCCGGCGTTCGGCTTAAAGGCGACCGGAGTAGAAGATACCGCCAAAATTCTGTCTATAACACCCGTAAGTTGCTTAGGTCCTAATGAACAGTTAACCCCGATAACATCGACGCGAAGTCCCTCAAGCATAGAAACCATCGCTTCGGGAGAGGCACCGGTAAGAAGCTTGCCGTCCTCGCCGTAGGCGTTATAAACAAAGACCGGTTTATCGGAATTTTCCTTTGCCGCGATGACCGCCGCTTTTGTTTCAAGCGAATCGTTCATGGTCTCGATTACGATTAAATCTATTCCGCATTTATCGGCAATCCTGACATTTTCGGCAAAGATTTCTACGGCATCCTCAAAATCAAGGTCGCCGTAAGGCTTTAAAAGTCTGCCCGAAGGACCTATATCAAAAGCGATAAACCTTTCGGCACCGCCCGATTCACATATAGCCGTTTTGGTGCAATCTATGGCGGAAACTATCATATCCTCTGCCGTTTTTCGGTCATATTTAAGGGAGTTCACGCCGAAAGTGTTGGTTGTTATAACATTGGCGCCGGCGTCAAGGTACGCTTTATGAAGCCTTATTATCTGCTCTTTGTGAGAAAGATTCCAAAGCTCGGTTGCCTCGCCGGGTTTAAGTCCCATACCCTGAAGCATGGTGCCGGTTCCGCCGTCCAGAAATGTTAAATTGTTTTTGATAAATTCGAGTATTTTCATTCCTTAACACCCATAATCGCAGTAACCGATTTCGACGGCGACATTAAAAGGCTTTCGTTTAATGTTACGCCGATTTTCTTATCGCACTGCAAAACCTTAAAAATCGCCGATTGAAAACCTATATCGAGGTCGCCGTAGCCCGGAGAAAAACGCGGTCTTGCGCCTTTAAATCCCCTGCAAAACGCATCGCAAAGCGCTTCAATCCGCTCCGCGCCTATACCTTCAAAGATAAGCGACTTAACCGGTGAAACGGTACCGTATTTTGTTATAAGACGGTCAATTCCGAGCCCGACGGTCGCGCAAAACACGACTGCCCTTTTGCATCCGCCGAGATTTTTTGCAAGGTCCTTGCTTTTAACCGTTGCAAAGGGAAACTTGACCGCCGTTTCCGAAACCGAAACGGGCACTTCGCAAAAGCAAACTCTCGGCGCCGGGATATCCCTTGACTCGGCAAGACATTGCTCGATTAACGGCAGGATTTCGTCGTTTGCGACGGCACCGCAATATCTTGCTATTTCACTTTTGTTTATTGTTTTCAGCTCGCCGTCTAAGTCAAAATTTTTAACGGTTACAATCATTTTCCTATAATCGCCGAAAGATTTGCCTCAATTTTTTCGGCAACATCCGGCTTGTTCATCGAATAAACATGCACATTTGTGATATTGTTTGCAAAGAGGTCCATAATTTGATCGGTAGCATAGGCAATGCCCGCCTGCTTCATAGCATCAGGGTCGTACCCGAACTTGTCCACTATGCTCTTAAACCTCTGCGGCATAAGCGAGCCCGAAAGTTTTATGGCTCTTTCAACCTGATTGGCATTTGTTATCGGCATTATTCCCGCGACAATGGGCACGGTTATACCGGCTTCGCGAATTTTATACATAAAATTATAAAGCAGATTGTTATCAAAGAACATCTGGGTAGTTAAAAACTCGCATCCGCAGTCAACCTTCTCTTTTAAATACCTGATATCTTCCTTTTGATTGACGCTTTCGGGGTGAATTTCCGGGTAGCATGCGCCTCCTACGGTAAACTCCGGGGCAATGCTTTTGATTTCTTTAATCAGGTCGGTGGCGTGGCGGTAATCAAGTTTATCTTTATCGGCGCACGTAAAACCCTCGGGCAGGTCTCCGCGAAGGGC
>DEWC01000042.1:16264-30504 GCA_002363095.1 Ruminococcaceae bacterium UBA3220 | reverse complement strand
GCTGGAAAATCCAAGTTTAAGAGCCTCCATACAACGCTCAAATGTAAGGCCGTGGTCGTAATGAACCACTACGGGAACACTTGCTCTTTTAGCAGCCGCTATTATTGAGGGGGCGATGAGTTTTAACTCACCGTAGGGCAAAAGCACCTCGGCGGTGCCTATGATTATAGGCGAATTGAGTTCTTCGGCGGCTGATATAGCCGCCTCTAACATATCTGTATCGGTAGTATTAAACAACCCTACGGCATAATGTTCTTTTTGTGCCTTTTTAAGTACTTCGTTTAAATTTACTAACATTTTTATTCTTCCTTTGCAAAGAAAATATATATTTGTTCTTTAGATTTTACAACCCTGAAAACATAAAAATTAAAGGAATTGTAATGCAAGACATTATATGTGAAATAAGAGTTATTCCCGATGCCACCGTTGTATCCTTTCCGTATGCACTTGGAATAACAATTGTATTAAGCCCCAAAGGCATTGAAAGCGAACAAAGGGCACAAAGATATATTGTTTCAGGCATTTTTATAAAGTGCGCTAAAGCAATAAAAATCAACGGAAAAACAAGCAACCTGATCAAGGAAATAATATAAGTTTTATAGTCTGAAAAAATCTTTTTAAGCGGCACCGCAGCAACCACCATACCGGTAAGCAGCATTGCGACCGGGGACATACACTGTCCCGAAACATTGATTATACTTGTTAAAAAAGTTGGAAGCTTGATATTTGAAAGCCCGATTATAATACCGATTACCATACCTATAAACATCGGGTTAACAAACGATTTCAAATTGTCTTTTAATGATTGCGTTTTATTAGGGTCGGTAATCAGTAATTGTGGAACTCCCCATATATAAATAAGAGTCCACAAAGGCAGGGTGAATATCAAATACTCAAGAAATATATCGGGGAACAAACTGCTTACAACTGCGTTCCCCATAAATCCAAAATTTGAGAATGATAATCCGTAAGTGTAAATGTTTTGAATGTATTTATCCTTTGTTACTATTTTGGATGTAATTATTGCCAACGGTATTGCAATAAAAGCAATTAAAAAACTGAAAACAATTAGTTTCCATGCTGTTTGGATTTTTTCTACGGTAAAATTCTCGATAAAAGTTCCCATAACTAATGCCGGTATAAATACTATATTTTCAAGTTTTGATAAAGTTTCAGCCGAGTTTTTAGGAACTAATCCGAGTTTTTTTATTATGTATCCTATCGCAATAAATCCTAACAGAAAAGCAATTTGATTAAGAGTCGGCACAATTATATTCATAGTATTTTGAAAACTTGTAAATCAAGTCTTACAAGCATAGTTTATTCCTTTCAAAATCGTGGCATTTATCATAAGCGGTATTTATGTCCGTCATTCCGCTGACGGCGTCCTCACTTGAAAGCGCCATAGCGGCGCAAAGGGTGCCGTATTCGAGTATCTTCCCGTCGTTTAGTCCGCTGTTTATCCCGATAAGGCAACCGGCACAAAAAGCGTCGCCGGCACCTGTGGTGCCTTTTATGTAACCGTCAGGCAATTTATAACTTCCAAGCGTTGTTATTTCTCCGCTTTTATCGGCACAAACAGAGCCTTCGGGAAAATGGATAATAACCTTTTGGTTCACCCCGAGTTTGAGCAGTTTTTCGGCAATTTCGGGGATGTTTTTTATGTCGGGTGAAAGTCCTGTCAGTCTGCCTGCTTCAAGTTCGTTTATGATAAGATAATCGGTAAAGGGCAGGCAGGGCAAAACGCATTTATACCTGTCGGAATTCTCGCTTACAAGGTCGATAGATGTTTCTATTCCCTTTTGCTTTGCTTTTTTTAGGATTATAAGCCCGTCTCCGCCATCTATTTTTTGAAGAAGCAAAAAATATCCAAGATGAAGTATATCGGCGTCAATGTCATCAAGGTCGATATCGTCATATCCAAAGCCGGCGGAGGCGCCTGGATATGTGAAAAATGTCCTTTGTCCGCCCGAAACGCTTATTACCTGCGTAAAACTCGTCTTATCCTTTGAGGATACAAGCATATCGGTATTAACGCCGCTGTTTCTTAGTACACCTTTGACAAAAATGCCATTTTCGTCATCGCCTATTTTTCCAAGTGCCGAAACTTTAAGTTCCGGCATTATTTTTTTAAGGTCAACGGCAACATTCGGAACGCACCCTCCGACCGCTTTTGAAACCGAAATGATCTTAGTAAGTTCGCCTTCCTTCGGATATGCACAAACGGCGTTTATCTCATCGACCAAGATACTGCCTGCAACAGCGATATGATTGTTTTTCATATCAGTTGCACTCGGCGACAAGCGGACCTGCAAGCTCTTTAAGATAGAACAGTTTGCCCGGCATTGTCGGGATAAAGGTGGATGTTATGTGCATATCGGGTCCGTAGTGCAGGGTTGTCAGGAAACTCATACCCTGCCAGCCCATTCCTCTGCCCAAAGCGCCGTCGGCTCCGCCGATAGCATAATCCGCCTGCAAGAAAAGTGCCGGACCTATCGTGTTTGCACGGCAAGGAACAAGTGTTGTTCTCGACTTGAAACTTGTAATAGCATTTTGCTCGATAGTTAGCGGATGAAGTTTTGCACCGAGTCTATACGGTGCATTCTTCCACTCTTCTACATTCTTATAATCTGTAGCAAAGTGAGGCTCCCAGAATGCAATATGGCACATTCTGCCGATACCGTAGACAAGAACGAGTTTTGCTCCTTCGGCTTTAAGCTTTGCTATCTTTTCGGGGTAGGTCGGAAGATTGGTTTTAGTAGCAAAATTGCGCTGATTTTCAGGGATAGTGTTTTTGAGTTTTCCGAAAAACGCCTCTTTCATACTGTATTCAAAAGAAGCAGGGTTATCGTTTGATAAGGTATTACCGTCGCCGTCAGCCCATTCGTCCATATTGAATGTTGTAACATGGTCGCAAGCTACATTCCACTCATTGAGAAAATATGCTGCCCATTTATACATACCCATTGGACCTACCGGGAGAATTATGGCAAGTTTTTGGTTGTTTTCTCTTGTCTGTTTGATTTGCAATGCAATCTCATGACCCATAAACGTATCGAAATCGTTTATACTTTCACAAGCGATAGGGCAAAAATCCTTGTTCCAGAAATCTTCCCTTGCCGTTCCCTTTTCACAGCATTCGTCGATTTTTTTCATATCCCACCCCTCGGGATAGAAATCTTCAAGGAGTGATCCTTTGACAGTTGACATAAAATCCATTTTTAATTACCTCTTTTATTTCACGGCAGTAACCGTTTTGTTGTTCCTTTAAGATAGGTTTTGCAAACTCTGAATCCCTCGGCATATTCAGCACCGCACTGGTAGCCTCTATATTTTGAACAGGTCTTTACCATATCGGCAAAATCTATCCCATCATGCTCTCGCATCCAAACAAGTTGGCTCTCATGACATTCGAGCATTTGCATTTTAAGGTCTATTTCATCTGTTATATCAACAAACTCGTCCGGCACGAAGTTTACACCGGCAAGAGTATCCATATAATAAATCGGGACAAGTTTTGCAGGTGGTCCCTCTACATTGCTGAATTTATGCGGATAGTCGGTATAGTTCGGGAGCGTTGCCGCAAAGGAAGCGTCGAACACAAGGCGAGAAACTGCCGTATGGTCGGGCATATAGTCATCGGGGTTATGGGTGATTATAACATCGGGCTGTGCATAGCGAATAACATCGATTATCCGCTCTCTCGACTGCTTATTGTTATCATAGATATCAAGGTCGCCGAAATCGGCACAAATAACCTCAATACCGGCAAGACTGCCCGCCTTTTTCGCCTCGCCTTTGCGCATGACGGCAAGTTCGTCGGGCGGTATCACAACGTGACCTAAATTGCCGTTGGAAACATGGCAGACTATGACCTTGTCCCCTCGCTTAACGCACTTGGCGAGAGTTCCCGCGCAGGCAATTTCAACATCATCGGGATGGCACCCAATTGCAAGTATGTTCATATTCATAACTCCTTTTACATCATAAATCGGAAATGAGCCAACAATATGATAATCCTTTCAATTTTGCGGTATTATCGATTATTGTTGTATTTTCACAAGCGATTATTTTGCCGTTAATCGGTAATGCGACTTCATATTCACCGCCTGATGGATTTACAGCGCAGAAAAACTGTTTTTCTTTCGTTTTTCTCGTAAATATCAACGGATAAGTTTCACTTATTACCTCAAAATCGCACTCAGGCGAAAAATCGGATAAAAAATCCCGCTTTGTCTTAACCAGTTTTTTAACAGAATTCATAAGCGAATTTTCGTCTTTTTCCATCGCTTCGCAGTTTACTACGGTATAGTTTTCATTTACCGGTAGGTATAAATCCGTGTCAGCTTCGCTGAAACCCGCGTTTTTGCCCGCCGACCACTGCATCGGCGTTCTCGAGCCGGTGCGGTTATATCCGCCGTCCTTTGTTTTAAGGAAGGAATACGGCATTCCTATTTCGTCGCCGTAATATATCATCGGAATATTCGGAAGAGCAAGAATAAAGGCAAAAACGGTTTTAAGTTCATCACTTGTTCTACCTATTGATATTCTCGGCAGATCATGGTTACCGCTCGGAACAGATATATAACCTTTATCTTTTGTTTTTTGAAGGTTATCAAGGAAATAATCAAAGAAGGTATCCGCTTCTCCTTTCCCCTCTTTACGAAAGAAACTGTTACCATCGCTTTTGAAAGCATTTGTCCCGGGCTCTTTTCTGAAAAGATTGTTATAACCGTCGTTATAGCTATGGGTCAGGAAGTCGATATCAAAGTCGCCGTTTGTAACGGCGTATTTCGGCTCTCCCCATTCCGAAAGGAAAATGGCGTCTTTATATTCTTTCCTTACCTCACTGAAAATCTTGCGCCATACCTTACAGGAACACTCTCCGTTTACATCGTCCTTTACGATACTGCTTGCAAGATCGACCCTGAAGCCGTCAACACCGAGCGCAAGATAGTATTTGCAGATTTTTATAACTTCGTCATGAACTTTTTCACAAGCCTTGTCGGTATAAAGATTTTGCCAGTCATATTTCTTTTTTGCAAACCCGAAATTAAGCGCCGGTTGAAATGAGAAAAAATTGACAAGATAGTTGCCTTCGCGTTCCGACATACCCGTCATATGCTTATACGGGCAGGAGACAAACACTTCGTCGGTCCAAATATAATAATCACTATATTCGTTACGCTCGTATTTTTGAGATTCGATAAACCATTTGTGTTTATCGGATGTATGCCCGACAACAAGGTCAAAGAGCACCTTTAATCCGAGGGAATGTGCCTTCTTGATTAGTGCTTTCACATCGTCCATAGTACCGAACTTTTCGTCAATAGCATAATAGTCCTCTATATCGTATCCGCCGTCGCGAAAAGGAGATTTATATATGGGATTTATCCATACGATATCGGCAAACTGTTTTATATATTCAAGTTTTTCAGTTATACCTTTCAGGTCGCCTATACCGTCTCCGTTGCTGTCGTAAAATGAAGTCGGATAGACATTATAAATAATCGAATTACTAATTTTTTTGTTCATTTTATTCCGGTTTTGTTTCAAGTTTAAGCGGATAATCGCCAAGTTTATTTACTTTAAATCCGTTTTTCTTGTATTCCTCATAATCAAATGCTTCAAGTTCGTCAACGGCAAGTTTATGGAACTCATAGAAATTATGCCACCATTCATAACCGCTTCCGAGTTCTGCACCGAGATAAGCGTCGGCTATATCGCAGCCCATTTGGGGAGCCACATAGAAAGCACCCATCGCAAGTACATTTACACCGTTACCCGTGATAGCACGAAGAGCAGCAGGTACACTCTCAACTACACCTGCATGAACATGTGGGCACTTGCTTGCGGCGATATGGATGCCCATACCCGTTCCGCAGAAAAGAAGCGCTCTTTCAAAATTGCCTTCCGATATTTCTGCACCGACACGAAGTCCTATTCTATGGAACATAAGGTCGGTATCTTTATCGGGGTCGCTGTCCGCCGTAACGCCTAAATCGGTTATCTTCCAACCTTTTTTGCGAAGATGTTCGCATACTGCTTCTTTAAGAGGATAACCGGCAAAATCAGCGCCTACTACCAAGTATTTGTCTTTAATTGTTTTCATAAAAATCTCCTCCATATTTATTATTCAAAAATTGTTTCAATGAGTTTCATAGCCATATAGTAATGAATTTCCCGAATCGGATGATTGATTTTATTAGCAAGAAGTTCGGTCGTATCTATGCCACCCGCTATCATTTTTTCCCACATCGGGTATATATCGCAGACCTTGACGCCGCACTCATTTGAAACTTCCTTTGCGGCGTCCATATACGCTTTCATAATTCCGTCGTTTTGTAAATTTGCCGTCATAAGTGCCGTTTTTGTGAGGGCGTCATCGCCTTTTAAGTGGCAACTTTTTTTCGTGTTCATAGCATTTTGTGTAAGAAAAATAACTTCGGCACCGCCCGATGATACCTTATCAAAAATCTCTTTCAGATTTTGGCGGTAATTATCAAGTTTTTGAAGTCCTCCACAAGCGTCATTAAGTCCGTAGGACACAACGACTAAGTCGGGGGAAAACGAAAGTATATCCCTATCTATTCTTAGTTTTCCGTTTTCGGTTCCGTCGCCACTGATACCGCTATTGATTATATTTATCTGAACGCTCGGATAAAGGATATTAAGCATTTCACGAAGCCTCGTACTGTATGCGCTTTTATAATCGAAAACGGTTTCTATTTTTCCGTCCTCTTTTATGTAGCACTCAAAACAACCCTGTGTTACGCTGTCGCCCAAAAAGGCGATTGTAACCGGTTTTTCGCCGTAAATATCCTGCTTTGCATTTAGTTTTTCGATAATTTTCATAAGAATAAAATTCCTCCCCCGGATGATTTAAGGGTAAATTTTGAGAAATCACTCGCGAAATTTTGTCCAACTTTTTATTTCAAAAACACAAATCAAGGTTGCAATCCCGGCGATAGCGCACCAACTTACCTGCACGGCATTCCAACCGACATTATCTGCCAGAGCGGCAAAACCAAACGATGATACAGAAGCACCCAAATACGAAAAGCCGCCACCGATACCGGAAATTGTCGCAAACTTACCGTATTTTGAAAAATTCTGCGGAACTACGCTGATAAGCATATGGTTTACACCGTGCATAGATCCCGAAACGATTGATGCAAGCGTCACTGTTATTAAAGCGGGTGTATTCAATCCCAATCCAAAAGGTATAGTTGCTAAAAATGTGATAGCGAAAACTACACTTACCGTTTTCAGCTCGTTTTTTAATTTATGATACAGCGCGTTTGTTAAAACAACGCTGATCATACTGAGTATAGGTAACATTGTGGTACTTAAAACCGATGAAGACGCTTTCAAACCGAAAGTCTCATTTATCATTGAAGGGAGCCATGTCTGAATTCCGTCCCTCAAAACGCCTTGTAATACAGTCGCCGCAAAAATCGGAACAAGACCTGCCCAAATCGTTAGTTTTAATTTCGAATGATTATTTTCATCAGAAGTATCTTTCTCCGGCGTTGCTCTGCCCATGCTGGTTTTTCTTGTCATATAACACCAAATAAAAAGAACAGCGGCTCCGAATAAAGACATACATGTGAAAACTGCTCTCCAAACGGCTATTTCAAGAATAACAGACACAAACAGATAAACGAACAATGTTCCTATTGACCCTGCAAGACCGACAATAGTTATCGAATCAGCATACTTTTCTTTGCCGACGCTTTCGAAAACAAATCTTGCAAGAGGTGGCCATATCATAGCCTGACAAAAGCCGTTAATACTCCAAAGCAGTGTTATAAGCACCATATCCGAGCAAAAAGAAACCAGAATATTTACGGCAACGGTGCCTATCATTGCACATTTTATCATCTTAACCGGAGATATTCTATCGGCGATAATTCCGCAAAGGACCATTCCCGTTCCGTATGCAATGAAACTCCCTGTAACCGCATAAGACGCCATAGTATTGGTGATTTTCAAATCGGCTACCATCGCGACCATTGTTGCCGAATAATCGATTCGCATAGCGCAACTTAAAAAATATACCAAAAATCCAAGTATAACAACACTTTTGTTTGATAGCTCATTATTTTTCATTGCTGTTTGTTGACCTTCTCACTCTGCTAAATTAAACCGCAACAATTCTCTTAAATTGATTTCATTACCGTACGACAAGCAACGATCAACTTAGAAAATTCGCAAATATCGATTACTCACGGAAAATCATTTCGGATAAGTTTATGGTAATAATAAACCGGCAAGGCGCTCCAACCATGACATAAAGAACCGGCATCATCAAAATCCGCTTCGCCCTTTATAGTCTCCCAAAAAGAAGTTGCGCCGTTTCTAAGCATATACAGATAGGTTTTATCAATATCATTAAGAATTAAATCGGCATACTTTTCTTTATTTATTTTAAGAAGCGCATCATAGCGGTAAAGGAACATCGAAAGGGTCGAAGGTATGCCCTTTATTTCGCCTTCGCCGTTATCCTTTAACAACAATTCAATGGCAGTTGTGTCAAGGTTATCTGTAGCACCGCAAAGAACACAAAGTGCATTACCGAGAGCAGAAATTTTATCCTCGTCATGTGTAAGGCACAAACGGAAAAGTCCTTTTTCATTGTCAAAGAATTTGTCTTTTATTGTTTTGTTAAGTTCTTTTTTAGTTTCGGCATATTTATCGACCGGCCTATTTAATAATAAACAACAATTTATATACGAATCAAGCACATAAGAAAATGCAGCATTAATACAAAGGTCATACTTTGTATCCTTATATGTTTCGCCGTCGAGATAAGGCTGCCATTCATAAAAATTCCAATACTCCTCTCCGTCAAAATTGGGAATGAGCCTGTTTTCATCAATTCGGGATAAAAAGGTTTTAACTACTTTTTCCATTGCCGGAAAACAATATTTGACCGTTTCAATATCGTTAGAATGTTGATAGTACTCCCATACCTGAACCAAGTAAATGAGCGAAAAAAACGGAATGGTAAGATTGCAGTCGGTAGGTGCGGTAATAGGGAAAAGCCCATCTTCTCTAATTCCTGCGGCAATAAGCCTTAAAGATGAGCGAGGAAACTCGTATTCTTTAAAGGCATAGTATCCGCAAAGCATTTGATTACGAGAATCAAGTGTATAAAGAGATTGTTCACGCCACGGACAGTCCTCATAATGTTCGTGCATACAGAGTCGTAATGTTCTGACACTTACATCATATATAGTATTTCTTAACAAGTTTCCTGTTGAAAAAGGCAAAACTTCAAGAGGATACTCGGTAGGGCGAATACCCAAATAGTTTATCTTAACTTTAGATGATTCGATAAAGATTTGAAGATACCTAAGTCCTAATCTGCGAAGAGGTTGTAAAAATGTGTTTCGTCCTCTTTTAAGGTGAATTACAGAAGAAAAATCACGGTATTCAATCTCGGTACGGCAACGACCGTCGCACAAATGCTCGCCCCAGCCGATAACCGCTTTACATTCCTTATCGGTTTCGATATCAAAATCCAAAAAACCGGCATTCTCGCTTTTTAAATCAAAAATAAGAAAAACATTGCCATTATTCAATGTAAAGACTGTACTGCTGCCATCATTTTTAGCCATTTCATCAAACGGACAAAACGAAAGCAATGCCCGTTGCATTTTTGATCCGTCAGTACCATCATCACTAATAAATGAATACGCACCCTGACATACTATTTCGGTATCAACCCGATCATTGAGAATAAGTTTTTTATTCTCGCGCAAATGTGCGGGAAGCGGCATCGACGGCTTTTCTGCACTGTTAATAAGGTCGTTACGGTTAAAACTTTCGCCTATGAAATCTTTGGTCATATCAAGGCAAAAACCATATCCGAGTTGAGGCGTTATCCATTGTTTTCTGCCCGAAATATAGCGTTTGCTTTTTCGGCAGAATGTGTTTTTGTCCGAGTAAAGCAGTATTTCACCGCCGGAGTCGACTTCATATATCAATCCCGGCTCACCGTGGGAATACATAAAATTGGATTCTCCGATATACCAAATGCAAAATCCGAAAGTATTTACTCCTGATACCAAATATTTTGAAATGTCTATTTCATCATAGGCTCTGTTGTGCGGATAATCCATATACTGCCCGCTCGCGACAAAGTTTCCGTTTATGAAAACCGCATAATCGGAATCGGCTGCAATACGCAGAACTGCCTCCTGCGAATTTTTACACTCGCAGGAAGCAAAGAACTCAATATATGTATCACTTGTGTCATAATCCGGGTGCCATATCCATTTTGCTTTACTGAACATTATTTTTCTCCGAAAAAATGCTATGAAATATGAAGTGCCTGCTTCCAGGTTGCTTTTTCAAAGCCGAAAATCGTGAAATCAACTCCGCTCGGCTTAGTGCCGAATGTTACCGAACCTTTCTTTCCGCAATAGATAAACATTGCGCTTCTTAATGTTTCGGGCTCGGCGCATTTAAGGATGTATGCACCCTTTTCACCACACGGCTTGCCGTTAACAAAAGCACCAAGACGGTAATCGATATATCCGCCACTTTGTTTTATTATATCATAAGTCAGTCTTAAATTGAACTCTGTTCCGAGGAAAGAATTAAGTCCGACCGATTTAGGACTGATGTTTGCGATAATGGTCAATGTTCCGTCCTTATGAACATGGGAAAGGCGCAAAGAACCGTCCTCAAGGGTTGAAATACGGGTACCGTACCATGTAGGCCCGAAATATACGGAACATTGTTCGGGGCTGTCTTTTGAAAACTTAAGTTTAAGTGTAACCGCCGTCTTATCAAGCGAAGCATAGTCATAAACGCTTGTTATCGAACACTTTTTATACTTACGGGCAGAAATCATAAAGTCCCTTTCGGTAAGTTCTTTATAACTTTTGCTACCTGCCGGAATAGTATCACCGTACGGTTCGGCATACGCCGCACCGCCCTCATTAAAGTTGATTCCGGTTCCGAGACGATCAGCCTGACCGTAGATGTAGAAGTAGGTATTCTGATAGCATTTCCCGTTAATAAAGACACCGAGCCTGACATCATCCGCAGTTCCGTCGCCGATTTTATCGACATATTCGGTAGAAAGGCCAAGGACGAATTCTTTATCGACAAATGTATCTCCTACCCCTGCGATGTCCGGGTATATTTTTATAAAGGAAAGTCCTATGTTAGAGAGGGCTCCTTCTTTGTTACCTAACTCGTTTCCGATTACCATATTACCGTCTTCGAGACGAATTCCGATACCGGCATAACCGTCTTCCTTTAATCCTATGTGCATACGGGAACCGTTTTTGTTGAATTTAAGTTTTGCTCTGAAATATGTACCGTCAAGTGAGTTAAGCCTTACAAATTTACCCTTTCGGTTACCACCGCCGATACCAATTCTCGCATCGCTTAATGTGAGGTTATTAAGTTGGTCAGGCACATTGTTTACCGGCTCTGATACATACGGCGAATAGAAAGCCGCACCGCCTTCATTAAAGTTTAATCCAAGTCCTAAAAGGTCTGCCTGGTCTTTAACATAGAAATATGCGTTGGAATAAAGCGTTCCGTTTATGAATACGCCGAACTTAATATCGTTTTTATTTCCGTCGTTTTGTTGGTCGACAAATTCGATACTTAACTGCAAAAGGAATTCTTTGTCAACAAATGTATCGCCAACGCCCGCCTTAACAGGATCAACTTTAACGGCAGATACGCCGATATTTGAAAGAGCGCCTTCCTTGTTGCCGAGTTCATTACCGACAACGATTTTACCGTCTTCAAGGCGAACGCCAAAACCGCCATAAGAATTATCCGTAAATCCGATATGCATACGGGAACTGTTTTTGCTGAATTTAATATTTGCACCGAAAATAGTTCCGTCAAGACTCTTTACGGTTTGGAATTTGCCGGAAACTGCTCCACTTCCCGTACCTAAACCGGCATCTGTAAATGTTATCTTCTTAAGATGTTCGGGGAATGCTTTTGGCGCAGTTTCTATTGATGAATAACTTTTTGCGCCATTTTCGGCAAAGTTGAAATTATCGTGCATACGATCGGCACAGTCATTTATGTAAAGATATTCGCTCTTATAGAGAAGTTCGTTTATAAATATTCCTATCTTAACATCTTTTTTATTGTTGTCGCCACCGAAATCGCCGAATTCACAACTGATGTGAAGCAAAAATTCGTTATTTGCAAAGGTTTTAAACTTCGTCCTCGCATCGTCGGGAGTAATGGTGAAAGGATCAAAGATAAGTTTTTGATCAGCACTCCCCGCTTCGCAGGAAACAACAAGATTTTTACCTTCAAGGCGTATACCTAAACCGCTATATGAAGAAGATGAATTATTGGCATAATGAAGTCGTGCACCTTCACCTGTGAATTTAACATTAAATCCTAAAACAGTTTTATCAAAACTCTGACCGTAGTAGCCTTTAGTATTAGAATTGCCGTCAACTATTCCAAGGTCTGAAAGAGTTATAAGAGTAAAATCAGCAGAATCGCTATTTTGTAATGTTATAGGTGGCAATATTGAATATGCCTCACCTGCTTTACCTTCAAAAACCAAAAATTCTCCTAACGATTCAAAATTTTCAAAGGTAAAATATTCACCGTTATATAGGTCATCGTTTATGAATATACCGAGTTTTAACTTTCCGTCAATATTTTCGGTTGATATGTAAAGGTCAAATTTCACATCTAAAGATGTTGTAGTTCCGATATTTGTTTTTCGTAGCAAAAGTGGGATTTCTTTGCCCGAAACAGATAAATAGAGGTTCGGGTCGTTTGAGCCTTTTGAGTATACCGCAACGCCGTCGCCTGAGGTTTCCGAAGTTGCACCAAGGCGCATAACGGTTCCGCTTGTTTCATCGCCTTTAAATACGGCGCTTATATTAAATAATTTCCTGTCAAGAGATTCTATACTTAGTTTTCCCGATTTGCCTTCGGTTGAACCGCTTGAAATTCCGAAATCAGAAAGGGTAAGCCTGTCATAATCGTTTTCGGGACATTCGCTGATCTTTTTAGGTTCGACATAAGAATAGATCTCGCCGGATTCACCGGCAAAGTTCATACGGGCTCCCATTTTATAACTTGAACTGCTGGCGGCGTTTCTTATGGTGATATAAGAATCATCATAGAGTTTATCATTAAAGAAAACTCCGAGTTTCATATCATCGTCATCGCCGTCGCTGTCGCTGTCGACAAATTCAACCGTAAGACCCAAAAGGAAGTAGGTTCCGTTAAAGGTTGTAGCATCTATTCCCGCCTTTGATACAGTTGCAGTGAATGTAGGAGAAATGCTCGGTCCCGGTGTCTTAATTCTCTTTAACTGCAAGTCCTTACCGTTCTTTGAGCCGATTGTAAAAGCGATACCGGTGTTTCCGCCCTTCTGGGTGAAAAGATGGAATTCTGTTCCGGCGCCGGTTTTGTTATTGAATACGGTATAGGCTCTGAACGCCGTTTTATGAAGCGATTTTACATTATCTTTATCCTCGCTCATATAAAAGTCAACACTACCGTCCGTTTTATCGGTATCCTCAACACCAAAGTCAGACAGTGTGACGCAATGAAATCCGTCTTTCACTACGTCACTGAAACTTATGCCTTCTTCTGCCCGACTTTTAAAATGAGGTGAATAAATCAAGCCAAATGCGAGAACTATCGCACATAAAACAGAAATGAACTTAATGTGTTTTTTTCTCATATTCATTCTCCTATCCTACTATCATCAGCGCCGCTTCTCCCGCGGCAAGGTCTAATTGAACGCTGTCGGTTATTTCCATAACATCTGATGCATTTTCTCTGATTAGAATGGTAAAGTAGTTGTTTGCAAGGTCGATTTTGATATTTGCTGGTTTATCATGATTTGCATTCAAGACAATATAAACCTTTTTATCTTTTTTATATTTGAAAGCACCGATAAATGTGCCGTAGTTTTCGTCGCTTAATGTTATCCCTTTAATAGTATCGTCGCTATGTTTGCTCTTTCCCGAGTATTTTTCGGGATAGTGTCCTTTTGCAAGAACATCAACATGCTCACAATCAACAAGGATGGATTCTGTTTTTCTAAGCCATGCGATAGAATGCTTGACCGCATCGTACCACATTGTCGGAACGCCGTTGGCACCGATTATGCCGTTGCGTCCGTAATCCATATCGTTTCCTTCGCCGTAAGCAAACCAGATAGGTTGTATAAGCGGAAAATACTGAATTCCCTTTGCTCCCCACAAAAGACAGCAGTT
>DEWC01000042.1:0-16190 GCA_002363095.1 Ruminococcaceae bacterium UBA3220 | reverse complement strand
CGGTCGGGAAATAGGGTTTTGATTTGAAATGCTTTTGCTCGTCATTCCATTGACTGCCCGCTTGAATAAACGGACAAAAAGGAATGCCTGCCTTAATTGAATACTCTCTTGCTATGTCTAAATTCGTGAAAAAACTTCTTATTGGCCAATCCTTAAATTTATAGCCACCGTCAAATACATATCTGTCAAAAGAAATAAGAGGAGTTTTACAAAACTCGATGTATTTGTCATACATCTTTCTGTATGCACTCTTTGTACCCATAAAATGAAGATAAGGGAGCATATTCATATATGCCGTTATGCCGTTATCGGCAAGGAGTTGCATAACCGAATAGTATTTTTGAATTCTACGATCGATTTTATGTTTCATATAATCATCGGTTGTAGGCTCGTCGATTACATGAATTCCGGCAAATGAGGGGTAATCTTTATATGCGGATATACGCTCGAGCAACTGCTCTCTTGTCATATTCCCGGTTATACCCGAATCAAATATAAACAGTTTTAAACCATGTTTTTCAGCCAATTCCAAATCGCGAATAACGCCCTTTGGATTTTTGTTATAGTCGTTTTCAATATAGGTGATATATCTTATTCCGAGTTCGGAAATCAATTTGTAGTATTTATCGTTAGCAAAGTCCTTTGTTGTATGCACTATACCGAGTTCGGCATCATTTATTTGCATCGGAGCCGTCGGACCGTAAAATGCGCCTATAAAGAATTCTTTGTTCATGGTTTTCGCCTCAATTCTGCCTTTTTCCTGCTGTGGGGTCTCCCCCACAGCAGGATGATTTTTAATTAGCCGACTACAACGAGGGCGGCTTCGCCTGCGCCGAGCGACAAAACTTGTGATGAAGCGGTAGTAGTTGTGTTTCCGCTTTCCGTGTAAACTCTTATACTCTGCGAAGAGCCGAAGTTAAGAGTAATGTTTTGTGAATCGTCGGTGTTGTGATTTACAACATAGTAGGCAGTTTTGCCGTTGTAATCAAATACACCTACAATAGCGCCTGTTGAAGCGTCACCCGCAGAAACGGTAGTGCCGTTATAGGAGGTCTTGGAAATGCCGGTCTGAGTCTGTGCAGAGGTTCCGACAGCCAAAACATCAACGCTGGTTGAAGCCATCAGGATATGGTCGATGGTGGCAACATATGTATTGATTTCCTGTGCAACATCATAGTTTCTTGTAGGTTCGCCGTTAGCACCTATAAGACCGCAACGGTCAAAGTCCATACCTTCAATTTCTCCATCGCCTTCGAGAGCGAAGTACCACGGCTGGATAAGGGTAAACCAGTTATAGCCCTTTGCGCCGTAAGCGAGCAAGGTGTTTACATTCCACTTTATCTGCTCGGGTGTAGGAGCGTCATCATCGGTATAAATCGCATTCGGAGTATAATCGTCGCCGGTGCTTATAAATCCGATAAACGGAATATCATTTGTAAGCGATGCTTCTCTTATAGCTTCAAGTGAGCCGAAGTAAGATTTTGCTCCGTTAGTGGATGTTGTTCCGCTATAATGGTCAAATGAAAGAACCTTCGGATTTAATTCGCTGATGGCCTCGGCGAGGTATGCCTTGTACTGAGTATTATTAAGGGTATAGTCGCCATAGAGGTTAACATAACCTAAAAGGTTTGTGTAGCTGTTGATAAGGGTCGACTTATCGGCGATTTCCGATACAGTCTTGGTGGTAGCACTACTTTGGTAGGTCGAAGTGTGAGGCTCATCGCCAATATGGATGCCGCCGAATGATGCATATCTGCTGTAAGCATTAACTCTTTCGGCAAGTGCCGTTTCGTCGGTTTCGTCATCACCAATGCCCGAATCGTCAACAAAAACGGCCAATCCGTGATCCTCTGCCAAAGCAAGACCTTTAAGAATACTTGAAGAGCCGGAATCTCCGAAATTCTTCTCGGTGTAGGTAAGCTGATTTACTCCGAGATCATCGATCATATCATAGTATTTTTCTTGAAGAAAATTTGTTTCGATACCGTAACCTGCAAGATCGGTTCCGATAGCGGATCTCGCCGGATATGTTGTGGGCGAGATCCATGCGCCGATAGGCATTACAAGACCGTTAGCATCACTTTTTGCATAAGTGTAGGTATAGGTCTCGGTTATAAGTGTTCTGCCTAAAAGGTGATTGCAAAGGGTCGTAAGGTTTGCGGCGCCTACTTTGTTAATAGCGGCCATCTGACCTGCGAGTGTGGGCGGTCTGTATCCTACAAAGCCTTCAACCGATTCTGCTGCGGCATTAAGCTTTTTAAGGGCTACGAGATCGAGTATATTAAGTCCTTCATCGGGACAAATATCCCAATCACGCCACAATACAATTGTATGCTCCGCCTCTAAAAGACTGCCGTTTTCCTCATAGTAAGCGGTGTAATCGCCGGCGGTCAAAACCTCTTCGCCGTTATCGAAACGGTCGCCTCTTGTATTTACCATATAATCGGCGGTAACAAGATAGGGATGACCTGTGGCAATCTGATAATAAAGAACGGTTCCGTCGTTAGGTGCTTCAATATCCCAAAGCGAACGGCGTACGGTATCGGAGCCTTCATTGAAGTTAACATTTCTGCCCAAAACATCCGCCTGATCCATAATATAGAGATAGCGGTTGTTGGCAAGAATATCGTTAATCCAGAAACCTACCTTAACATCATCGGTATCACCGCTGCCGTTAGCATCAACGATATCGGTTGTGATTTTAAGGGTGAATTCGGTGTTAGCGAATGTTTCGAGCTCAAATTGAGCGGGGTCAATGATTATAGTGGTGTAAGTCAGTTTTCCGCTGTAGGGCTCAACGGTAAGTGTACCGTCGCCGAGTAAGCGGAGCTGGATACCGCTGAACTGCGAATCATCGGATGCCGCATAGTGCATTCTCGCACCGGTAGTTACAAACTTGATTCTTGCGCCAAACATTAAAGCATCATAAGCCGTACCTTCAACATCGGCACCGGCACTATTCTTTAATATGCCGTAAGCAACGCCTGTGCCGTCATTGATGCCGGCATTGCTAAGGGTGTAGAAATCATAATTTGTTTCATACATGGTTCTTGCGGGAACGGCAATTTCGGAAAGCTCGGCAACACAGCCTTCATTTACCGCAAATCTTGTTCCCATAGATGCTACTGCATCGTAACCGTAGAGATAATGACCGCCTGCGAGGACGCCGTTGATAAAGCATCCTACCTTGATATCGTCTTCGCTTCCGTCACAATCAAGGTCAATATAATCGGTTACAAAATTAACTGCAAGTCTCACGTTGTCAAACGATTCAAGTCCGAGTTGTGCCGGAGTAACGGTAACATTTGAAAGAAGACTTGAGAACGGAGTAGAATCCGCACCGAACACAAGGTTATCGCCGGATCTGTAGAGGCAGATACCGGAATAAGAACCGTCGCCTCTTGCGAAACGAATACGTGACTTCCATGTTCCGAAATTAACATTCAGTGAAAGAACGGTTTCATCCCAGGAACCTGCATAATAACCGTTTGTATATGCATTTTTGATATCGTTGTAAATGTCCTTGCTTATTCCCAAATCGTTAAGGGTGAGTTTTGTAAAGGAAGTGGGAACGGTGTTGGTATGACTTGAAGCGATGCTTTCAAGTACCATCGGATTTGCAAGACCTAAGCTTCTTGTGAATTTTGCCTTATTGATATTCAGAGTCCAGCTCTTGCCACGGGGCAAAACGCCGTTTATCATCGGGAAAACTTCAACCAAATATGTTCCGTCTCCGTTATCCTTAAGAACACGGGTAGCAATATTAAGTTCTAACTTAGTATTGTGGAATGAAGCGAGACCCAACTCCGATGCGTTAAGGGTATAGGCGTTTTTAAAACTGCCTCCTACCAACAATCTGAAATTAAGAATGGTGCTGTCGGAAGCGGTTGTAAAGCCGTAACCGTTGTAGCTCTTGGAAGAGCCGAGCATCAGGTACTGGTCGCCGCCTGTAAAGGTTACATAACCGTGGAAAACGGTATTGTCAAGTGTTTCGCCTGTCACGGGAGTGAATACCCATCCGCTTGAAACTGCGCCGTCGGCACGGTCAACATCGGAATAGGTCCATTCTTCATAGGTACTTAACTCCGCTGGGAGTTCTTCATAGTATGAGTAAAGTTTCGGAGCACCGCCTTCATTTGCGGAAATGTTCTTTCCAAGACCTGCTGCCGCATCGATATAATAGAGATAATGTCCGTTACCGAGCGAGCCGTTGAACCAAACGCCTAACTTAACATCATCTTCATTTCCGTCGTTATCGACATCAACAAACTCGGTGGATATCTGAAGGATAAATTCATTAAAGAAAGATCCGCCTTCTCCGAATATATCTTCTGCGTAATAATTAGCGTTAACAAAGTTGGAAACTACACTGCCGGAAATCTGACGGAGATAGAGTGCAGCACCGCTGTCTGCCGTATAAAGCGTAAATCCGCTGTAATTGGAACCTACCGCACCTGCATAGTGAAATTGCTGAGAATTGGCGGTATAATTTACCTTCAAGGTGAAGATTTGTTCGTCAAGCGAATCAGCGGGGATAGTTCCGGTGAAGTTACCGGTATTGACATTCGCGTTTGAAAATGTGGGCGAAGTGTCGGCTACCGTGAAGGAATCAAATTCCGGAACGGCGAGAGATGTGGTGGTGGCAACCGAAGCTACAACGACGCCGTTCATACCATAAGTATGAATTCTTCTTGCTAAATAAGAGGTATTAATATCGCCGGTTCTGAAATAGTTGCCGTTATAAAGTTCGCCGTTAACCCAAACGCCGATCTTTAATTTAGCGGTTCCGTTTGCGGTGTCAACGTCAAAATAATCAACCGAAATGCCGAGGGTAAGATCGTCGTTTCCGCGAAGGGTCGCCCCCGCCGTTGTAGGATTAAGTGTTGCAAGATTTGAAGCGCCGTTTATAACCTGAAGCTTCAAGCTGTCGCTGCCGGAGCTTTCGATTTCAATTCCGTACCAGTCGCCGGTTCCGATATAGAAGTTACCGAAAGAGGTGGTCGGGAAATTGATTTTTCCGATAAACATACTTCCGTCAAGCGGACCTACCATAGAACCGGTCATGGAAACCTTTTCGCCATCGGCAATGCCTAAATCTCTGAAGGTCCATTTTTCATAAGCGTCTCTGCGCTCATGTTCAGTTTCAGAATGGCTTCTGAAATATCTTGTACCGCCGGTAGTGTAGAAATGGTTGCCGAGCCTGTCAACTCTGTTGAATGTTTCGGCAGTTGCTACATGTGTTCCGTTAATATAGAGGGTAAGACGGGCATCGTTTTTGGTTCCGCCTGCATCAAGGTCGAGATAATGGGTCTCAAACTGATACAAAACCTCATCGGTTAAGAAAGAGTCAATTCCTACTGTTTCCGGGGCAATATTAACCGTAGAATATCCGAGCAGGTTTGCCGTTGTATTTGCATCCTGGAGAGATACGGTTCCGTTGCTGTTGTAAACAATACAGAAACCCGAATAGTTGCCGTTACCGGCGAAATAAATTCTGCCGGCCGAAGAACTACACTTCATATAAAAACTGAAAAGTGTATTGTCAAATCCCGGAGCATAGGTTTTGTCTGTGGCGCTGATTGTGCCGGTATTAGACATACCTACATCCGAAAGGGTCAAATGCGTGGGATTTGACGGATTGGGCACGGACGGCGTATCTGCAAATGCAGTGGTTGCCGCTGAAAGTCCCGTAAAGCAGGAAACTGCTACAAGACAAACCGCGCAAAGGGTTGCTAAAATCTTTTTTGCTGATGAATTTTTTGCCATTTGTAAAAACCTCCTGACTTATTATTCTTTTGGGTTGCTTAATATCGCTTTGAAAGCATCACCAACTTTGCATTAAATTGTCAAAAGACTATTTCATAACAATCAATACACCCTCGCCCGCACAAAGCGTAAGCTCTAATTCATCTGTATTGAATGATTTTGTTTTGGCACCCTGCGTAACCTCCATTTTGTATTTACCGGAGAATTTGAGGGCGGTCTTTTGTGCGCTTTCGTTATCGTAGTTGACAACATAGAAAGCCGAATGGCCCTGATAGTTAAAGCATCCGATCATAAGGTTGCCGGAAGCCGACTCAAGCTCGCGCCATTTGTTTCCTTTGAGCATATATTCGCAATTTGCAAAATGCTCTTTTGATTTATCGTCGGTAACAATAATTCCCTTGTTTTTGGAATTCATAAGCACCTGATCGACTGCACGAATCTGCTTGTTTATCTCTTGGGCGTAATAATACCAGCGGTTTTTGTTCCCCCACGCTCCGATAAGACCGTTACGCTCAAAATCGTAAGGCTCTGTAGAACTGTAGGCGAACCAATAGGGTTGCAAAAGCGGGAAATACTGAATACCCTTTGCTCCGAAGGCAAGAGAAGTGTTTACAAGCCAGTCAAATGAACCTTCTTCGGGGAAGTATCCTTGTGTATCAAAATGCGCCTGCGCATCATTCCACTGACTGCCTGCCTGGATAAAGCTCCAGAACGGAATATTGTGCGCCTCCGCCGCTTTGCGTATTTCGGAAAGGTTAAATATCCATTCATCCGCGTATTTAAGCGAGTTGTCACTCACAAAAGGATATTTATCGTAACTCAACACCTTTACGGGACAGGTGTCCAGAAATTCGTTAAGATATCTTCGATACTTATCCGCAACGCTTGTAGAGGTTGCGGGAAACATATTGCAATAGGTGAAAACATTAAGGTCGGAAAGATTTTTCATTAATTTTCCGTAGCGCGAAATATACTTGTATTCATATTCGGGGTAGTATTCTTTGTTAGCAGGCTCATCAATAATATAGAGTCCGCAACACGCAGGGTTGCTTACATATTGATTTATCTGCTGGTCAAGTTCGGAAACGCTTAATGTTTCGTCATCCAAACTTGCATTTACCGCCGTATCGTGAACAAATATTCCAACGCCGTATTTGTTGCCGAGTTCAAGCAATCGCTTTACATATTTCGTTTTTGTGGTATAGTCAACGCCTGTCGCGACTATAACATTAACGCCACTGTCGGCAACCATCTTCATAAAATCATCAGAAAAATAGTCGGGAATGCTCTGCCCTTTTGCCGAATACTGATAGGTCTGAGGTCCGTGGTATCCGACTATCGGCATAACATCTTTTCCGCCGATAAAATCGAATGAATATGTATCAACCTTTTCAACCTTCAACGGTTCAATTTTGGCGGAGGAATTACCGCATGAGCAATAGGTAGAGATGAGTAAAATACAGGACAGAACTAACGATAATGTTCTTTTAAACATTCTCATTCTTCTTTTTCCTCCCCTTTTTATTTAAGATAATGCGAACCGTAAAGGCTATGACAAGAATAAGCGCCGAAACACCTAATGAAATGTATATCCAGAGAAATTTGAATTCACTTTCTTCTTTGCCGTTGCTTTTGAAAACCGGCTTTATCTTTTCATATTTGAAGTCGTCCACCTTGATAAGCGCCGAGGTAAACTTTGCTTCAATAAGATTCGGGTTTTCGTCAAGATTTTTAAGAGAAACATTATCTATGGCAATATTCGAATTTCCGGTACTCCAAAATTTAATATAACCCGTACGGAAATTCTCATAGTATGCCGCTGCAATTTCAGTAAACTCGGTGTCGGCAAGTTTTTTAAGGTATAGGGTGAATTTACCGTCAACCATCCGCATCTTTACCGAGAAACCTTGGTTGGTGTTTTTATCGGAAAAGCCCATATCGCTGTATGGCACTCTGAATTTTTCGGGTTTATGATTGTATCCCCACACGGTATTTAATGTAAAATGCACAAGTTCTGTAGAAGTGGTAAACTGCCAACCGTCAAAATCCCTCGCAACATCTCCGAATGAAATACAAAATGTGTCGCACGGAGTAAGGACAATATTTCCGTCCTCGTCTTTCTTTGTTTCCCTCGAAATATAAGGAATATCAAAAGAAAGCTCAAAGTTGGAATACTGCTTTTTTGTTCCGAAATAGCATCGCCCGGTATTGCGATACATAAGGACCTTGCTTCCGCCATAGTCCTCAACATTCATTCCTGCCGGTGAACGGGCACTGCCGTAATATGCCGTTGTAAACAATTCTTCATTATATACGCCTTTTTCAAATGTTTCGATATAATCGAAATTCTCAGGGCGGTCATACTTATGAAAGACAACATTGAGATTGCCTATTTCGGCACCGCAGTTTCCGCTTTGTAAAAATCCGATACGACCCTCAAGGGAACCCGGAATCTTCGCGGATACAACTTCTCTGCCGTTAATACTTAATTTCAAATCATCATTACAGTAAAGCACCGCTGAAAATGAAAGGACGGAAGAGACGCTGCCGGCATTAACAAAGGGAGCGACTTCGCTCTTATCTCCGCTTTCGTCGTAATAAACAGCACCTATCGAAAGACCTCCGGTGTTTTTAAACAATATTTCGGCACTTTCAGGTTCCTCACTGTAAGACTCGATACCGTCAAGCCCGAAACCGATGGAAAAGTATTCTTCCGCCGGCAACGAAGTGAATTTCAAACTGCCGCTTACTTCGGCCATTGCGGTATATGAATCGTCTTTTTCGGCTAAAATTTTGGTTATAATCCGCGTCTCGGAAGAACTGTCGTTTGGTATGACAAGCACTCCGTTTTTGATTTCAAGCTCGTCATTAGGGTCATACCAGTCGGCTACATTCAGTTCCCCCTCCTCGTTTGTCGCGGTAATACTAGTGGTGATATTACCTGCCGAAACGGGAAGCGCCAAAACAACAGCCAAACTTAAAAGCAAACTCAAAAGCGTCAGGCATTTTGTTTTGTAAGTGTTAATCATATTATTTATTCCTTACTTCTTTATATCGGAAACCCATGTCTTATAGTTATCTTCAACCTTTTGCTGAATTGAATCCCAAATTTGATTTACCGTCTTCCGGTCATCTTTATTTGAAGCACACAGAGCAGAAATATAATCCACTCCGCAGAAGGACGACGCACCACCGTCGGTGAATATACGATGTTTGCTTGCTATATATTCGGTAGGCGTGTATTTTGCCTCGGCAAGCATCTTAAACTGGCTCTTTTCAAAGCTGCTGAAACCGCTTGTGTCCGCAACATCACCTGAAGAAAGTGTAAACGGAAGCGGAGCTTTAACTGCCTTTGTATAGATTTTGTATCCTTTATCGGAATAGAAAAATTTAAGGAATTCTTTTGCTCCGTCCACACATTTACTGTATTTCGGTATCGAAGCGCAATGTCCCGTGAAGTTAGTGGGAACAGAGAATCTTGCGTTTGTAACGGTTTCCCAGTCGGCTGCGGAAATCGTTTTTCCGTCGATAACATAATCGTTGCCGTTTTTGTAGTCATCCAACTTTTTATCGCCATCTGCAATCGAATCAATAGCCGAAATAACCTTACGTAGTTCACCTTCACCTTTAATGGTTGTGCACTTATCGGTGATAGCGGAAATAACCGGAGAGCGCATCATTGCAAAGTTCTTCATCTTATCCTTTGAGTTAGACATTTCGTTGGACAACCACGAACCGCTTACCATCATCGAAGCAGAACCGTTTAAGAACTGTGTTTGGGCATTAACATGGTCGATCGAATTTGAACCGCCCATTACATATTCGGGTGTAATTATCTTTTCGTAAACCTTAAGCGCCTGATATCTGCCGTCCTTGGCGGTAAATACATCCTTTGTCGGAGAATTACCGGCAGCATCTTTACAAGCGTAGAAATTATTTACATAATAATCATTTCCGTCATACTGACTGAAAAACAATTCGCTCATATTTGTCCAGTAACCACCTGCCGCGAAATGACAAAACGGCGTATAGCCTTTGCTGTTCAATTTATCTGCCGCAATGGCAAGTTCGTTGGTTGTGCGCGGAAGTTGTGTTATACCCGCTTTTTTGAAGTGCTCCTTGTTATAAACGATACCGACAACACCGCCGCCGTAACTGAGTTCATAATAATGACCGTCGGCGTTTTCCATCATCGAAAGATAACCTGTATTAAACTTATCCTTTATGGTCTTACCCTCTCCTTTAACAGTAGCGTTTAACACATCGTCGAGAGGTTCCATTTGCGACTTATCCGGACGCATTATAAGCAGATATAAATCAACAGTATCGCCATCGGTTCCATAGGTTGCGGCGGCTGATTTTTGATTTGCGCTGGCATGATAAGCCGCATGGTACTTGCTCTGCGACTTATTGAAGGCGTCAATCATATTTTCGAGCCACTGTGAACCGAGTCCGGCGTTCCAGTAACTTATCTCGATATCGGTTGCCGAATTAGCAAATTGTTGCTTTTTTCCTCCGCATGCCGAAAGTAGAGACACCATAGTGAGAGCCAGGAAAACTGCCAATGCTTTCATAATTGTTTTTTTCATAATTGTCATCCTTTCTGATTGATTATGTAAACTAAAGTGATTGATTATCCTTTTATTCCGCCAAGCGAAACGTTTGTGGTTATTACCTTATTGAATGCTATGAACAAGAGCAATGCCGGTATGGATACAAGTACGCAGGCCGCAAACAAAATATCAAGCCTCGCACGGTACATCATTTCTGTGTTGAACTGATAAATTCCTACGGGAAGCGTCGGTAAATTCGGAAGATAAAGAAGTGCGGTTTCATAGTTATTCCACGAAGCAAGCCAACTTGTTAAGAATAACGCGCCGAAAATCGGTCTTGCCTGAGGAAGCATAACTTTGAAATAAATTTGGAAGTGCCCTGCGCCATCTATCTGTGCCGCCTCGGCATAAGTCCATGAAAGATTCTTAAAAAACGCCCGATAATACAGAAATTGTGCCGACATACCACCCGCTGAGCAAATTACATGCCAATAACTGTCTACAAGTCCTAAACTTCTGAAAAGTTTATACTGAGCTCCGCCGGCACCGTAGATCGGCAATGTCAACATAATAAGAATTATGACATAAGGCAATCCGCTTCCAGGAAATTTATACTTGGTACAGCAATACGCGAATGTAATGGTTGTGAACTGTTGTATAAAGCAACCTACTATCGAAAAATAACAACTGTTGAACAACATATCAAAAAAGCCGTTACCGTTAACTTCGAGGAGTCTTGTTACATCAACAAAATGAGACCACAGCCATTTTTTCGGGAACGAGAAAGGATTCATAACAATCTCATCGTGGGTTTTTGCACCCGACATTACCGCCCAAAAAAGTATATATATGTATGTGAAAGCGACAACCGCAAACAACAAAGAAACAAGACTGTATAGAATTATTTCCGGAAGTGTTTTTCTCTTTAAAAACTTCATAAACCTGACACCTCCTTAAAAGTCAACATCATCGAACGCCTTGTCGGTTACCCTTCGTATAAAGAGGGATATACCAACCGCGATAACAGTCATGATAATACCGACAGCAGACAAATAGTTATAAACATTTGATGTATATTCGTTTCCGGAACCGTTCAAGAGAGTTTTATACATCCAAACGCTCAAAGTAATGGTTTTACTCTGCTCAGAACCTCCGGTTAACAGGAATACCTGTCCTGTTGCTCCGAAAACACCGCAAATTGTGAGAACTAATTTAAGTGCTACGGTCGGCCATACAAGGGGAACTATTATTTTGGTAAATTCCTGCCACCATGTTACTCCGTCGATTTTGGCTGATTCAAGAACATCGTTGGGTATTCTCGCAAAAGTACCGCCCCAAATGATGAGGTCGCCCGGGAAAGAAAGCCAAATCATATTAGCCCAAACAACATAGTTTGCAAACCTGGAATCTATAAGCAATTCAGGAACTTTATCAAGCCCCAAAAATTCCCCTATTCCCTGGGCTATGAAACCGTTCACGCCCACCATGTAACTGAAACACAGCGCCGTGCAAACCGAGAACAAAATGCCTGGGAGGAAGAAAACTATCCTGAAAAAGCGATATCCTACAACCTTTTTATATATAAAATAGGACACCAAAACTTGAGGAATAAACATCACAAACTGAATTCCGAAGGTAATGAGGGTGTTTTTCAGCGCTATTCGTATTTGGGAGGACGGCAAATTGAATTCTTCAATAAACCGTCTGAAATTATCTAAAGACCAAACACCTTTCGAATTTTTAAATGCCATCGCAATAGCTGATCCGTTTGTATACACGTAAAAAATAAGCCAGTTGATAATGGGTATCGTAATGCAAAAAAGAATAAAAACAATTCTTCCTGTATCTCTTTTGTTTTTTGTTTTTTTCAGCGCAGCCGAATTCATTTCTTTTTACCGCCTTTCAAAATAAGAATTCCGCCAACTATCGCCCCGCATAACAAAACCGAACAAATGGCTATTGTTATGTATTTAGAATAATCTGTAGGCTGTTTTGCTTCGGTTGAAAGGCTTTCAAGGAATTCATTTCCATCCTTGTCTCTCCATTTTGCGTATAATTGTGTGGATTCGGTTACAATACTCTTGAAATCAAATGCCTTACCGTCAACTGTACACCAGTTTACAAATTTGCAATCCTTCTTTTTGGGATTACTCGGCTTCTTGGCATAATAACCGTTTTTAAGGGAAAGGGTTTGAACCTTTTGCTCCGGCACAAATGAAATCTTATATGTGTATAAGCGCTTGTATACATCACCGTTGCTCTCTTTAATAGATTTAAACAGATATTCCGATTCTCCTCTATTTGAAAATTTGATTTTTCCGCTTGCTACCGAATATGTTCCTTCGCTTTGTACATCATCGCTTGAATATTTATAAGTGCTGTCTTTATATAACAGATAAAAAGCGTCATTCTGTTTGCAATAATACATGGCTTCGCATCCGTCATAATCGACAAGCGCACCCAAACGCCTGAACATTACAGTCGGGTCGTTACTTTGAACTTCAAGGTCGTTATGATATTCATCATAGAATTTTACATTTTCAAGAGTAAAATCGACATTTGTCTGGTGTCCTTCACCGAACCACAATGAAAAGAATTGCGATTCGGGATTACATGTTCCGTAAAGGGACGGGAAAACCGAACGGGTCGTTTTGCCGTTAAGTGTCATTTGAACAATGGCGGTAAAATCATCGTCAAATCTTTCGATTTCGATTATGTATGAGGCGCCGGGTTTAAGGAGCATATCGCCTGTAGTGTTTGCCGTTTCAGATTTTCCCTCATATCTTATCATACCCTTTCCGTGGGGATAACCTGCCAACGGGTCATTGGAATACGCAACACCGGATTGGTCAATTTCCGATTTTGTCGATCTCACCGTATATTCCATATACATTTTTTTGGTGGTAAGAGGGGTTTTATTTGAAAGGGCAAGATTGCTCATACCGCTCGCCTTTATGGTATACCACCTTGGTATTGATGAATCTTTTTGCAAAAAACTGCCGGTCGTTACGGTTGCGCGATGTTTCGGCGACCAAACGCCTAAATCATTTCCGTTTTTATCATAAAAATGAACATTTGAAAGAGTGGCGACCGTATTTCCGACCGCAAGCCAGATACCGTAATATCCGCAATGAACCGGGTTTTCATTAACGGCTCTTGAATCAAACACCAGATATTCCGACTTGTCCCCTTTCGCACGAGCTGCCGTATAACGAAATCCGGACTCAAGTGCGGTGAATTTTATAAAATATGTGTATCCGGGAAGAAGAATGTCATTTTTGTCAGACCCTTTTTTGCCAAGATTATAGAAAAGCATACCGTGGTCTTTAGCGTAAGGATAACTTTCGGTAGGAGCGTCCGTTGCGGCGACGCCGCCTTGAATTCCAACTGCCGAGCATGAAGATACGGTATATGTCAAATAATATTCCGTGCCGGGTCGTGAACCGATCGTCTTTTTATTGCACAAGAAATTATCGGAAGATCCTGCCGTATAATAAACCGTATACCCTTTTTTGCTTACTTTTACCCCTGTTTCGGCATAAGCAGTTAAAGAAAAAAACGATACCATATAACACAGTATTATGAGCAAAGATAATAGCCTTTTCTTCATTATACAAGCCCTTCCTTTGTGGAAAATTAATGGATTCTCTGTGAAATATTCACAATTTCACTAATTAAATTATACGAATAAGGCACATTATGCACAATGACATATATGCACTTTATTGTATCAAAAGTGTACTTTTTCTTCTGGAAGTTATTGACACCGCTGGTTATATAATGTAATATTATTTTGGAGAGGAGTTGGTTGTATTGAAATATTATTATGCCAAACAGGTTTTCTCTGACAACTATGATTTTTTAATAAGATCTGTTACAAGTGATAATTCGACTTATCTTCACACCCACGATTATATTGAAATGGAATTTATCGTCAGCGGAACAGGAAAATATATGGTTGACAATGTCTATTTCACCCTGCGCAGAGGAGATATTTACTTAATTGACGAAGAGCATACGCACTGTATTCTCTGTGATAATGCATCTAAATACTTTACTCTGTATTTCAAAAAAGAATTCTTAAAATCAATTTTCCCTTTTGAAGACCAAAATCTTGATGCTTATACGGCTTTCTTTGAAGATATGTATGATCCTCTTATTTCTTTTGACGACGAACACATTATAAAAACCGAAAATATTCTGCAAAATCTTCTTACCGAGTATTCCTCAAAAAAGAAAGAATATAAAGGATATATATCGGCTTTGCTTTGCGAATTGTTTTTAGAAATGTGGAGAGCAAAAAAAGCAAAATCAAATAACCAGTCAAACAAAAATTCAAAAGTAATTATGCCACGAATAACCGATTATATTGATGCACATTGTTTTGAACCGATAACTTTGACTGATATTGCAAAACTATACAATTTCAATCAAGCATATTTAGGGCGTACCTTTAAAAAAAATGTCGGTATTTCGTTTAACGATTATGTGGAAGAAAAACGAATGTCGCAAATCGTATTTCAGCTTACCACATCAAATCTGCCGGTAGACGAAGTTTTCAGAAATGCCGGATATACAAACAAAACATTTTTCTTCAAGAAATTCAAACAACGGTACAGATGTACACCTTCGGAATACAGGGTAAAATATGCCTATGTACCGAAAGAAAAATGAAAATAAGGAGGTCATCCTTTTGTCTATTAAATTTTTAAAAGATTCAAAAACTTTTTTTCTAACCGCAAACGAAACGAGTTATGTATTTAAACTTCATGAAAACGGTCGGATTTTGTCGCTCTATTATGGCAAACGCCTTCCCGAATGTGATTTATCACACCTCTTTTATGTTGAGCCGAGAAGTTTTGCTCCTGTTCCTGCCGATGCCGAAGAAGAATTCTTTTCACTTGATACCGCACCGCAAGAGTATCCGTTCTTCGGAAACGGAGATTTTCGCTCTCCGGCAGCAATGCTGACATTTGATAACGGCTCAATAGTTTGCGATTTCCGCTATATCTCACATGAAATTAAAAAAGGGAAAGAAAGAATACCTTTCTTTCCTCAAACAACCGGCACAAAGAACGACTGTGAAACTCTTGTTATAACACTTGCCGATAACACAGCCAAAGCCGAGCTCAAGTTATACTACACTGTTTTTGAAAACTTAAATGTTATCACAAGAAATGTTGAATTTATCAACAATTCCGAAAAGCCCATAAATATTGACCGTGCACTTAGTTTATCGCTCGACCTGCCCGACAGTAATTTTGATTTTATAAACCTGTTCGGTTCACATTGTAAAGAACGGCATATCGAACGCATTCCCCTTCACCACGGTATTCAATCGGTCGAGAGTCGCAGGGGTGCTTCCGGACATATAAATAATCCTTTTGTTGCACTCGCCCGCCATGATACCAACGAAGAAAACGGCGAGGTTTACGGTTTCAGCCTTATTTATTCGGGCAATCATCTATGTCTTGCAGAAGTTGGCCAGTTTGAAACCGTCAGAGTTCAATGTGGCATAAATCCGTTTGATTTCGGATGGCAATTAAACAGTGGCGAAAGTTTCCTGACACCTGAATGCGTTATGGTATATAGCGACAGCGGTTTAGGTAAATTATCACGCACATTCCACGATTTATACAGAAATAATCTTTCTCCCTTAAAATACAGAAACGCATCAAGACCTATCGTTATAAACAGTTGGGAAGCCGCTTATTTTGATTTCGATGAAAAAAAACTATTTGATATAATTGATAGTTCTGCCGGGCTGGGAATAGATTTATTTGTTCTGGACGACGGGTGGTTTTTAGGCAGAAACAATGACCGCACTTCGCTCGGAGATTGGATTCCCGATCCGAAAAAACTGCCGAACGG